>JANXZS010000019.1 GCA_025355385.1 Acidobacteriaceae bacterium | reverse complement strand
GTCGGTCGTACCGTTCTCCGCTGCCAGTCGGAGCATGGCCAGTGCCTCGTCGCTATCCCGAGCGCCATCGTCTAGACCCGGCAGAATATGGCTATGGATGTCGATCATGGCTGCGGTAGTTTCAAGTTTACACCGACTCCGGCTCTTCGAGCCCTGACAGCGAGCACGAATCAGGTGTTGTTCCTTTATAGTCATAATTTCAGGAATGATGCGCTGCCCCGCTCGCAAACCCCGGCGCCTTCCTGCTGCGGGCGCTAAGGAACGACCCAACCCCAACCCTTTTTAACCGCGAACTCTACTCGCAGCTCACCTCCGAGCCGGGTTGACGCAGCGCGTTTAGATGAGTCTCTGCCCGTTACGAATTTGCACGCGGAGGACATGCTGAACGAGTTGGCTGGCCTTCTTGACTTCTGGCATGGCCAGCGAAAAATAGACATGGTTCCCCTGTCGCCGCCTGACGACAATGCCGGCCGATCTCAGCACCGTGGCATGCTGAGAGAGATTCGCCTTGGAGATGCCGAGTTGTTGCTGGATTTCGGCCGCGGACCAGTTGCGTTTGCCGAGAAGATCTAGAATATGGAGACGGGTAGGATTTGCGAAAGCCTTGCAGATCAACACCTGTCGTTCAAGAATCTCGTTTTCCACGGGCAGATTGCTTGCTAGGTCTTTTCATGGTCCATCCATCGTGACTAGGAAAGAGCGGTTGTCGCGAAACTGCGGTAGCCATCATGTTCTCTCCTCTTCCCGGATTTCAGCCCCGATTCGAGCCGCGAGTGGCGGAATCACGGCAGACACTGGGCTCTCGGGCCCCATCCGGGCACACCGGCTACCTTATTTGCCCTCGTCCACACCCTGATATACACTTTGGCGGCCCCGGAACGTTGGGGAAGAAACCAAGACTGTACGGAGAGGACAAATCAACATGACCAAAAATTGGATGAGAGGAATAGCAGTGATGTGCGCAATGGTCTTTGGCGCGGCGTGGTGCATGCCGGCCCAGGCGCAGACGGCCGAAATAAAGGAAAAACCACCCCTATACTCTTACGTTGGAAACTGGGCGGTGCCGCGGTCACAGTGGGGCGAGATGGACAAGACCACGGCTGACGAAGAAAAAAGACTGCAAAAAGCGATGGCCGCGGGCTCCATTGTAGGCTACGGCAACGACATGAATATGGTGCATCAGGCGGATGGTTTCACTCATGACGGATGGTGGTCATCGATGTCGATGGCGGGATTGCTAGCGGTGTTGGAGCAGGCATACAAGTCAGGCAGTTCGACATCACCCGTGTATTCGGCCGCCACCAAGCACGAGGACAGCATCTTGGTGAGCCGCTTCTACAACTGGCATCCTGGCACCTACAAGGATGTCTATACCCACGTGTCCACCTATAAATTGAAGGCGGACGCTTCGCCCGACGCGGTGGAGATGCTGAGCAAGAGTCTGTTCGTGCCCTTGATGGAGAAGCTGCTGGCCGAGGGTGCAATTCACGAATACGAAGTGGATACCGAGGCGATCCACACGGCGGCTCCTGGTACGTTTTCCCTGGTTTACATCGCCGCCAACGCCGAGGGGTTGGACAAAGTGAACGCGGCCGTGCGCGATGCAGTGAAAGCCAATCCGATGTTCGGACCAACGCTGAATTCAGTGGTGGATTTCTCTCAGCATAGGGACTATCTATCCCGGACGAATGCAAACTACAAATAAGCGACTGTGAAGCTGCAGAGCGCAGGCGGACCGGCAATTGCGGTCCGCCTTCTTATCTAGAGACAGGCGCCGAGAGATGGGTGCCCTCGTGATGTTGCCGATCCAAGACTCCGGCCCACGGTTAGCCCTCCAGTGGGTGATACAGTCGATAGGGTTCTTCTCCGATCGCTGCGAACGGCCGGGCGGTGAAACTGATCCCACCCGTTCCCACCATCCAGTCCTCCGAGTTCTTCCCGGCCGGTCTTGCCATGAGCATCTGTGCCCGGGACATTACTTTCGGAAGATTCCCAACGCCAATGAGGGCAAGGGGACCGCGCATCAGTGCCACCGTGTTGG
>JANXZS010000321.1 GCA_025355385.1 Acidobacteriaceae bacterium | reverse complement strand
GTCATTAATGTCAAAAGAAACGCTGTCTTGAATGTATTCATAATTTCGGGCTCGGACCCCGACTTATCCCCTGTTTAGACGAATCAGCCTTGGGAAAGATGCGGCCGCCGAGTGTGCACCATGAAAAAGCAGCCCGAAGGCTCTGCTAAATCAAACCTGCTACTCCGTCCACTCTCTAGCTCCCCTGGCGAGCCAGCGCACGGCGCAGAACGGTTTCGAAGGCGGACTTCAACTGCGCGTATTCGGCGTCAGAGATGTGGCCCTTCATGCGCTCAGTTTCAAGCGTGAAGAGTTCGTCCTTGAGCGCTGCCAGCATGGGGTTTTGTACCGTTGCCGTAACCTGGGCGGATGCTGATGCTGAAGATGCGGCAACTCGCGCGGGTGTAGTCGTAGGCGTCTGTGCTGGAAGGGGCGACGGCTTGCGTAACAAGAATCCTGCGGCCACTGCCAGGACCACCGACAGCCCGCCCAGGATCCACCAGCGGTATTTATTGATTGGATCTTCGCCGCCCACGGGAACTCCAAGACCGCCTCCAGGACGCTTATCCGTGCTCGCCGAACCCGGAGCAGCAACCGTCGCTCCGGGGCCATCTGGACTTCCCACGCTTGCCTGAGAGTCGGCCCCTTGCGCTTCACGGGGCATCGAACCCGTTCCGGAGACCGTGAACTCAAGCGGTTGGCCCGGGTTAACGTTCTTGGCCAGGTAGGTCTGCGCGGTTACATCGTCATTCACAGGTTGAAAAGACGAGGTGCTCGCCGGCGTGAACTTCATGCTCTTGGGCAACATGATGGCAACGTTTTCGGCCGCCATCGCCAGTCGTGCCGTGAACTTGTAGCTTCCGCTGTAGGGCACGCTGTAGCTGAGCTGGAAGCGCGTCTCGCCGGGGCGAATGGGAAATGCAAAGGCGTAGTGGCCCTTCTCGCCGAGCGGTACGGGAGACGAGGCAACCGGCATTCCGTTGGGGGCCATCGCGGCGGACCCTTCAATCTTCGCGTCCGTCGGCAGATAGATCTCGTACGCATGGTCGCTAAACTGGGTGCGCGGCGGGGAAGACTGGTTTTTGACAAAATAGTTTTCAGTAATCTTCAAGCCGGAGTTATCCGCCTCCAGGCGCAGAACGTCGGCCTCGGTAGTGATGCCTTCAACCTTTGCGGCCACATCGTAGACATCGATCTCAACTGACTGTGTCCCCGGGGGGGCCTGCTTGAAATACGAGCCCTTCTGATGCTCGACGCGGATCAGGTGAGGACCTGCTTCGGGCAAATTGAAGCTGAAATGGCCCTTGGCGTTCGTCTTCACCCGGCCAGCTTCGGTCATGCCTGCCTGAAGTTGCAGCAGGACTACTTCATCGCCCACCGAGGGCTTGTTGGTCGTCTGGTTGGTCACAGTGCCGGTGAGAGAAGCAGCCAGCAAAGACAGCGGGCTTGCCAGGAGGATAACAACCGCAAGGGCGGGGAATAGGGATCGAAGAGGCTTCATGGTTTCCATTGATTCTAAATGGTTGGGTGGCCGTAGAAGACCAGCGCCACGGCAAAATACCGCCGCGAAAGAATTCGATGGGTGCCTAAAGTTATGCGAGGCGGAAGGTATCGATCTCTGCGACAATCTCGGCGGCTTCGTTCTCGAGAGAAGCACGCTGGGCAGCATAGTCCTCCTCAGGATATTTGCCCGCATGATACTCAAAGTTCAGATCCCGCAGGTTGTCGAAGACCACGTCGCGCCGCTCTTCCAAAAAGTCGAGGCGCGTCTTCTTGGTCTGAGCCTCAACGTGCCGCTCCGGCCAGAAAATATATCCGAAAAGGGCAAGGAGCAAAACTCCGCATGCAAGGGTGCTCATGGGCGGGGATCTCCTCGGAACTCATCCGTGTCATAGCGAATGCGGTCCCGCACCCGTTCAAACCCCGGCATGATAGGAACAGGCGGCATCTCCACGCTACGCAGCTTCCACTTGCGCACCAGCAGCATGGTGCCTCCCATACCAAGCAGCAACACGGCAAAAGGCATCACCCATGCGACGCGATTGAATCCCTGGGCGCTGGGCGCTGCCAGCACCGTGGGGCCATATTTCTGCACAAAAGACTGAAGAAGGAGGTTGTTGTTATCGCCGCGATCGATTCCGGCCATCAACTCGTTGCGCATCCCTTCCGACGCTGGACAACCAACATGGTTACATTCCAGCAGCACCTGGTTGCAGCCGCAACTGCAGATCATCTTGTGGCCAAGGTCGTTGAAGCGTGTTCCCGGGCTGGCTGCGCCCATGGAAAATGTCAAGATCACAGACAACAATGCGGCCTGGGCAACACGCAGCGCCGACTTCGATAAGCGTGTGGGCCTCCTCACCTTTCGCCTCATCAATCGCCTCCTCGCAAAGCCGGGGCCTCCACTTCGGCTGACGCCGCAAGCGTGTCCGGACGATTTCTTTGTGAAGCCAGGGTCGCGGTCAGATTGGGCATCAGTGCTACTGCCGTGCCGAAGACCACGATAGCCACGCCGATCCAGATCCACATCACCAGGGGATTCAAAAATGCCTTGATAATGGGAAGACCGGTTTCAGGGTTCTTGCCTTCGTAGACGAGATATAGATCCCAGAGAGGCGTGGAGTGATTCGCCACCATCGTCTGGGTCTGCTGGCTTGCCTGGTAGAAACGTTTTTCCGGCGCCAGTTGAAATTGCTTCTTGCCGTTGCGATAGACATCCATCAATGAGTATTCGGTGTCGTAGTTCGCATTCGTCTCCTGAGTGAAGCTCTGGCACACCAGGTGGTAAGGACCAAGATCCATGCTTTGACCGAAACCGAGCTCCTTTTCGACGCTGCGGTTGAAGGCCGAGCCCGCCAGTCCGACAAACATCACCACAATGCCGAAATGAACCAGGTAGCCGCCGTACCTGCGCGTGTTGCGGCGAGTGAGTTGCACCATCGAGGCGAGGATGTTCTGGCCGGTGTGCCGCTGAATGACAGCCGCTCCGCGGACAAATTCCGAGCCAATCGCGGTGGTTACCAGGGCGGCAAGGGAGAAGCAGACCAGGGAGTAAAAGGAGCCTTCATCCTGCCAGAAATGCACGCCGAAAAGTGTGAGGATGATCGCCGTGACCACACCAGCCACCAAAGGCGCTATGAAGTTTTTGCGAATGCTCTTGAAAGACGAACTGCGCCAAGCCAACAGGGGGCCGACCCCGGTGAGGAAGAGCAGGAAGAGACCAATAGGAACCGCGACCCGGTTGTAAAAGGGAGCGCCCACGGTGACCTTGCTGCCCTGCACATACTCGGACAGGACGGGGAAGAGAGTGCCCCACAAGACGGTAAAGCAGGCGGCGAGCAGCACCAGGTTGTTAAACAGGAAGCTCGATTCGCGCGATACCAGGGACTCGAGTTTGTGCTCCGTCTTCAGGTGATCGCGCTGCAACACAAAAGTGAAGGTGCAGACGATGAGCGTAATCACCAGGAAACCAACAAACCAGTTTCCGATAGAAGACTGAGCGAAAGCGTGAACCGAGCTGACGATACCGGAGCGGGTGAGCAGCGTACCCAGGATAGAGAGCATGAAGGTCGAAAAGATCAGCCAGACATTCCAGTTTTTCATCATGCCGCGCTTTTCCTGCATCATCACCGAGTGCAGAAAAGCAGTACCGGTGAGCCAAGGCATCAGCGAGGCATTCTCCACGGGGTCCCAGCCCCAGTAGCCGCCCCAGCCCAGCACGGCGTAAGCCCAGTGCATGCCGAGGACGACTCCGCAGGTGAGGAAGATCCAGGTCACCATCGTCCAGCGGCGCGTGATGTGGATCCACTTCTCCCCCGGATAGCGCATCATCAGCGCCCCCAGCGCGAAGGCGAAAGGCACGCTAAAGCCTACATATCCCAGGTACAGCATCGGCGGGTGGATAACCATCTCGGGATATTGCAACAGGGGATTGAGGCCGAAGCCATCCCCCGCTATCTCGCCGGGAGCGATGGCAAAGGGAAGCGCCGTAAAGTTCAGCAGGAGCAGAAAGAACACTTGAATGGCAGCGAGAATCGTGGACGCGTATGCCGTCAGGCGGACGTCGACTTTGTGACGCAGGCGCAGGACAAATCCATATCCAGCCAGCAGCCAGGCCCACAATAGCAGGGAGCCCTCCTGGCCGGACCAGAGCGCAGCGAACTTATAAGGTCCGGGCAGCGCGCGATTGGAGTGGTGCAGGATGTAGGCGATGGAGAAGTTGTTGGTGAATACCGAGTAGAGAAGCGCGGCGGCTGCAGCCGATACAGCAATGAAGCTTGATATCCCAGCGCGACGGGCAGTCTCCGCCAGCCGTTCTGGTGAAATTCTGCCTGCGGCCCCAGTGGATAGCTGGCGCAGGGCGATCGTACCTGCGAGCAAGTTGTATGCGCAGAGCACCAATGCGAGCAGTAGAGCGAAGCTGCCAAATGCCGCCATAGATTCACAACCGATTGTCGCACCCCGGGGCTGGCACGGCAATCAATCGAAAGGTTGAAATGTGCGCGATATCACAGAGCCCACCACCAGGCCCTAGCGAACTCCCCACTCCCACATGCCGAAATTAACCTGCTTTGAGACGGGAAAGCCGGCGAGTCGGGCAAGCAAGCTGATCTGGCCACGATGATGGGCTTCGTGCGCGATGAGATAGCCAATAAAAGCTGCCACATCGGGCTTGAAGTTCTTGATTCGTCCATCCGTCTCAAGAGTCCCGGCGATTAAGTTTTGCAGGGCGACGGCGCTTTCTTCGAGTGCTTTGCGAACTTGGGGAACGGTCGCCGTTGTCTTATCAATCTCAATAACAGGAACCGTGCCCCCAGCGGCCTTCAGCCACATCAGTCGAACGCTGATCATATGCGCGAATAGACTTGCGATGTCGCGTCCTTTGCCGCCCGGAGGACTGGCGCGCCAGGCTGCTGGATCGAGATTTTCAAGGAGGTAGACGGTGATACGGCCATTAATTTCGAGGCTCCGCACCATGCTTTGAGCGGGAGTTGAAGGGGTGGCTTTGAGGGGAGCAGGCGAAGAAGAGGGCACTGGGTTACCTCTCGCATCGGTATTTTTACCGGAAGTCTAGCAGAAAAGAAGTCTGAGATGGTCGAAAAAACGCATCGAGCGAGGGAGCGATTGAGTCCAGTGACCCTTAACGCCTGTGTCCTAGCGGAAGCTCGGTCTAAGCAGTGCGGCTCATCGGCTCATCCAACAACTCGCGGCTCAGGGCAATCAATGAATCCGGTGGGAAAGGCTTGCTGCGGAATACGACATCCATGCCCTGATATTCATCTTCCGCGTTGGGTAGGCCGCTGAGAATCAGTACTGGAATTGACGGAAGGAGGGAGCGTATCGCGCCCACAAGTTCGGGGCCATTCATACCCGGCATCAGGTGGTCTGTGATGACCAGTCCGATTCGTTCTAGAACATCAGGCTTCTCGAGCAAGGACAGGGCTTCAAAACCATCTGCGGCGACCGTGACTTTTTGTCCTGCGCGCTCCAAGATCGCTTTGCGGGTCGCGGCCTGAATAACATTGTCGTCCACCAGGAGAGTGATACGGGTCATCAAACTTGCGATCAGGATCTTTACCTCGGTTTAAAGGATGTTACTTCCGGGTAAACGGTTGCACCTTGGGCGAAGAAGTTATTATCAGCATCAGCGAAAAACTGCCTTTATAACGGGCAGCATTTTCCGAAAACCTCATGTGGAACGCGTTGGCTTGCGTCCAACTATGGAATTCCCAGTTTGTGCTGCATCTGCTCGAGCGTGTAGCCCTTTGTTTCCGGGTACATAAACAGGACAACAAAGAATTGAACTACCATCATGGCCGCGAAAAAGATGAATGGGTATGCGCCGGAAGTGCTGGCCATGCGGGGAAATTCGAAGGCGATCAGGGCGTTCATGATCCAGTGGGCAGAACTGCCAATGCTCTGGCCCTTGGCGCGTACGCGGTTGGGGAAAACCTCGCCGATATAGACCCAGATAACCGCCCCCTGGGAGACAGCGAAGAAGGCGATGTATGCGATCAGCAGCCAGAGCAGTGCGCCCCGGTGTTGATGGGTGGTGAAGATGTAAGCCACGCCAGAAAGACAGACACCCGTGCCGACGGCACCAATCAGCAGCAACGTCTTGCGTCCCACTCTATCGATCACGGACATACCGACAAAGGTGAAGATCAGGTTGGTAAAGCCAATGGCGACTGCCTGCAGATCGCCGGAGAGTTTGCTGAATCCGGCCTGCTCAAAAATCTGGTTCAGGTAGTAGAGGATGGCATTGATGCCGGCGAGCTGGTTGAACATGCCGATGGTGATGGCGAGAAACAGCGGCAGCTTGTACTTGACGGAAAACACAGGCTCGGTTTTTGCCGATCGCTCCAGGTGGATCGAATCCACGATCTCCCGCAACTCTGCTTCGGATTCTGGGGAGCCCATCATCTGCAGCACGGAACGAGCTTCGTCTATGCGTCCCTGGGTGACCAGCCAGCGTGAGCTGCGCGGGATACCGAAGAGCAGGATGAGAAAGAAGATCGCCGGCACGGCAGCGACGCCCAACTGCCAGCGCCACTCGGCGGCTCCAAGATTCATGGTCCCAATAACGTAATTGGAAAAGTAAGCCAGCAGAATGCCAATAACGATGTTGATCTGGAACATTCCCACCAGCCGTCCGCGCCACTTGGCGGGAGCCAGTTCCGCGATATAGACCGGGCCCAGTACCGACGAGCCGCCGACGCCCAGACCGCCTATGAAGCGGAAGACTACAAGTGCCGGCCAGCTCCACGCAAAAGCGCACCCTATGGCAGATACCACGTAGAGAATGGCCGTAATGCGAAGGGTCTCGCGTCCACCGAGTCTTTGGCCGATCGCACCGGCGCTCATGGCTCCGACGACTGTGCCCCAGAGTGCGATGGAAACGGTAAGACCAAGACTCTTGGGGGTGAGGTGGTAGACCTGGGTGAGGGAATGGATGGTGCCGGAGATGACAGCGGTGTCAAAGCCGAAGAGCAGACCCCCGAGCGCACCCACAAGAGTGCTCTTGATCAGATACCGATTCAGCATGCGTTAAAGCTCCGCAGATGAATGTAACAGAAGAGGATGGCCGGAATAAGCGGCGGCCTTCCTCATGGCGCTGGCCGGCGGACTCACACCAGCCAGGATCGAACTTGCCGAGCACTTTTCTGCCGGCTCATGCTCGCTTACCCGAAGAGGAACTCCTTCGTGCGCAGGTCTTTGATGGTGTCGCGGAGCCTGGCAGCCTTTTCGAACTCAAATTTCTTCGCCGCCTCGCGCATGTCCGACTCCAGCTTGCCGATGTATGTATTCAGGTCAACCTGAGTATCGAACGCAGGCAAGTCAGCATTCTCTTCGGTCAGATCCGCATACTCGGCCTTGAGGATGTTGACGAGCGACATGTCAATGGGGCGAATGATGGAGGTAGGCGTGATGCCGTGCTCTTCGTTATATTGCCGCTGTACCTCGCGGCGGCGGTCGGTCTCGCCGATGGCCCGCTTCATGGAGTCTGTCATTCTGTCTGCGTAAAGGATGGCGCGTCCGCGAATGTGGCGGGCGGCGCGGCCAATGGTCTGGATGAGCGAGCCGGAACTGCGCAGGAAGCCTTCCTTGTCGGCATCCAGAATGGCTACCAGCGAGACCTCGGGCAGATCAAGCCCTTCTCGCAGCAGATTGATGCCGACGAGTACGTCATACTCACCCTTACGCAAATCGCGCAGCAGCCGGATGCGCTCCAGGGTTTCAATCTCGGAGTGCATGTAGCGGCAGCGCACTCCCACCTCAGAGTAGTAGCCGGAGAGATCCTCGGCCATGCGCTTGGTCAGCGTGGTCACAAGTACTCGTTCATTTTTTGATACGCGGTCGCGGATCTCGCCGAGAAGGTCGTCAATCTGGCCGCGCACCGGGCGGATCTCGACTTCCGGATCCACAAGACCGGTGGGCCGGATGATCTGCTCCACGACGACGCCAGCAGATTTGGTGAGTTCATACGGGCCGGGCGTCGCCGAGACGTACACGATCTGATTGGTGCGGGTGTCGAACTCCTCGAACTGCAGGGGACGGTTATCCATTGCAGAAGGAAGGCGGAAGCCGTAATCCACGAGGTTCTGCTTGCGCGAACGGTCGCCGTGCCACATGCCGTGAAGTTGCGGAACGGTGACGTGGGACTCGTCAATAAAGAGGAGAAAGTCACGCGGGAAGTAATCCAGCAAAGTCGGCGGCGGCTCCCCAGGAAGGCGACCGGAAAAGTGTCGGGAATAGTTCTCAATGCCGTGGCAATAGCCGACAGATTTGATCATCTCGAGATCAAAGCGCGTGCGCTGGTGGATACGCTGAGACTCGACCAGCCTGCCCTGCGTTTCGAGATCCTTCTCCCACCATGCCAGTTCCTCCAGAATGGAAGTGACGGCCGTGCCTTTGCGCTCCGGCTGCACCACATAGTGAGACTTGGGATAAATCGGCAGGCGCGCGTATTTCTGTCGAACCGTTCCGAAAAGGGGGTCGATCTGCGACAGGGAATCGATCTCATCACCGAACATCTCGATGCGGTAAGCGTTCTCGTCGTAAGTGGGGTAGACCTCGATGACGTCCCCGCGAACTCGAAAGGTTCCGCGACGGAAGTCGGCATCGTTGCGCTCGTAAAGAATCTCGACAAGGCGGCTGGTGATGTCTTCTCGGCGGATCTTCTGGCCTTTTTCCAGCAGCAGCAACATTCCGAAATAGGCCTCCGGCGAGCCTAGACCGTAGATGCAGCTTACGGAGGCGACGATGATTGCGTCGCGGCGTTCGAACAGGGAGCGAGTGGCAGAGAGGCGGAGCTTATCCAGTTCTTCGTTGATCGTAGCTTCCTTCTCAATGTAGAGGTCGCCTGCCGGAATGTAGGCTTCGGGCTGGTAATAGTCGTAGTAGGAGACGAAATACTCGACCGCGTTCGTAGGGAAAAACTGCTTGAACTCGTGGAATAGCTGGGCGGCGAGCGTCTTGTTGTGGGCCAGGATCAGAGCCGGTCGATTCAGCCGCTCAATCACTTTGGCCATGGTGAAGGTCTTGCCTGAGCCAGTCACGCCAAGCAACACCTGATGTTTATCCCCCGCCGCAAGGCCGGAGGTGAGCTCTTCGATGGCGCGACCCTGATCTCCGCGTGGCGTGTAATCACTAACGAGCTGAAAATCCATAGCTACTTTTTTTAGATGCCTCGGTGGCAAGGAAGGACGCAGGGCGGCGCAATGCGAGCGTATCAGCGGGGAGCGGCCGGGTAGTAGCTCTGGCGCCCGCGAATCAGCCAGCGGGCCAGCAGCCACAATCCCCAAAACACCAGGGCGATCACAAGCAGAATGGGGAGGAAGATAATCGGCGGAAGGATGGCCCTGCTGCCACCGACTGCATGACCCTCTTCGCCGTGGATGCCACCGCCGAAGATAACAAGATCGCTGGCAATGGAAGCATCTCCGTTGAGCCAGAGATCGCCGGCGAAGATCGCGACATCTCCGCCCACACGGTCATTCAAATGGACGCTGCCCCCGAAGACGGCGATGTCGCCATGAACTGGACCCTTAGCCTCCACCGAGCACCGGAAGCACGCGATGTTGCCAGCCGATTGTCCCTCGGGCACGACGACAGTGCTTCCGAAATGGACAATATCGTTTTCGGCCGCAGCAGGCAATGTGCAGGCGGCAAGCAGGATTAGGACGGCCAACGGGCGCTGAAGCATGGGTACAGGTCTCCTCATTGGATCAAGCACGATCGTGGTACGCCATTCGGGCGCTCGAAGTTCCGCCAAAGCGTGAGGGATTTAGCTCAAAGAGGTGCCGCATAAGCGCTCGTATGTAGAAACAGTATCGAAAGAATTATTTCGTGGACTTGACGGACTCCAGGGCTTGAATCCAGTCAAATGCGGTGTCGACCAGGCAATCTGGCGGATCAATTTCCAGGGTATGGGGCGAGAGCCCAAATTTGCAGCCCAGCACCCAGGCATCGGCGTTGCGGGCGGTGAGCACATCCACATTGGAGTCCCCGATCATGAGCGTCTGCTCCGGCGAGACCTTGGTTTCGCGCATGAGCGCAATGAGTCCCGCAGCATCGGGCTTCTTTGTCGAGAAGCTGTTGCCGCCGTAGATGCGGAAGAAGTAGGGGCTGAGACCCAGTGCTTCGCAGATTGCCTGGGCTGGTCCGACGGGCTTGTTCGTCAGCACTGCCATCGCCCGCGGCGTTCCATCAGGAGCTGTCTTCAACGCTTCCAATGATTCGAGCACGCCGGGATAGGCGTAAGTATTGTCAAGCTTGTGCTCGCGGTAATACTCGAGAAAGAAGTCAACAGCCTGGCCCAGAAAGACGACGTCGTCAGGGTCGCCGAGTGCACGGCGCACGAGCATGGAGACTCCGTCGCCGATGTAGCTGGCGATGACACGATCGGGCAGGGGGTGCCGGTCGAAATGCCGAAGCATCCCGTTGATCGAGTTGCAGAGATCGGTGCACGAGTCGACCAGGGTACCGTCCAGATCGAAGACGAGCAGGCGCAGGGAGTCAGTTGGCACAGGGCACAGGAAATGAACCATGAACCCAGTTTAGCGGATGCGGCTGGGACGACGCTCGGGGGGGGACAAATCTAGTGTTTCTTGTCATCCCGAGCGACGTCGAGGAACCTTTCATGGAGGCAACTCCGGAGACAAGTCGCTAGTGAATGTGAATACTGCCGGAGCCCGTTTCAACGCGAACAACTGGCCCCCCGCCGTTCACCTTGCCAGTGACGTGGTGCCTGTCCAGGCTACCCTCCATGGTGATCGGCACATCTGTTTTGATGCCTCCCGAGCCGCTCGACGCATCCAGGTTGAACGCGGCACCGCCGGTTGAGAGGGTCACGTCTCCTGAGCCCGTCCCAAGCTTCCAGCCCGAGCGTGGTTTACCGCTGACTTCGATATTGCCGGAGCCGGTCTCCGCCTTCAAGGCTCCGTCGACATTCTGAAGATGAATGTTGCCACTGCCAGTGCCTGCCTTTACTTCTCCACCACCACTCTGGCTGGCGGTTATGTCGCCAGATCCTGTCTCGAGCGAGGTGTTGCCGCTCAATGCATTAGCCTCTATATTGCCCGAGCCAGTGCTGAGCTTGGCATTCACTCCTACGTTGTCGATCCGCAGATCGCCAGAGCCGCTGCCCGCGTTCAACGCCGTAGCCCTGGGAGCGGTAATGTCGTAGTCGATGGAAACATGGTTTAGCGAGTGGGACTCCTTCCCAACGCGGATGATGTTGCCGGTCTGATCGATGGGCGGATGGCTGACGACCTCCTTCACGCGCTCTTCCGCGTTCCTGCTGGAGCCGCCGATCCCCCAGCTTCCGTTGGATTTGACATGGCCTACGATGTGTACCTGATAGTCAGAGCCCGGGGTGATCTTGATATATCCAGAACCGGTGTCCACGCTCAAAGAGACATTGCCGTTCACGGTAAGGGTTTTGTCAAAGTTGCCTTCTGCAGCGAGAGCGCCAGCAGGCACCAGTAGCAGAGCGGCTGCGGCCACCGCAGGTATCGCAATTTGCACTGAGGAACGCATGGTATTCCTTTCTTTTGGGACAATGTGGGGCCTTGGAATGCAGCCTATTATTGTTGAAGAACTACGGTGTCGCCTTCCTTCAGTCCATCCAGAATCTCAGTCCGGCTCCCATTGGAGATCCCTGCCTTGACTGAGATCCGCTTCTTGCCTTCCTTTTCCCTGGGTTGGGGAATCTCAACGAAGGCCTTCTTCTGGTTGTCATAGATGAGCGCGTTCTCCGGCACGGTGAGAACGTTCTTGTGCTCTTCGATCAGGATCTCGGCGTTGGCCGTCATCAGGGCTTTCAATTCTCCGCCGGGGTTGTCGATGGAGACACGAACTTCAAAGGTCGTTACGTTGTCCTTCTCCACGCCGAGCGGCGAAATCTTAGTTACTTTGCCGTTAAAGACCTTGTCCCGGAAAGACTCGACTTTGATCCGCGCCGGCTGACCCATGTAGACATGCGCGATGTCCGCCTCATCTACCTTGCCTTGGACATAAACCTGCTGGGTATCGCCTGTGGTCATGACCAGGGTGGCGGTTGAGCCCAGCACCAGGATGGAGCTCACCGCATCGCCCATCTCCACGTCCCGCGAGAGGATGACGCCATCCATGGGCGAGGTGATGGTGGTGTAGCTAAGCTGCTCTTCGAGTTGCTTAAGGCTGGCCTCGCTCTGAGCTACCTGGGCTCGCGCCTGCTTCAGGCGGGCCGTGTCAACTGAGATTTGGGCACGGGAGCCGTCGCGTTTGTTCAATGCGGCCAGGTAATCGCGGTTGGCATTGTCCATCACCTGCTGCGAGATGACTCCCTCTTTGGCCATCTGCTGATTACGCTCGAGGGTGCTCTTGTACAGGGGAAGATCCGGAGCGGCAGCATTTACCTTGTCCTGCTCGATATTGGCTTCGTAGGTAGAAACGTTGGCTTCTGCTGCCTGTAACTGGGCGCGCTGTGCCGCGACCTGCGCTAAAATCTCTTGCTGATCAAGCTGGGCCAGCAGATCGCCCTTCTTCACCACTTTATTAATGTCCACGTAGAGTTTCGTCACGATACCGCTAGCCTTGGACTTGACCTCGACCTTGGTAATGGGCTGGATTTTACCTGTGGCGACAACGCTCTTCGCGATGTCTCCGCGCGCAACCTTGCCGAGCCGGTTGGGATCGATTTTCGTCCCATGTCCGCGCGCCACCAGCACCCCGCCGATGAGCGCTACGAGAACGACCCCGATTCCAATCCATAACCAACGTTTTTTTGATTTGCGCGCAGCCACTTAAACCCCCAACCCGAATGATAGAGCAATTGCACTTCTACAGTGTCTTGACGAGCGGCAAGCAAATTGCGGCGATTTTTTGACCGACAACCTGCGCCGCGCCGGGCCACTTCGGTAGATGTGAAGTGGTAAAACCTTGGTCCTCGCCGCAAGGATGGAAGCACATCCGTCGCGCATTGGCATTTAGTACGCATATGCTGTCCGCGCGGTTCCCTCTCTCCCACGCTTTTCCGGTTGGGAGCGGGCAGAGCGCCGCCCAAGCGTGGCCTGAAGTTCCTTGTGATCAGGATGCTAGACTCGGAGTCGAAATGCTTGGATTTCTGCTCTTCCGCGTTGTCTCAGTGGCCTTGCTGATTTTGGCCAATGGATTCTTTGTGGCGGCGGAGTTCGCGTTAGTGAGTGTCCGTGAAACCCGCATCGAGCAACTGATAGCACAAGGTAGGCCGGGCGCCAGAGCAGTGCGGCGTCTGCAGGAGAATCTCGACGACTTTCTGCCTGCCGTGCAATTTGGTGTAACGTTGTGCAGCCTGGCTTTGGGCTGGGTTGGCGAGCCTGTCGTCGCCGATATTTTCGTCCACTGGATGCGCGGTATTCCACACTCGAATGTGTACGCGCATGCCGTGGCGGTGCCTCTTGCCTTCGCACTCATCACATACCTGCATGTTCTGCTCGGAGAACTGGTGCCGAAGTCGTTGGCGCTGCGCAAGGCGGAGGAGCTGGCGGTTGCTGTATCCGGGCCAATGGAATTCTTTATCGACACTACGCGGCCCGCAGTACGCTTCATGAAGCGGTCTGCAAATGTCGTGCTCACCCTGTTTCGCGCTCCCATGATGCAGGAGGGTGGGGTACATTCGCCTGAGGAACTGAAGCTGATCGCGACGGCAGCGCGACGCATGGGGCTGCTGCCCGAGTTTCAGGAAGCCATTATCCATCGGGCGGTGGAACTGAACCAGATACCCACGCGGGAGATCATGACGCCGCGACAGCAGATTTTCTCCCTGCCCGCAGATATGCTTATTGAAGAGGCGAGCGCGCGCATGGTGGACGACCAGCACTCACGCGTGCCGGTTTACGACCCAACGCGAGGATCGGAGTACATTATCGGCGTCGTGTACTCGAAAGACATGGCTCGGTTGATGCACTTCCGCATGTCAGCACAGACTCGTTTCGCACGAGCGCCTTTCAGTGAATTGACACTGCGCCAGGTGATGCGCGACGTGCTGGTGGTTCCGGAGACCAAGCCGGTGGTGGATCTGCTTAAGGACTTTCAACAACGACGCCGGCATCTTGCGATTGTGGTGGATGAATACGGCTCGACTGTTGGACTGGTCACCGTCGAAGATGCGATCGAGCAGGTAATCGGCGAAGTGGAGGACGAGTTCGACGTGGCGGCGAAGACTGTACTGACCTCGGCCTCGGGCGCACTGCTGCTGGATGGTGGCGTGAACCTGCGCGACCTGGAGACGCAGATGCATTGGCGCCTGCCACGAGAGGGAGGCGTGGAGACCTTGGCCGGATTTATGCTGACGCGTCTCGGCAAGATCCCTCGTGGTGGCGAGACGGTGGAGTTCGAGGGCCGCAAGCTGACCATTGTAGAGATGAAGGGGCACCGCATCAGCAAGATAAGGATTGAACGCATCGAGCCTGGGAAAGCAGCTCTCCAGAAAACTACAGATGGGGAGCTGGAAGCGTAATGCCTGCGTTGCGCTCGATGCTCACCCGAATTCTGTACACGATACCGGTGATATGGCTCGTGGTGTCGATGGTATTTCTGCTCATCCATTTGGTGCCGGGCGATCCCATTCAGCAGATGCTCGGCGAAGGTGCTACCTCGTCTGACATGGCTACCCTGCGCCATCAATATGGCCTCGATATCCCGCTGGGCCAGCAGTATCTGCACTACTGGCAGGGGATTTTGCATGGAGACTTCGGCCGCTCGCTGCGTTTGAACGACTCGGTCGCGCACCTTATCGTTGCGCGCTACCCATATACGCTCCAGTTGACTGTGTCGGCATTGATTCTTGCGTTGCTGCTTGCCATTCCGGCTGGAGTTATAGCCGCGTTGCATCGGGGGGAATGGCGGGATAACGCACTGGGAGTTGTCAGTCTGCTGGGGCTATCTTTTCCCGGCTTCGCGATGGGGCCAATTCTGATTTTGCTGGTAAGCATCCGCCTCGGCTGGCTCCCGGTCTCTGGATCGGGATCGTGGTCGCATCTCATCCTGCCCGCGTTCACGATGGGCGCTAGTCTCGCCGCGATTCTCACCCGGATGATACGAACCGCCATGCTCGAGGAACTGGGGCAGGATTACATTCGCACCGCGCGGGCGAAGGGTCTTCCTGAACGAACCGTGGTTTATAAACACGCCCTACGCAACGCGATGATTCCCGTGTTGACGCTGGTGGGCCTGCAGTTTGGCGCACTGCTCGCGGGTGCCATCGTGACGGAGACGATTTTCAGTTGGCCGGGGCTGGGACGGCTCACGGTATCTGCCATTTCTAATCGTGACTATGCGCTTGTACAGGGCTGTATGCTGGCAATTGGTCTCACGTATGTCCTGGTGAATCTGCTGACTGATGCGCTGTATGTCGTGGTCAACCCGCGCATTCGATCCTAGCCACCCCTCGGACAAAGGGCTGTCTCGTTCACGGGCTACAACAGAGTCACCAACTCGGGTTCGATGGTGTTATTGGTGAGAACAAGAAAACCTAGAGATACGGGTAGCGAGAAGCGTCGGGGGCCACAGCTTCCGGGGTTGAAATAGAGTATCTTCTTGCGGTATTCCGTTGCAGGGCTGTGGGAATGCCCGAAGACGACAGCAGCAAAGCCTGCCGCAGCGGGATTGATGTCGAGCTTGTCGATTTGATGCAGCATGTAAACGTGGTTGCCGCCCAGCACAAGGGTCTGCGTAAGCGGGAGCTCGCTACAGGGGCCGCGGCGATCGACGTTGCCGCGCACCGCTGTGACGGGGGCGATGCTTTCGAGGCGGGCAAGAATCTCAGCGTCACCCACATCGCCCGCATGCAGAATGTGGCCGCAGCCCTGCAGGGCCGAGACCACTTCAGGGCGCAGCAGTCCGTGTGTATCCGAGATCACGCCGATCCTCATGTTCAATGATTCTCCATCATCCGGAGAACTCCAGCGGCGGATTGCGTGGTAGGGAAGAGAAGAATTGGCGCATCATAGTCCGATGCTCAAACGTGTCCTTGGGTCGAGATAGTCGCGGAGCGCATCTCCGATGAAATTGAAGCTCAGCACGCAGAGCATGACGGCGATGGCCGGGAAGACGATCATGTGGGGCGAATCGAAGAGGTGCGAGCGTGCGTCGTTGAGCATGGAGCCCCAGCTTGTGGCCGGTGGTGGAACGCCCAATCCCAGGAAGCTAAGAGTCGCCTCGGCGAGCACGGCCCCCGCCATGCCGATGGCCGATTGCACGATGATAGGCTGCAGAATATTGGGGAAGATATGGCGCGTGAAGATGCGCAGATCATTGGCACCGAGTGCGCGGGCTGCTTCGACAAACTCCCTTTCCTTGACAGCAAGAACCTGTGCGCGCACTAGCCGGGCGTATCCAACCCAGCCACCGATCGAGAGCGCCAGCACGAGGTTCAGAAGTCCCGGACCCAAAAAGGCCACAAAAGCGATGGCGAGCAGTATCCCGGGGAGGGCGAGAAACGCATTCATCAAAAAGATGTTGATGATGATGTCAAGCACGCCGCCGTAGTACCCCGCGAGTCCGCCCAGGATAAGCCCCAGAAAAAGCGAGCAGCTTACTACTGAGATTGCTACCGCCAGAGAAATGCGCGACCCGTAGACGACACGTGAGAAGATGTCCCGACCCAGTTCATCGGTCCCAAACCAGTGCGCATGCGAAGGAGAAGCCAGTCGCATGTTGAGGTCTAGAGAGGCCGGATCCGACGGCGCGAGCAGCGGAGCGAAAAGAGCGCACAGGAGGAAGATCGCGAGCAGCAGGAGTCCGGCGATTGCCAGTGGTTGATGTCGCAAGGTGCGGGTTACGTCGCTCGCAGCCAATAGGGATTTCCTCTGCGGTATCGTGCACTTCATTTTATGTCTATCCGACTTGGCAGAGCCGGCCGCGGCCTTTCCATCAAGCAAAGCAGCGCTTAACCACGCTGACCAGAACACACTAAGAAAGTCTCGCTCTAAGAATAGCGCGATGCACAACCATTTCGAGACAAAGATCAGCGGCTCGTGTTCAAAGGAATGACATCTGGCGGCCAAGCATACGATTGAGTAACTTCTGAGAGTGGTGAAACGATTGAGATTTCTGGGCGTTGCATTAACAGTGGGATTGGTGTTGGCAACTTGTGGTCCCGGTATCGCGCGCGGCCAGATGAGTTTGGAGCGGCAGTTGCTCGAGCTTACAAACCAGGCACGTGCAGAGCATGGATTGGGACCGGTGGTATGGGACAGGTCATTGGCAGTAGCCGCACAACAGCATGCGCAGTGGGTTTCCCGAGCGCAACAGCTTGCACATCAGTACCCCGGCGAACTCGATCTGGCGGCACGCGGAGCCGGGGCCGGTGCGCGGTTTGAGGAGATTGCGGAAAACATCGCGGAGGGGCAGAGTGCGGCCTCGCTGCACGAGCAGTGGATGCATTCTCCACATCACCGCGCAAATATCCTTGATCCCAGAATCGATTCCATGGGAGTTGCGATTGTGAGCGGGGCAGGGACGCTTTACGCTGTCGAGGACTTTTCCCGCGCAGTTGAGAAGCTTGGGCCGCAACAAGTGGAAGGGAAGGTAGCTGCGCTAATGGCGGCTCGTGGAATCGAGGCTAGTGGATCTCGTGACGCCGCACGGGCGACCTGCGCCATGGAGCACGGAAGCGCGGGCGGCACGCGGCCCATGTTTGTGATGCGATGGGAGGGTGCAGAGCTTGGCCGCTTACCGGATGCTCTCGAAGCTCGCATCCGGACAGGAAAGTATCACCGTGCTGCAGTGGGTGCGTGCCCGGGTGCCCAGCAGTCGTTTTCCAGCTATCACGTCGCGGTGCTGCTGTACTACTGACCGGGATAGCCCTCATCCTTAAAACTGGACAGTAGGGCACATGTGGGCGATGGTAGTGTCAAATATTTTGTGTAAACGCCTTTAGTTGAAGTTTCTTGTTTCATCACACGCGTTATCGAGGGAAGCGTTCTTCCCACAGTATTGCGAAGCGGTTGAGTGCCTCTTTCCATCCTTGG
>JANXZS010000319.1 GCA_025355385.1 Acidobacteriaceae bacterium | reverse complement strand
CTGCATTTAACGATCCTGCGGTCAGGAAAGGGTTCGAAAAATATTACGACTACTACGCCGAGATGGCGCCTTACGTCGATCGCCTGATCGGACATTTTTATGATCCGGGAGAACTTTCGGACCGGTCGGATGTTTTCAACTATATGCGGCTGTTGGAAAGTAAATTCAAGGCGAAGAATCCGCAAATCAAAATGGCCATTGATCTGTGGGGAACAGACCCAGGTTACTTCGATGAACTGGTCAAGAACGGTTTCAAGGATTATCTCCTTCTTGAAAACAGTATCGCGGACTATGTTCCGGTACATCCAGATGGAGCGGTGACTCTGCGGGTTGGTTCTGATTCTCTCCTCCATCCAGACCAGCGCGCCAAAGTTCATCAGGCTGCAAAACGGCTCAATCTTGCGCTCGGAATGTGGGGATGGTACGACACGGAATATGAGACCGACCAGCAACCTTCGATGTATGTGAATGCCCAGCTTTTCAAGAGTTTGGTGCTAGAGATCAAGAATGGGGCCGACAAGATTCACCCCATGGAGTATTGGTCAGAGATGGATGCCGACCATCTCAACAATCTGTGTTCCATGTATGTTGCCGGCCAGCTCCTGTGGAATCCAGACCGCGATCCAGACGAGCTCATGGCTGAGTTTGCAGAGGGGATTTGGGGACCGCGAAACGGTCCGAAAGTCTTGAAAGCTCTCAAGCTAATTCAAGACGTACGCACAGGCCCCTCGTGGGACACCTATTGGTGGACGATGTCAGGCTACCGGCGTGGAACCGCCGATCCAACGCAAGATTTGCTGCGCGCAGAATTGGCTTTGACCGATTTGAAGTCTCTGAAGACGGATACGTCGTTCGTACCTAAGTTTCCACTGCCGGTGTCGCCGGATACTTTAGTCGACCTCATGCTGCCGCACCTGCAGCAGATCCGCGCCTTCGCCGAATTTCGGATCGAACTTGAACAGATCAGGACTGCCTGGCAGAACGGGACGTCCAAGGAAGAGATCTCACGGCGCCTTGCCAAGGCCTGGAAGCCGATACCGGAATACAACACATGGGTAGGTGTCTTCGGACAGACCGAGCGGCGGATGCAGGAGATTCAGTTGCGGCGATTCGCCAAAGAAGCCCAGGTAGAACTGGTTGAGCCCACATGGCTGCGTTCTGAAGACGCCGAGCGGCTATTGGAGAAGATTCAGAACGTGCAGCGAGAGCAGCGTGGGCAGGCGGTCTTCAAGGTCGGTGACCTCAATGAATTCATGTGGACGGATGAGAAGCTCAACAACCGCTTTCAAAAGTTGATCGCCGATGGATGGGTGGTGAGTGTAGGAGAAGATACTTATCGCCTGGTGAACTGGTCGGAGTACGGCCAGTGAGATTCATTGGCTTCGGTCGACTAGGGGCAATACTTTTTGCTGTAGTCGCAGCGTGTGTAAACGCAGAAACAGTCGTGCTGCGCGGAGGTTCGGTTTTCGATTCCAGGACCGGCATCATGCTGCCCGACCGCACGATCGTGATCGAAGGCGAGCGGATCCAGTCCATCTCAACCGTTCAAACCATGCCACGCATTCCTTCCGGCGCTCGCGTGATTGATGCTCGCGGCAAGTACATTATTCCTGGATTAATTGACGCACACGTTCATCTGGTGCACGTCCTCGATTTTGCACGCATGACCGGAGAGGAAATTCTTCCGCTTTTTCTGGCCAATGGAGTGACGTCGGTTCGAGACACCGGAGATCAAGTAGTCGCCGAAAAGCTGCTGGCGAATTACGCAGCAGCCCATCCGGCCCTGGCGCCTCGTATTTTTATTTGCAGCCCATTCGTCGATGGCAAGCCTCCTTTTCACGAAGACAATGGCGTGAGTTGGGGCACAAATGATCCTAAGGACGTGCCGGCCTTCGTTGAAGACATGGCGGCTTGGGGTGTTACTACTGTCAAGCTCTACGTGGGGACGGAACGTCCGGTAGGGCGCAAGGTAATTGAAGAAGCTCATCGACGCGGCTTGATGGTTGCCGGCCATCTCTATAAATACTCTGCACAAGACGCGGTCGAGGACGGAATCGACGTGCTGGAGCATATCGATTCCGTAATTAACTACTCATTCCCTCCGGAGGCGCCACACCTTCCCGCCGCTGAGGAGCAAAAACAAATGAGCCCCGCGGAACTCAAGCATTTGGACGACCAGATCGAGGAATCCAGAGCGAGCCTGGACTTAGGAAATCCGACAGCTCGAGCGTTGATTGATTCAATTGTAAAGCGCAAGGTGAAGGTCGATCCGACCTTGGTTGTGTCACGCAACATGATCCTGCTAGCGGATCTTCCAGAGGTTCTTAATACTCCAGATAATCTGCTCATGCCTCGGCGTTTGCGGAACTTCTGGCCAGGGTATGGGCCCAGAATGACGCCTGAAACTCTGGAGCTTCGAAGACGGCAATTCAAAAAGTATGAAGAACTTACTGGCCTCCTTTTTCGTTCAGGAGTTGAGCTCCTATGCGGAACGGATACCCCGGAGCCTAACGTTCCTCCGGGGTTTTCGATGCATCAGGAACTGCAATTGTTGGTGGAATCAGGTTTGTCGCCAGCCGCCGCCATTCAAGCGGCGACAATACGAAACGCTGAAGCTGTCAAGCAAGCGAGTAATTTAGGAAGCATCGAAACTGGAAAACTAGCGGATCTTGTGATTCTTAGTGCAAACCCTCTTGTCGACATTCGGAACACTCGCAAGATCGAGATGGTCTTCAGGGGCGGAGTGGCTTCCACGCCAGCGTCGTTACTGAAGAGAGTGCCTTTGAATTAGTCGCCGTTCCTCGTCGCGAATGAGTGCGCATCTGTTATCGCCAGAAAATGGCGGCCTCGTAGTTATGCAGTTGTAGACGTATTCAGATTCACAAAATTTTCAAATGACGCCCATCCCGCATGTACAACTCGATTTGCAGAGATTCGCAGCCCGGCGACTGCAGGCAGTTCCAAGGGTCGGCTCCCGTGTCACGGATGCGGCGCTGGAACAATTGATCGCGGGGGGTGCCGATGTGCTCTGCCCCAAGCCGTATCCGACCACCCCACTTCCTGACCATGTTGTCGAGGCTGCCAGAAAAGCCCTACAAGAAACGGTGAACCCCCCTTCCACTGGAGTGCCCGAGTTCCGACAGGCGGTGGCCAATGCGTTGTCGCGAGAACTGTCGATCAGCATTGATCCGAACACACAAGTCCTTGCTACCTCCGGTGGGATGCATGCTTTGTCTACAGTCTTCTCGGCGCTGCTGGACCATGGCGATTCCGTTCTGGTTCCGTCGCCCTGCTACTTTCTAGACGGTGTGATCACGCCGCTCGGAGCGAACCTCATCCGTGTACCCATGGCTGAGAATAACGGGTTCGCATGGGACTTTGAGCTGTTGGAACGCAGCGTAACTAAGTCGACCAAATTGTTTTTTCTAAACACACCCGTGAATCCAACCGGGTACGTTCTTACGGTCCAAGACTTGGAGAATATTGCGGCAATCGCCGAGAGGCACGATTTGCTCATCTTGGCTGACGAATCGTACGACAAGTTGGTGTACGACGGGCTCCGACATCGCAGCATCGCGTCACTCGAACGCGCGCGAAATCGCACAATTCTGGTGCGGAGCTTTACCAAAAGCTTTGCCATGCCCAACTGGAGAGTCGGCTACATCGTTGCTCAGCCTGAGCTCCTGATCGAATTCACAAAGGTTTTGGAATGGATGATGCTCTACGGCAACTATGTAAGCCAGAAGGCGGCCGCTGCCGCTTTGAGCGGTCCACAAGAATGGCTAAGGCGATCCCTGCATGAATTTGAAAGTAATCGCAATCTCTTCTGCGACGGCCTAGAGCATATACCAGATGTCTCTCTTATTAAGCCCATGGGAGGGCCCTTCGTTTTTCCGAACGTGTCGCGGTTAAAGGGCGGCAGCGAAGAGGTGAGCCGTGTATTGCTGCTTGAGTTTGGAATTCCATCCGTTCCCGGCTCTGCCTTTGGATCAGACCATCACATCAGAATCGCACTGGGCGGAACTCATTCTCTGATCGAAGATTTGATTCAGCGATTTAAACGGGCAGTCGAAAGGATCGGTCTTAAGTAATATGAGCGAACTTTTACGTGATATCGAATCTCTTTGCCTCCTTTGCGGAACTTCAGGGTTTGAGGAGATGGTCGCCAACGCGTTTTCACAAAAACTTTCGTCGGCCGGTTTGGACGTCCACACCGACAACCTGGGCAACGTTATAGGGCGGATCCCGGGCTCGGCCAGCAATGCATCTGTGATGCTGGCGGCCCATTTGGACGAAGTTGGTCTCGTCGTCCAATACATAGAGGAATCTGGATTCCTTCGCTTCGACACCAATGGCATGGTGGACGTGCGAGTGCTCCCAGGGACAGCCGTTGTGGTGGATGCATCGACGGGTCCGCGCAACGGAATAGTCGGGGTAAAACCCAGTCATTTGGTCACCGAAGAGGATAGAAAACGGACCCTCTGCGCGGCGGACCTCTGGATTGACGTGGGGGCAGACGATCGCGCACAAGTGTTGGAGTTGGGCATCCAGATCGGAGATCCGATAGCATATCGCCCCAACTTCTTCGCTGCAACTAATGGCTATCTCTTCAGCAAGTCCTTGGACAACCGCATCGGACTGGCCATATTGCTTGATGTGATGCGCCGCGCCCAATCCATAAAGTTTCCCTTCGACCTCTACTTGGTCGGGACGGTTCAGGAAGAAATCGGCGGCCGGGGTGCAAAGGTGGCTGCCGAGGCAATCAGCCCCACAATCGCCATTGTCGTGGATACTGTCTCGGCCACCGATGCCGCGGCGAGGCCACCCCAGGCCACCGCTGAAATCGGCAAGGGACCGGTCATACGAACCTTGGACTTCCGAGACAGTAATCAAGGCACCGTCTACTCAAAAAAGCTGAGAACGTTCTTGATGTCGGTTGCCTCTGAACACAGCCTGCCCCATCAGCTTGACATCTTTCGCACGTGGACTGACGCCTCCACGATTCACGTCACGGGTGGGGGAGTGGCAATGCAGGGGCTCTTCGTACCCAGACGCTATAGTCACTCTCCCACAGAGCTGGCGCATATCCAAGACATTCAGGTGACTGCAGATTTGATTTGGGAATTCCTTCGCGCGATCACTTTAGAAACGCTCGCGGATCTTGCCAGGAGATTTTAGAAGATTAGTTCAGCGTGCACTCGAAAAGGCAGTAGTTCGATCAATAGGTATTTTCTCTGGGAGGCGACGATCATGAGCCAGCACAGTAGATATCGGGATTGGGGTCTGCTTCTTCTGTGCAATTTTATTTGGGGTGGGCAATTTGTAATTTACAAGATTGTCGAGCGTGAAGTAGGTCCAGTCTTCGCCGTAGTCTTTCCCATAACGATAGCCATGCTTTTGCTTATTCCGATCGTTTATCGTGAGCGAAGACGAAAGAACACTAACAAGGTTCTATCTTTACGAGATCTCGGCCAATTTCTACTGATCGGTGTTCTGGGTCAGGTCGTCGCGCAGTTCTTTACTTCATGGGGCGTACGATCGACCCTCGCGTCGAACGCAGCACTCCTGGGCTTGGCATTGCCAATATTGACTGCGCTGATGGCCTACCTATTCCTGGCTGAGCGCATGACCAGGCTGCGATGGATAAGCTTTGTGCTCGCGGCTCTTGGCGTGCTTGAGTGTTCGGGAGTGCGCTGGGGCGACCTGGCATTTCGAGACAGCAAATACCTGCTCGGAAACTCAATGATATTTCTGAGCGTCGCCGGCAGTGCATTTTACAACGTTTACAGCAAGAGATTGTTGCTACGCTATTCTCCGCTCCAAGTCGTGCTGTACAGCTACTACGTGTTCGTTGGGCTCATGCTCCCGGTCGCGATTTATGCTGAACCACAGACTTTCCGTAACATGCTGAATCTAGGAGTAGGTATCTGGCTGGGACTGATTCTTCTCGCTGTCTTCGTTTACTTTCTTGCAATGGTTATCTTCCTAAGCGTTCTTTCTCGTCTGGATGCGACCCAGGCGGCACTCTCCAACTATCTAATACCGTTGTTCGGCGTCTTAACGGCCGCCGTTGTACTACACGAGCGGCTCACCAAATTCATGGTAATCGGTGGAGTCCTGGTGCTGGTGAGCACATTGCTGGTGACGGTGTACGAAGGACGAGAACAATCGCGCACCGAGTCCAAGATCAGGGCCGCCGGCAAGTCAATCAAGATCACTTCCATTTGAAATTCAGATCTGTTACGAGAGTACGTTCTTTGGAGTCACTGCAATGGGTAGTTTGGAAAAGCAGGTTGTTCTCATTACCGGCGCTTGTGGAGACATTGGCAAAGCCACAGCCTTAGCTTTCGCGAAACACGGCGCGTGTCTCGCGCTCAATGATCTCGTCTCCGAATCGGGCGCCGATGCACTAGTCAGTGAAGTAAGGCGGCTGGGTGCCGAAGCGATGTATTTCAGTGGAGATGTTTCGAACCGCAAAGCGGTAGATCATCTCGTCTCATCGACTGTAGACAAATTTGGGGGCATCGATGTGTGTATCGGAAATGCAGGAATAGTCCAGCCAAGTGCATTTCTCGATACCAGTGAAGAGAACTGGAACAAGCATCTCTCGGTCAATTTGAACGGGTGCTTCCATGTAGGCCAGGCGGCTGCTAAGACCATGGTAAGCACAGGGAGGCCCGGTAAAATTGTCTTTATCAGTTCATGGGTGCAGGATGTGCCGTGGGAAAATCTCACCGCGTATTGCGTTGCGAAAAGCGGCTTGAAGATGCTGGCACAGTGCATGGCGCTGGAACTTGCTTCTCATAACATCACGGTAAATTTAGTGGCCCCGGGTTTTGTGAATGCGGGACTTTCTGGCCGATTATTCAAAGAGAATCCTGGCCTGATTGACCAGGCAGTGAAAATGGTGCCGCTTGGCTATTTGATGTCCGCTGCTGACGTGGCCGCTGCAGTCGAAATGCTCTGCTCTCCGGCCGCCGCGTATATGACGGGCGCCACTCTTCTGGTCGATGGAGGGAATAGCTTGTTCCTGAGAGCAAAGAATTCCTAAGATCGCGGCGAACCTCTCTACGGATGTTGACTAGTGATCCGTTCGCGCACCATTTTTAATAGAACGTCCGGATCTGAAATAGTCCCTGCGCGGATAACCCTATAGATCCGGCGGGAATTCCTGATGTCGGCCAGCGGACTTGCATTCAAGATAACCAAGTCCGCACGCTTCCCCTGTTCAATGCTCCCCATCTCTTTATCTTTTTTCAGAATGCGAGCAGGGTTGATGGTTGCGGTCTGGAGGGCTGCAGATGGGGTTAGGCCTGACTCCACCAGAAGCTCGAGCTCCTCGTGCAAAGAAAATCCAGGAACAACGCTCGGCTCAGGTTCGTCGGTACCTGCAAGGAGTTTCACACCTGAACGGAAAAGAAGGCCGGTAAGATCTTGATAACTCCGGAACTCCTTCTTCCGCTGTTCCAATGTTTCCGGTTTGAAGGAGGTCGCGTAGGTGGGCCAGAATGTTCGCAAACTTGCAGGGACATACGAGTTTTCTGGATTCTCCGCGACACCGGGCAAGTCCGGCAGCAGTAGCATATTTCGAAACACCACCAGAGTGGGATCAACCATTACCTTGTTTTTTACGAGCGCTCCGACTAACTCCTGGACGACCGGACTTGTCAGGTCCAGCTCCGGTCCTGTGGTTATGGCAGACGCAGTATCAATCGAACGCGGGGTCGTGCGGGCCGCAAGGTACCCGTATATCGATCCGGCTGAAATGTGTTCTATGCTGTCGATTCCATCTTCCGCAGCCTCCAAAGGGGTGTATGCGCCCAGGTGGCCGGTGACTACCATACCGTGGCGATGTCCTTCTTCGATCACTTTGCGCCCCACGGCGCGACCGGTCCTGGCATAGATTTTCAGAGTAGTCACGCCCCACGCAGCCATATCGTCCACGTAAGCCGGCACTTTCGCTGGATCGGTCATCACGGCATTCCAGCCTATGTACTGATGAAAAGGCGGGTCTCCCTCAATCAATTGACTGGCGAGAAAGATTCGCGGACACAATTCAGGATGGTCGTCGGAGTAACGGGCCAATATTTTCTCGGCCATGACATCATCACCGACATCGCGAACGGAAGTCACTCCATTAGCTAGGAAAAGCGGCAAGACATCGTAACTCGTAGTGTGTCCAAAGTTATATACGAACACAAGATGCGAGTGGGAATCGATCAGGCCAGGGATAACGTACTTACCTCGACCGTCAATTGCCCTTGCCCGCCGTGGAGTTTTAATGCGCTGGTGAGATGAGACAACAGCCTGAATGCTTCCATCAACGATCACAATGGTCCGATCTGGGAGCATCGTTCCTTGAACCGAATCGAATATCGTCACGTTGCGTATAACAATGGGGGTGGACTGTTCACTTGCAGCCACAGGTAGGGCTGCGCCGAGAATTGTGAGTAACGCGAAACTTAGAATTGAATTCTTTCGAGTGAACACAGTATCCCTTTCGCGATTCCACATGGGTTTGTCTCTTTGTCCGGGCGTCTTTGAAAATATCGGACGTTGGTGAGGCCAGCGGTATCCCTACAATAAAGTTTCAATCGTCGCTTCGTAGGCCCTCGCCAAGGCCTCCAGGCTGCCACGTTCAAACGGTGTCTGCCACACCGGGTAGGCGTCGGTATCGTACAACTCCGACGGAGGCAGATATCCGATCGAACCATTCGCCAGATTTATATACACGATCGTAAATTTCGAGAACCGTGATCTCAGGTACTGCTGGATCCATGAGTATGCTTCCATCATGCAGCCCACAACAAATGAATCGCCGATGCGCCACACCCAGAAGGGCATCGCAAATGTTTTGCCATTTCCGAGGACGCGACGAATGTCCCGCTTGCGACGGAGACGTTCCTCAAGTGCCCGGTCGGTACAAGCCGCGCGCTCTTCTTCCAGCGCGTCTGCGGAAGGCCAATCTTTTAGCGGAAGATCAATTGAGGAGTTAACCGCCTGCAAGTCTGTGGGCGCGGCAAAGGGCGTCCGTTTCCATACTGCCAGCGGAGCTCCCGATTCCACCAAGCCGGCATATGTCAAATCATTACCCGCAGGCTCCATGTCCGCGAGCACGGCCAAGGTGGCAAATGCCAATTGCCGCCCATGCGCGTCGGCCACCGCAACGTCACCGACATATTGATAACGCGGCGCAAGCTCGCCGGAAGCCCCTTGCAGAAAGAGCGTCGCTCCGCCTCCTGTGTTTGAGCCAATCGTCTCACGCATTGCGCCAACAAAATCGGGGGAGATTAGGGTACTTTCCCAGGCAAGAGTGGTCGGATGGCAGGCATAATTTGCGATGGTAGCTAGCGTCCTCCCCGCTTCGCTGGTGATGCGCCCGACCACCAACGCGTCGTCGGCCTCGTTCTCTGGATTGAATCCACTCACGGCTCGACCCGTTGTTGGATCGCGTGAATCGCGGTTTGTCGCCAATCCGCATCTTCCCGAATTCCACTCCAAGGTGGCAGAGGTCGCCGTTCGGAGCGCTTGTTGCGCCGTCTCAACAGCAGCCTGTTCTACCCTCTGCAAATGCTCGCGCAGCAGGGCTCCGCCCTCCCAAGTCGGATCCGGTTCTGCCAGAGCGGGAGCAGAGTGGCTATGGCTCAAACAGAAGAGGAGTTGTGAGCTACCAATGTTGAGGGACTGGAGCAGATGTTGACGAAATGATTTCTCAGTGAGGATGCTTCTCCAACCGCTAACATCAGCACCGATCAACACCAGCGGGTTGTCACCAGACTTCACCTGAAAAGTGACCGCGGTCAAAGTCAATAACCTGTGTACGCCCTTGGCGCAATCGTGTTTCGAAGCGCCCCAGTTGCGCGAATAGATCCCGACCGGTGGTGTAATATCTGCTTGCGCGACCCCGATCAATCCGCGAAATGAAGAATGTCTAAACGAATTAGATGTGTGAATCATTGACCATTGCTCCATCGCAAACGAAGTAACTTGCAACACTGGATCCGTTCACCAATCTCCTACGCTTCCGTCTTTGTAAAAACTTCGTTGCAACACTTCTTGCTGAAACGGGTGCTTGCGCACTTCCGCTTCGTTGATCTCGATCCCTAAGCCCGGCCTGCCATTCGGGAAAACAATGCGGCCTTGCTTCTTGACAGAGAAACCTTCCGTCACCACATCGTCGCGCCATGGCACGTCGGAGTGAACGCTTTCGCAAATCACGTACGAGGGCGTGGCAAAACCAAGCTCCAACGCAGCGGCGGTGCTGACCGGCCCTTGCGGGTTGTGGGGAGCAAGGGTCACGCGATATGCGTCAGCCAACGACGCAATGCGTCGCGCCTCACTCAACCCACCGCAATGAGTAATATCTGGTTGAATCACGCTCGCGGCACGTTTCTCCAGCAGATCACGGAAGGCATGGATACCGATCAACCGCTCGCCAGTCGCGATGGGCGTTTTCACTGCGCGCTGTATCAGGGCAATGTCTTCCATTGTTTCCGGCCAGCAGGGCTCCTCCAGCCAGAAAAGCCCGAATGGCTCTAGAGCCTTCGCGAACAGGAGACCCATGCGGGGCGTGGGACGCGCATGGCAATCGACCATAATGTCAATCTCATCTCCCACGGCGTCTCGCATCGCAGCTACACACTTCTCGGCATAGCGGATCGGAGTCAGCCCTTCGAGCGGCATCGTACTTGGCACGGCCATGGCCTTAAATGCCGTGAAGCCCTGGTCGACGGTTTGAAGGGCCAGCGCGGCAAAGCGTTCCGCATCGGTGGGGGTGGCTTCATAGAAATCTTCCATTTTCCCACCACCGAGATGGCTGTAAAGCCGCACGAAGTCGCGCACGGGGCCGCCCCACAGTTTGTGACACGGAACGTTATGACTTTTTCCAAGAATGTCCCAAAGCGCGATATCAATTCCGCTGATTGCTGTACCTCGCACAATGCCGTTGCCATGCCAAAAGTGCTGGCGAAACATCATCTGCCAGAGGTGTTCAATTCGGGTCGGATCCTCTCCGATCAAAAGCGGGCTGATGTCCTCGATTGCTCCAACCACGGCTCGGGTATGCCACTCCAAAGTAGCTTCCCCCCAGCCAATGAGGCCCGGCTGATCAGTCACTACTTTGACAAAGATCCAGTTGCGCATCCGCGCGTAGCAGACCAACGTTTCAATTTTGGTAATTTTCATGCTTCGCGTCGACCAAGTGCGGATAACGTGTCGTCCATCGCAGCGAGAGTGATGTCGATGTCTTCTTCGGTATGGGCGAAACTGATGCTGCCTTGTTTACAAGATACGGGGAAGTAATAGACGCCTCGCTCCAAAAGTGCACGCCGGTAGTCGAAATCAAATTTGAAATTGTGAAACTCAAGAACATCCCACCAGCATTCGGGTACTCGTTCCGCAAAATAAACGCAATGCGCGCTTCCCACACGCGAAATAACGGCCTTAACATTGTGCTCATCAAATAACTTCCGCTGACCATCTTCGAGCCTTTGCGCCAGACTTTCCAAAGTGCCATAGACGTCTAGTTCTGGATCCATTAATTTATTCAAGCAGGCCGTGGCTGCCGCGACTGGAACGGGATGGCAGTTATAAGTACCCCCTACCAGTACACGCCTGGCTGGATCAGAGCTGATCGCCAAATCCATAAACTGTTGCTTACCTGCCAATGCGGCAATTGGAAAGCCATTTGCAAAGGCTTTTCCGAACGTGGATAAGTCAGGTGCAACATTTGCTATGGACTGGTACCCACCCAGGCTGGCGCGAAACCCGGTCTTAACCTCATCGAAAATCAGCAAAAAGCCATAGCGATCCGCCAGTGTGCGCAACCCGGCCAAGTAATCTGCTTGGGGTTTCACGACGCCGACGTTTTGTAAAACCGGCTCGGTGATAAGTGCCGCCAAGTCGTATTTTCCAGCCACCGTCTCTACTGCCGATAAATCATTGAATTCCACAGCGTGCATCAGTGCTTGCTCGACATCAGGAATACCCGCCGTGATGGGGACTAATGGGTATTCGTCTCCCTGGATACGACGGCCTCCGAGTTGTTCCCTGGTGCTCATCAGATTGGCCGCAACCATATTGTGATTGCCGTTGTACCCGCCTTGCATCATGACCACGTGAGGCTTGCCAGTGCAAGCGCGGGCAACGCGAATCGCTTGCGCAGTCGCTTCTGAGCCGGTGTTAAAGAACTGGACCTTCTCTGCAAACGGCACGCATTGTAGAAATAGGTTGGCCAATCGTCCCTCATCCTCAGTTGGGCCGCTACCGCAATTGGATTTTCCCGCGCGTAATGCGCTAATAATTGCTTCGGCTAGATCGGGATCACTGTGGCCAAGGATGTAGGGCGCAAACCCTGCGTGATAGTCGAGGTATTCGTTACCGTCCAGGTCCCACATCCGCGCCCCTCGCGCTTTATTGAATGCAATACAGGGATCACAGCTCCGATTGAGCGATGCCAACCCGCCCGGAATAAGCTTGGCATTCCGATCCAACAATTCTTTTGATCTGGGGAAATTCATTCTGGCCCTCGCTGTCGTCTAAATCGGGTCGCATTGAAGTCCTGGTGAAGTTCAGCTAAAGCTCAGCAGGATTACGGCGAGGAATCCAAGCACTGTTCCCGCCGTCGTCATAAGGTTCATCCGTTCACCGAAGAATACCCATCCTGCAACTCCGACTGCCAGAACGGCGCCCCCACTTGTGACCGGAAAGACGACGTTGCCTGGAACCTTCAGGTTTAGGGCGGTGGCCATTGCCACTTGTCCTCCGATACTCAAGGCCGCCATAACAGCTCCCCATCCAAATTCTTTGATGCCCACTTTGGTTCGTCTCAGTAGCATCGGTACCGCTATACATGCGAAGCCTGCCGCGTACCATACCGTCAAGTAAGGGAACTTAGACACTTCGGGGAGTCCCCATGATGAGATAACCTTGAGGCCGAAAGCACTCATCCCGTTTGTAACTAGCATTATTAGCATCAATATGAACCACTTCACTTCACTCTCCTTGACCGATTGCGGCTTCTTTCAGATCTTCTTGTCTCTTTCCCTTGAACAAGCAGGTCAGTGCGACTAAAGCGACGACGAATGCAAGTCCTTTCATTTTTGTCAGCGATTCGCGGTAGAGCCAGATGGAGACAAGTGCAGGTAAGCCGGCGGAAAGGTTCATCACCAACCAGGCCACGGTCACTTTGCCGACGGCGATAGAAACCTGAAAAGCCAAAATGGCAATGGCCGCACAAACTCCGAATGCCACTGCTACGCCCATCGCTTTACCTGGCAAGCTAAAACTTGTCCCCGATGCAAGAGTTCGCAGGAGCATGAGGCCGGCGGCCCATCCGAACACCGAGACAATGAGCGCGGGCGCATTGCACTGTTGCCGAGCCGCAATCTTTGACACGCACGCCGAAAGCCCAAAGGAAATGGCGCCGAGAAAACATAGAATAATTCCACTGCTCATCTGCCCGCCTTCAGGTCGAACCAAAACCTTTGATCTTTGGCCATCGCTGAGTCCAATCTCGACCAGAGAACAAAAATGCAACTATGCTTTCGTCGAATTCCAAGTTCAGAACGCGGGCGACAACAGGCTTCGCCCAATTATCCGGATCAACTCGGCTGGCCCGCGAAACGCCCATATCTGTGACTCATCTTCATATTCGAGCCGGCCTGTGCCACGCCCAATGCCTGGCGCGTGATATTCCAACTCGCTGAAACTTCCAAGCTCGTTGTTAACGTTGCAGGCTTGAAATGCAGAGCCGCGTCCCCCGAGTTCCCCGGTGTTCGTCCAAGATACGTCAATGTATTCCGCGGCCGGATTAACAAACACATTGCGGATGACCAAAACTGATTGCCCTTCAGACGAATAAACGTAGCCTGCGCGACCCGTAGAAGCGGCAGCACTAATCCCGAGTTTCTGTATCCCGGTAGATCTCATGTTGTATCGGATCACCCGATCCTTTTGCTCAAGGTCGCACTCTGGAATCGTGCCGAAGTAGGTAGTGTGCCTGACGTTGCTATGCAGCGGGAAAAAGGCGGTGCCTCCATGAGGCAGTTGGAGAAGGTTCCAAGCTCCGACCGGCCCGCTCTCGCACGGTTGACGGTCCAGCAACTTCAATTTCGTGCGTTGCGAATAACCTGCATACTCTACCTCACCTGTCCGACTCCAAATTTCGTCATATCTAAGAGGGTTAGGAGAAGCGCTCCAAGACTTGCGAATTTCTACCTCTGTTTTTTGTGCGGAGCAAAATAAGCTCAGGCCGATTCGGCTCACTAATTGAAAGGAATTGCCCGACCCCTCAATCTCATATCTTCCTGGATCGATTTCGTGCGGCACCTTGTAAGTGGTGAGGTCAGGGAACATGGGAAAATGGATATCTATTTCGGGGGCCAACCAAGTGCGGTCCCCTCCCGTATTGCGCCCGAGTTCGCCGAGAAAGAATTCACGAGGACCTGCGGAGAGCGCAGGATTTGTCCAATAGAAGTTCTTCTGCGAATTTGGAGCAAACAATCCAAGGACGCGCGCGCCGTGAGGGAGGAGAAGCAGCCTGCTGCCATCCCGAGTTTCGTAAAGCTCGCTGGGCTTGCCTCCCGTTCTTAAAATTTCGATAAGCCGGTCTTCAGTGTTCAACGCGTGTCCTTAGTCATTGAGTCCAGTTATCCAAGGGATAAATTGGCCGTCGGATCTTTTTGTAAGGAAAAGATTTCAAGTTGCTCGAGCAGGGCCCCGCAGTGTCGGCGGAATAACTGGCTACCGCAATGCGATCGTAGGCGCTACGATGTGCGACTGCAGCTTTCGCGCCGACTGCGAACAAGTTCGAAGGCTCAATCCCTTGACTTCGCAGTTGTCCGAGATCAAATGGTGGAGTTTTCCGGCTGGTAAGCAGCACACGCACGCCTTTGTGATCTATCACCGCACAATGACCCATATCGATGTGAGCACCAAAGATAGATGCCAGGTGGCTTTGTCGGTCTTCGAGGTCAAATCGTCCATCGCTAGTGGAAAGTAGTTTTACGTCAAGGGTGATAGGCTCGGCATAAGTCGAGGATCCCTTGCCGCCAAAAGTAAGTGTGTCAAGCTCCCCACGACCTCTGGATGCTACAGTCGCCACTGCGTCAGGATCATCGATAATGACAGCAGAGTTGTCCATCGAATGTTCCAGAAAACCTCGAAGCAGACTAACCCCACTTCCCGGCGCCCCCGCTCCGACGTTGTCCGAAGGCTCCGCGATGACGATGGGACCTTTCTGATGTTTAATCACCTTTGGCAAGACGTCAGCTAATGGTGCATCGGTGACATTGCCTCTCTCTCGATTTTTTGTGGCCAGTTCGGCCAGTCGCGACAAATGGTTTCGGGCCATCTCGGGACTTCCTGTTGTTGTCGCCGTAAAGCTGACGCCAGCATCTGGGACATCCGCAAATGCGAATCCGGCGAAAACATTTATAGCGAGGATCTCCGGACTCGAACTTTCGATTTCGCGGGCCAGATTTTGAAGTGACCGCATCGGCTCGTCCGCGGTAGCCGTACCGGTCGGCGGCCACAGGATAGGCGGATGTTCCCATACAGTCTTCGTCTGTTCTCTGGTGTTCATTAGCCGCGTCAAGATCCGTGCCGCATCCATGGCCGCTTCTTTTGCATCCGCGTGGGGATTTTCTCGATAGGCGACTATGGCATCAACATGGGTAACCATTTTTTCGGTGACGTTTGCATGCAGATCGAGTACGCCACAGAGCGGGACGTTGGAACATCCTGGAAGCCCGCGGATACGGAAGAGAATTTCTCCTTCTACGTCGTCAAGCGACTCTGATACCATGGCGCCGTGCAAAATGAGGAAGATGCCATCCAAGCCGTTTGATAACTCGACAGCTAACCTGACGCCATGCCAGAAGACCTCCACCACCCGGTCTTCTACAACTGCGCCTGGCATCGCGCGCATATCCAAGGCTGGGATGACGGACCATTGTTCTTCTTCACCGACTTCGAGAACTCCGGCTAACGGCGAAGCATCACCGAGACCAGACAGCAAATCGCTCCCTTGCCGTATTTCAAAATCCGCCAGCCGTGTTCGACCGTCCAGGAATGTATGGGTTTCGTGGAACAGACCAGCTACTAACACTTTCCTTTTGTTCACGAAGGCACCCTATAGGATCTTGTAGGTTTCGAACATTTCACGGATAGTCTTTCCTTCCCTCAAATGTTGCCTGGCGTGGTTTTCTGTAGCCACTTTTTCAGCGGCCAGAGTCAAGACTTCCTGTTCCACCTCGTTCGGAATGACGACGATGCCATCAAAATCAGCAAAGATCAGTTCTCCCTTACTCACCAGCACGTCTCCACAATGTATAGGAATATCAAACGCCGTTACGGTGCCACGCCCCTTCGAATCAAGCGGTCTGATGCCCACGTAATAAACCGGGAAACCCATCTTAATGATCTGTACGCAATCTCGTACGTTGCTGTCGCACACGCAGCCCACAGCGCCGTTCCGCATAGCCACGGTCGACATCAGTTCGCCCCAGGGGGTGCAGTCGGCGGGAGGATCAATCGCATGGATGACCACATCTCCCGGCTTCAATGAATCCATGGCCTCTAACTCGAGACCGTACGGATCATCCACGTCAATGTGATCGGTTTGCATCCACTGTATGGTACGGGCCCGGCCCACAAAGCCACATTTTGATATGTCGGGTAGTAATGGTCGCAGTCGTGAGTGCATGGCTTGATTACGATAGCCAAGCGTGTCCAATACGTCGCACACCACTGCAACATAAAGGTTGTGGTTCAAAAACTGAAATTTATCCTCTTCACTTTCGAACATCGGTCCTCGCAGCTAGACTCCGGTTTACCTTCCAGGAACGTAACCTTTACCCCATACAGCGGTGTCCGGTTTCCGAAAATCGTCGGAGAACGCAAACCACGCCGTCGTACCGCCATCCACAATCAACGTGTGCCCCAAAATGTAGCGAGCGTCGTCAGAGGCCAGGAAAATCACGGCGCGGGCTACATCCCAAGGTTGTCCCATTATTCCGGCTGGGATCTTGTTGGCAAAAGCCGCGGGATCGAAATCCGGAATCGCCTCGTAATAGCTGTCGACCTCGATTGCTCCAGGGGCGATAGCATTCACCCGAATCCCTTTGGGCGCGAGTTCAATGGCCAGGTGCCGAGTAAATGACACAATGGCGCCTTTAGTGCTGCCATAAACAGAATTAGCGCCGGTGCCACCAATCGCCTGAATCGAACTCATATTTATGATTGCGCCCGAACCTTGCTCGACCATTTTGGGCAACACGCTTTGAGTCAAGAAAAACATGCCGCGGATGTTCACCCCATAAAGCAGATCGAACTGTTCAGGCGTTACGCTTTCAAACGGTTCATTCATGCTTATTCCAGCGTTATTTACAAGCACGTCGATTCCACTTAAGAAGTTAATGGCATCTTTGCCAAGAGTCCGAATTGAATCGATCTCGCTCAAATCAGCGTGAAATATCTCGGCGCTTCCTCCGTGGGAACGTATTTCCTCTACCGCGGATTGCGCACCGCTACTTTCGTGCGAGTAATGAAACGCTACTACCGCACCTTCCCGCGCAAATTCCATGCCGACGGCCCTGCCAATTCCAGTGCCAGCCCCGGTGACCAGCACGCGCTTCCCCTCCATCCTCTTTTGCGGCCCGGAGTAATTGTTGTCCATGCGAAGTACTCATTCCCATTGGTGACCGAATCGTGGAAGCTATGGCAGCACAGAACCAGTGGCGATGTTCGCCCAATTCTTCAATGGTATAAATCCCTCCGCTAACTTCACGCCCGACTGATATCCACGAAATCTCGCGACTACTTCCATGTAATCGGAAACGTCCATCCCCCCTCTCCGGAGGAACCATTCCCGTTGACTCTTATGACAGTTCAACATCTTCACCTTGGTCGACCACGAGCCGGTGATGTCTACGTAGACTTCTGGTTGGAACCCATAGCCGGCAAGCGGTTCGAACATATAGATCAGTGGCGACTTGCTGACGGCCGGACGAGAAGTACGGAAATTTCCGACGGTTGCGGCAAGCGCTGCGTCGCGAACCAAAACAAACGTATTATTGTGATCGCTTCCGTAGTCGGTATGAAAGTGAGTCAATATAACGTCCGGCGCAGCCTGCCGAATCGTATCCGCAAACAACTGCTTGGTCTGCATGTTTACATCGACGCCGAAGTCAGGAAGGCCCATCTGAATCAAATCCGCTCCCAGGAATCGGGCCGCGTTGCTAGCTTCGCGACTACGGATCTTGATGATCTCTTCCGGCCCCCGATCCATGGACGCCGAATTCCCGTTGCACGCAAAAGCAATCGTGACCTGATCACCACGTTCGATACATCGGGCGAGGGTTCCGGCGCAGCAAAATTCCACATCGTCGGGATGTGCCCCGATGGCAAGAATCCTGAGCGGCGTGTGTGTTTTCTTTGCGAGTCCTTTTTTCTTCATGACACTTCGAAGTCCTCTCCGTTATCCCAAGTCCACGTTCCGGAGGCAAAGCCTGAAGCTGCCAGCTTCTTGAGCCGCTCCCGATCTAACTCAATGCCGAGACCGGGCCCTTGCGGCACCGGCAGGCATCCCTCTGCATCAAGCCGAAACGGCTTGTCGACAAGGTCTTCCACCAACGCATTGCCGACGTTAAATTCCACGTAAGAACGGGTAGGTAGCGACGAAACTAAGTGGATGTCCGCTGCGACACCAACGGCGGTATTCCAGCCGTGGGGTACGACTTCAATACCGTGGTCTTCCGCCATCCAGGCGATGCGGCGCATTTCCGACAAGCCACCCACCTTTGAAACATCGGGTTGAACAATATCCATAGCCCGACGATCAAAGTAGGGAACGAAAGACTGGCGCCTGGTTAACACCTCACCATGCGCGATCTTGACCGGAGACTGATCGGTCAAGCGTGCATATCCTTCTATGTCGTCTGGCGACAGAGGTTCTTCAAGCCAATAAATTCCATAGTTCGCCAGCATCTTTGCCCGCTCGAGCGCATCCTTGAAACGCAGCTTCCAGAAGGGATAGCTTCCTCCCATATCGAGCAGCAAAACGGTTTCATCCCCCGCGGCTTTTCGCGACATTCGAACCAGCTTTTCATCGTCAGCCAAACTCTGGTGTCCGAAGGGGTCCCAGCCCAACTTGATTGCACGGAAGCCTCGAGCTTTCATTTCCTCGATGCGCTTAGGCAATGTTTCTAACGGCACAAACAGAATCGACCCATACGCTTGGACGGCACGATGATAGCTGCCTCCCAAAAGTACGGACAGCGGTTGGTTTAGAATTTTTCCCGCTACGTCCCATAGTGCAAGGTTGATCGCGCTGATCGCATGGGTAATCGCACCCCCGCGCCCGATCCAGAAAGTAATTTGATGAAGCTTTTCCGTTAAGCGCTCAATTTCGAGAGGACTCTCCCCTATCACAAAGCGCTTCAGCCAATTCAGCGCGCCAACTGCCTGTCCTCTTTCGGAATAGCACGAGCCCCAGCCACTCGCCCCTTGGTCGGTATGTAACTCGAGAAAAACATGGTAATTCTTATCCACGGGATAGACGGTCCAATCCGTAATTTTCACTCTGGTCCATCCCTCCCTAGGGTCTCAACCAAGCTCGCTCTTACTACATCTATATTTAATTAGACAAACCGAGCGTCGATTCTATAGTTGCCCTTAAGCTGTTGGGGCAACGCGATAGTATCGTTTTCAAGCACCGCCGTCTTAGTTCCGTTGATGGTCACGGATTTTAGCGGCTGTCCATTTCCAGACCGCAACCGCATTCGAATTTCAGTCGGCAGGACCGTTAAATCCAGATTGGCCTGAACCTGGACCGAAGTTCCGTCCTTTGCTACTTCAGTTTCCAGATCTACCTGGCCTCCGAAATGTGTTCCCATTTTGTGCACCGCCATTTTCTCTCCAGACTTCAGCCAACTCCGAGGAATCGCCTGCATCAACCAGAGGGACTGCTGCGAGCCGTCGTAGCCACCACGTTCGTTCACGAACATGTTACGCACTGCACGCCAGCGTTCGCCATCACCGGGCGCGCACGAGGGAACGCCCTCGAGTGATTCCACGCCGACGCGATAACCCTTGTGGATCACCATCGACAAATTGTGGAAGAACCACTCAAAAAACCGGGGCAGATCATCTCGCTGCAGGAACAGGTCAAACCCTATAGGCCACATCGTTTCGTACTCGACATAGTGCCTCAAGAGGAAGTGTCGACTGGATGCCGGATCATTCACATCGCGGAAGTTTTCATCAGCGGTCAACTGTCCAAACTCGTTCTTAACGAGTTCGAGGTAATAGCCTTCACCCTTCGGCATTCCAGTTTCAACGAACGCCAACGATTGATCGATCAATTCATCATGAGGATCGATAGCTCCCCAGGCCCCGGCGCGAAGCGGGCCAAACGTTGTGTAGGTCCAATCGGTCTTCGCCCAGTCCAACTCGTACACATCACGAGGAACATACGGCATCAGTTTTCCGTCAGGCATTGGTAACGGGCGGGCTTTGTCACGCGCCTCAACATAGCGGTCGCGCAGGCAGGCACGATATTCGTTCAATGCCGAGGCCAGTTCTTCCGCACGAGGATGCGATATCTCGCGGAGAACGCGGACCGTCTCTATGATTCCAAATATGCAAAAGGCATCGTTGAAAATGGTGTTGCCCCAGAGCCAATCGTGCGCTGAGGCCGCCGGCAATAATCCCCAATGGGGGACCTCCTTACCCTTTTCCTCGCGCATCGTACGGCGGCGCTGCGCCAGCGTCCAATCGCAAGCGTCGAGCATGGCTTGCAGCGGAGATCCGTGACCATCCCCAAGCCACTTGCGGTCTCGCACAATCCGGTAGTGCGAGGCTAGCGCCCAGATTTCAAGCCCGTGACTAAGCAGCAGGGTGTTCGCCGTCCAATCGCCGAAGTTGCCCATGAATCCTGGGCGCTTTTCAAAGCCCTCGCCGGCAACGACGTCCCCCTCCCCCATTTTTTCTCGCGTCAGCTTGCCGATATCGTCTGTCTGGGTATCGATGAAACTCTGAAGCACAGGACGTGAATACTGTGTCAGTCCGCGCAGGTCGAGTGTCGGAAGCGCCTTCGCCGCATTACACGGCCAGTACATCTCGTAGTGATTGGGGCTGGTCTTATACATCCACACATTTGATTTATGGCGATATCCCACCTGCTGCGACATTTGGCCCGCGACAGCCGTGACATAGTCATTCACGAAGGGATTTGGAGTCACGATGCTTCCCGCCTGGGCGACTACACCTTCCCAGAAATGGAGCGTCTGGTCATGCAACTGTTCCCGATCCAGATCGAGGAGACGTCGACCCGTTTGCCGAGGAATCGTCTTGTAGGGAACCCTGAGGTCAAGACTAGCTTCTTCGCCGGGCGCTAACGATACCATCCACTCGAGTATCTTAGTTGCCCGCATCTGCATTTCCGCGGGCGGATCAATATCGTCATGCCACTTCACCGCTCCTTTTTTAGGAGTAGGGATCACATAGCGAACTTCGTTTTCAACGAAGCCCCAGGGAGAGACGAACTTATGCGCGATGCTGGAGCCAAGTTCATTGCCTTGACCTGCCTTGTATCCGAACACGACCTGGCTGGTGTCGCCGAAATGAAACCAGAGGTGGCCATCGCTTTTGTCCGCGGAATTGTTGCGAACCGTGAAATGGGAATGCACTATAAGCAGGTGATCCTCTTTAGGATGGAGCGCCTGATCGAAATCCTGGTCGAGCAGGTGCGCAAATACGGTTTGCTTCCAAGTTAGATCGTTGTCCTTTGTTTCGATACTTGGGATGGGTAAGTGCCCTGATTGACTACTCCGCGCCAGATCGGGGTTAGGGCCGCCAAGGCGACCCACGAACTTCGGTGACTTTCCAAAGCCAACGGAAATATGCAAGGCGTTGTCGCCCAACAGCGCCAATTCCTTCACCATGCCAGGATTTCCCCGGGCATACTTCAGAGGACCGAAGACCAATGCTCCGTTCCAGAGCACGCCAGCCTGCCATTCATGGCCCGGCACTCCAACGTGCTGAACCGCTCGGTTCATTGGTTGCCAATATTTCTGTGCCTCTTCGAGGGTCCATTCGTGAACTGTCCGCGCATGCACTTCCTCGTCCGCGGACAGACCAAAGTGAGGTCCTACAAGGCCCACGCCGGTTGTGGCAAGCATACCCTGCAGCACTTGACGGCGACTTAGATACGTTTCTTTCATGAATTTCAATCCCCACCTCAGAGCCTATTAATGACTTCATAATTCGCCCCCACGCCTATCGCGCCTTTTAGCGACGCCACGAGAGACAATAATAGAGAGGGGATAAGCCCCCTCTCTATTGGTCTGGATTAGAAGGTCACCCGCATAGCGAACTGAATAACTCTGGGCACTTGGTTGATAGTGGTAACTTGACCAAAGTCGAAGCCATTTTCCACGTTAACGGGCGCGCCAAGATTGGGATGGTTGAATATGTTGAACATCTCGGTACGGAGTTGCGCGGTTATCTTTTCGGGAAAAATAAAATCCTTATAGACTGCGAAATCCGCGCTGAATGAACGAGGGCCTAACAGCGCTCCCGTCGAAGAGTTTCCGACCGTTCCCGCGGCGGGCGCCCCGAAGCAGGATGCATCAATCCACTTGCTCGCCGTGGGACTACTGACATGACCGCTGCAGGTTTGTGCAGCCCTTACGGTAAAGACATTGATGTTCCCGGGATCCCCGTTGTAATACACATTGAACGGCTGTCCACTGGAATAGGGGGTTGCAATGCCAGAGAGTGTCCAACCACCCACCAGTTCGTTTGCCAAGCCACCGTGATTCAGCCATCGCCTCCCCTCACCTACCGGTAGGTCCACCAGGAAATGGAATTTTATCTGGTGTGGAACATAGTTCTCTGGGCCATTAAATTGGTTTGGATTGTAAATGTCGATAATATCCTGTCCCACGTTCTTCGCCCACACGTATGACGCCTGGTAGGTGTAATGACGCGAACTCTTTCTTATAAGAGCCACCAACGAATCATAATGTCCATGTCCTTGTCCAAAGATTCCGCTAATGGATGAAAAATCTGGATAGGGCGTCCGCGAGTCAATGGTGCCCGGACCAATATGTGGCTGGTTGAAGTTGTAGTAGTTTTCGATGTGGGTGAAAATTTGATGTTGGACGGTTAGTTCGCCCGTCATCCCCCATGGCAGGTCCTGCTCCATGCCTAAGCTTGCCTGTTGCGAATAGCCGGTGGGTTGATGGAGGTCCTTGTAGTAGGCACTTGGGGCAGGTAAGGCACCGCTTGGGCCACCGTTAAACATGTTGTCCGCCGAGAGGTCAGGTTTGGGTGTGCTGTTGAAAACCGCGAACGCACCGCCGTAAGGAATGGTGAAGGAATTGGCCTGCTGCTGACCCCAGGGGCGGACGTGGTAGATACCGTAGCCGCCTCGAATGACCGTGCTGTTTTTTCGGTATGGCCGCCAGGCGAAACCAAATCGAGGAGCAATATTGTTGTAATCCTGATAGACCAACGCATGCCTTGGCAGCTTTGTCTCGCTCGCCGGCACAAGGAACTTGCCATAACCGTCGTACACGAATTGCGGGCCGAGACCAGGCTGAATTGAGTCACCTGCTAACACGATCTTGCCCAATGCAGGATCGAAATTGCCCCAAATATCGTGCTTTTCGGTTTCCGGTATCGGCAACTCGTAACGCAGCCCATAGTTCAAAGTCAGGTACGGGGTTATCTTCCAGTCATCCTGCGCAAAGAAGGAATACTCTCCAGAGTTCTGCGCCTTCGGCGGGCTCTTGGTAATTATGTATCCTTCAGTCGCCAGTCCCAGCAGCAAGTCGGCCGCTGCGAGTCCGCTGTACACATTGTCTGAAAAGAAGAAGAAAGGCCAGCTTGTATTCGAGTACTGGAAGGGAGCTCCACTAAAGTAGTGTTGTCCGGCAAATCCAACCTTTATCAAATGGTTTCCACGTGTTAGCGACACGTTCTGATCCAACTCCCAAAATTTGGTATCAAAAGTGACGTTGTTTCCGCCTTGACCGAACGACCCGAAGTCGTCAACAAATACGATCGGGAAGTGATCAATAGGGTCGGAACCGAAGCCCTGCGGCTCAGTAGCCGGAGCGTTCTTGGGAGCGACGTTAACTTGGTTTACCAACTCGCGGTGGTAACCGAAGCGGGTTTCGGAGAATAGTGTCGGCGTCCAACTACGTGTCCAGCCCGCACCATAGTTCGAGAACGTGTAGTCTTCGCCGGCACTCATCCATTGTGGATAAAGTGGGGCTGCAACGCCCTTGCGAGGTTGATAAGTGCCGCGGAAGAACAGCGAATCCTTTTGCGTCAAGCTGTAGTCAAAGCGGCCGGAATATTGGTTATTACTCGAGTATGTTGGAATGCTCGTCGTTAAATTGTTGACGATTCCCGGTCGGGTGGGAAGGAATTCGAGTGTGAGCATGTCCTTCATCACCGGAAGAATTCGATCAGCCGGGATTACGTTGTTGGGAAAGGGTATGCCGGTATTTGGGTCAACGATAATCTTCGCAGGCAGCAATTCACTGAAATCCCCAGTCCGCATCTTCTCTGTCATTACCGTGTCGGTTCCCTGGTAATTCAGGCGCTGCCGGTGGCCTTCGTAATTGAAGTCGAAGAATAGCTTGTTCTTGAGGATCGGGCCGCCAACATCCACACCGAACTCATTGCGAATCAAAGCGTTTTTTTCATGAGTGTAATATTCGGCCGCATTGAGCGCTGCATTCCTATTGAACTCCCACAGCGCCCCATGAAATCTGTTCGTCCCTGATTTGCTCACCACCATGAGCTGTGCGCCACCACCGCCAAACTCGGCAGATGACTGCGATTTCTCAATGCGGAATTCCTGAATGGTGTCCACCGAAGGATTCATCGCCGGGCCTGCCCAAGAGTCGTTCCGGTTGTCCACGCCATCAAGACTGTAGGCTGAGCCTACTATGTTATTTCCGCCGACGGTGACAAAGGTATTCAACTGGGCCTGAATCGAACTGCCTTGAGTCCCTGCGAACGTCACCTCTGGTTCCGTGGTAGCTAAAAGCGAGAAATCACGGCCGTTGAGAGGCAAACCCACAACTTCCCGCTGGGAGAGTACGGTTCCCACAACGGCGCTGTCGGTGTCGATCCTTGCCGCACCGCCGCTGACTTCTACCGTCTCGCTGACGTTTCCGAGCTGAAGCTGCACGTCAACTCGCTTCTTCTCTTCGGCACCGACCAGAATTCCGGGATAGATCCCGGTCTTAAAGCCAGAGTTTTCGACCGACACGCGATAAGTTCCGGTTGTCAGGTACGGGAACGTGTAACCTCCGGACGAGTTGGTCGTCTGGGTTTGCGCAATGCCGGTAAGTTCGTTGGCTAGCCGGACGCGGGCCCCGGCTACGGCAGCACCGGAGCTGTCGGTGACCGTACCCAACACTTGCCCTTGGGGAATTTGGCCATAGGCCTTGTATGCACTCCCTGTTGTCCCGATAACGACCCCGAGAATCAGCGTTAGCGATCTTAAGTAGCGCATGTGAATCCCCCTCAAATCTAATTACTTGCGAAACCCCGTTGTTCTGTCTATGTAACAGAATCCTGATCGATGTAGCGTCTGGTCGGCCTGGCTGTGGAGCGAACGTTGATGCTTCCTGCGTGTCTGTAGAAGTGTCGTGGAGAAATCGTGATGAACGTATTATGGTTTGCTAACTTGACTTGTCAACAGAAAGGGCCTAACTTGTTCCACCTGTGGGACAGTTCTTAATCCGCCTACAGGCTTGTACTGATCTGTTGTCGGCTCGATAAGTTTTTCCTGTCGATGCAAGGAGCACCAATGCCTAAAGGAAATGCGCCAGCAAAGAACAATATTCCCGCGGTGAGCCGTACACTCGCCGTTCTGGAACTGCTTGCGTATTCGCGAAAAGCGCTGAATGTCTCGGAAGTTAGCCGGGCGCTTAAGCTTCCAAAAAGCTCGACCTTCAGAATGTTGACGGCGCTTGAAGGCGAACGGTGTATTCAAAAGGACGCGCGCAGCGGACGATATCGATTCGGATTCAGGCTCGTGGGTCTCAGCAGGGTAGCTGTCGAAAATTTGCAGATCCTCGAAGTTGCCCGACCTTTATTGATATCCCTGATGCTCGGCACAGGCATGGCTGTTCACTTGGCGGTCCTCGAAAACTCGCAAGCCATCATTATTGAGAAGATCGAAGCCCCCGGCGCGGGAATAGTTGGAACCTGGCCAGGACGCGCCATGGATGTCAACTCCACCGCCGCGGGTAAAGCCCTGGTCGCATTTCTGTCACCAGAAGAGTTTGATCGCCAGGTTAAGTCTGCTGCTTTTGTGAAGCACAACCAGAGGACCATTTCATCCAAGGCAAAACTGAAAGAACATCTGGCACGCGTCAGAGAGGTGGGCTATGCAGTCGATGATGAAGAAGACGAGGTCGGCTCGCGTTGCATTGGAGCACCGATTCTAAATCGCGCCGGAAAATTGGTCGCCGCGATTAGCATCGTGGGCACAGTGGACCTGATTCCCAGAGAAGAGATTCGACGCCTTGGAGCAGTGGTAAAAAGATGCGCGGCTAGTATTTCGGCATCTGTTGAAGCTTAGGCATTCACTACTTTCGACTCTACACGGGCAGGAAGGAAAGGGGTAATTCCACTTGGTGAATCTGGGATTAGAGAGACTGCCATCGTTTGGGCGGAGCACCAGGGATTGCTTTGATTTGCCCGCGATTCTCCAATCGCTCCAAGTGACCGTGGACAGGGAATACGGCTGCATCACGCGTGCTCGTGGGCCAGTCGGGAAACTCTTCTCGTGCCTCATCGATTAATTGATTTAAAGTCAAGCCCGCTTGTGCCCTGGCTAGTGCCCGAAGGATTCTGCGATCTAAGATCTCAACAGTCCGGCGTGAGTCGCTAAAAAAGTCTCTGATCTCATCGCCATACATGCTTGGCCAATGACCGGTATGCAACTCCTTGATCGCCAGCCCCTCCAGCTGAGCAAGAGTGGAAAGATACAAATCAACATGAAAATATGTGACGGGGAGAGCCATGCTACCGTCCTTGTTTGGGCAACCGCGCCCATGCACGGCATCGCTCACAAACGCGGCCCCCCGAGCTCGATCAAACAGCGCCAGATGGCCTGAGGAGTGCCCTGGAACGTGCAATACTTCAAGGTCCCGGCCCTCCGCGACCATAACGTGTTCGCCTCCACGAAAGCCGACATCCACCCGGCAGCGATTTCCGGCGTCTGGCGAAGGCTCGCTTCCAAAGCCGATTCCGTGATCGTTCTGCAAATGGTTGTAGCGGTCTCGGTAAAGACACTCGGGATCTTGAACCATTTGTCGATCCGTCTCGCCACATGCAGTCAACGCACCGGGCGCTATCATGCGAACGGCTGAATTACCTCCTTGGTGATCCGTATCGGGATGCGTAGTGATCAACATCGCAAGCCGTTCCGGATTGATCCCAAGCCGTTCCATGTGCGGGAAAATTACTTTTTCAGGGGTTTCGGCGATTCCGCTGTCCACGAGGATTACGCGATCGCCGACAAACAGGTACTGGAATAGGTATCGCCCGCCGTAAAGAGAACTAATTTGATGTACGCCTTTGTAGAGTTCCATTGGATGAGTTGATTCGGGAGTTGCTTAAGATGGATACCACGGGAAATTCCAGCGCCTCAACTGTCGACACGTCCTTGCCAGTTAAACTGACTCCGACTGTGGCTTTCGACCGCAGCCCGCGACGACGGGCAAAAAGCCTAAGAGCATTTACAGGTCAATCCTCCGTCAACTACTAACATCGCGCCCGTAATGTACTTCGCTTCCTCCGATGCGAGAAACAACGAAGCATAAGCCACATCCCAGCAATCGCCCATTCTCCCCATCGGAACAACTTCGTTCCGGCGCCGAATCATCTCCTCCGCACCGCCCGGCCCGTAGGCGTCCTTTAGAGGCTGCTGAATCATCGGAGTATTGATGAGGCCAGGCAATACACAATTGGCACGCACACCCTTGGGCGCATACTGCACGGCAATATTCTGCGTCAACTGATTGACCGCACCTTTGGTTGCGTTGTAGGCAACCGATGGATAGCCGGTATAGCGAATAGACGCCACTGAGGAAATGTTTACGATTGCTCCGCGGCCCTGACGCACCATGAAGGGGAGAACGTATCTACAAGTCAAGAACATGCTTTTTAAGTTCACCTCAACGAGACGGTCCCATACTTCTTCAGTAGTTTCTTCCGGTCCGCCAACGGCAAGGTTTCCGACATTATTATGCAAGATATCAATGCGTCCATAGTGCTGAATACACTGCTCGACTAAAGACTCGACTTCGCTTCCTTTGGAAACATCAGCAGCTCTGCCGACACACTCGCCGCCTTCGTGCTTGATAATATGTTCCGTCTCGGCGACTGCTTCCGGAACCAAGTCCACCGCAAATATCTTTGCGCCCTCTCGTGCAAACAGAACGGCAGCCGCCTTACCGTTTCCCCAGCCCGGGCCGCTCGAGCCCGCACCCGTCACAATTGCTACCTTTTCCATGAGGCGGCCGTTCTTCATCTCGATTGTCATAATCTCGTTAGAACTCCGCAGGAGTTATTTGAATCTCTATCCATTCGACTGGTGATCCGTTTTGTGCGGTTTCATGTAATGGAATTTTAAGTATGCCCTCTCGGATGTGGATAAGCCTTTCAGCGGGTTTGTCTTTGTAAAGGTGTTCTTTGATTTCCGCGACAGACGAACCGTGCGCCTTTACGTGCAACGTGAGCACACCGTCTCCGTACGGCACAACAGCAAGCTTGGCTGTCTGCCCTAAAGCATCCTCGGAACAAGAGCTCACCACAACAGAGCAGGTGGTACTCAATATATCTTTGTATTCCGTGATTCCGCGTCCGCCGTCCAAGCGCAGAGTGCGAAGCGCGAGAAGCATGGGTTTACCGCTTTCAAGACGCACCCATGACGATGCGTGAGCACCCCTCGTCACGGCATCAAAAACAGGATCCAGCGGGACTACACTGAATTGATTGGTATGCCGCAATGTCTGCTTAAGCCCGTTGTACTTGGCTGCGATTCGAGGTGTCAGCCCACCGCCAACTTCATCGAGACCACCTAGAGAGGCGAGACTGCCAATCGTCCCTATCACTGAAGAATCAAACCATATCTCGGGTTCGCTTCCCCAGTCATATCCAGAAGATCCATAGGTCGGCATGCCAAACTCGCCGCACAATCCACTGAAGAAAAAGCGACGGTTGGCTTCGAGCTCATATTCACCCTTCGCCATGAACATGTCATCACCGCTGTGAAGATCAAAGTAGTCCGCGAAAAGTGGCGATAGGTGGTAGTACATCACCACCATGTCAGGATTCTCCTGCCGCATGGACTTGACGATAACGTCGAGACCTTTCTGCATCATCCGTTCACCAGCCCAGTTCATATCGTATGGCGCGACTGTGGCAAGCGAGGGAATCTCATAGCCAAAATCAAACTTCACTAAATCAGGCTTGTATCTGCGAACGAACTGTCTGGCTCTATCACCTAGGACCTTCTCTACCTCTGGACGCGTAAAGTCCAAAATATAATACTTGTTCACTCCTTCTCCGACTGCTTAGGGCTGTCCGTCCACCTGACGTAACATGTGATGCGGGCTGAGGCCTAAGTCCGACGGGTCTTGGCACCGCATGAAGGCAGCCCAAAGTCCTATATAGAGGCCATCAGCGCGGAGACGGTCTAGAAATTGTTCAAATCGAGGGAGGCGTTCGGCTGAGTGTTCGAGTCGTCCGTATTTTCCTTCCCATCCGTCGTCGATCGAAACCATTCCTGCGTTCAGGCCAGACGCGGTAAGGTCACCATAAAATCTTTCCAAGCTTGCTTGATCAAGATCGCTGCCTTCCTTGTGCAATGAAATCTGCTCCCCCCAGGTACACCACTGCGGAGCCAGAAGAACTGCATTCTTCCTGGGAGAATTCACTTTCAAGGGAATAACTTCTCCTTCTAATAGTCTCTTGTAATATTTGCGAATCGCTTCGTGGTAATTTGGAGCGAATGTCCACAAGACACCTGCGCCGAGTTTGAATTCTCCAGGGCCGCGCAAGTGTCCCCACAAATCACCGCGGTAGTCGAACACCACGCTGCTGCGTCCTGCCTTTTGCTCGATGAAAATTTCAGAGCTCGGAACTTCGGTAAGTCCGCAACAAAAGGCCCGCGTCCTGTTCTCCTCTTCCTCCACCTTATCGGTGGATGTCATGGAGGGTTTCCGAAAACCCGCAAAATAATGAACCGGTAGCCCCCACTGCTGTGTGAGTGCCGTCCCGGCCCGTCCTAGTGAAGTCCGGATATCCATGTTGAGATATGCGTTGACAATGGGACTAATAGCCTCGCTCTCGCAGACCCCGGGCAATACCAAATAGTTCGACTCCAGTAATACGCGAACTGACTCTGCGGATCCCTGCGCGAAATAGTGCACGCTCACTATGTCATCGACAGTCGACGAGTGGTAAAAAATAGGCTCGACCCAGACACCATGCTCATCGAAGCGCCAAGTGGTGGATAGCCTCGCAGAGCCATTCACGTTGCTGTAAGTCCAGTCAACCCGGTTCCCCCGAACCACGCGCCCCTGTAGTGTTCCGCATGTCGCCCGAGCAGCATTGCTTCCGACTGCCTTGACTACCACTGCGGGCTGGATGGGACCCTGGGCGACCATTACGCCTTGTTGATCAAGTATTGAGAAGTAATCAGTCTTAGCTGACCATCGCCATACGAAGTTTGTTCCGGCAAACGTTAGAAACTGGCCCGACTCTTCAATTGCCGCCGAGCCACTGATTGGCACTTCTTCGAGTTTCCTTAGCAGGCAGAACGCCGCACTGCTCTTAAGTAATTCCCGTCTGCTAACTTGTTTCATGTGATCCCTGGAAACCACCTTCGCTATCTGGCCTTCACACTTGGCGTTGCCTTTACAGTTGGCCTGGTCTTCACGCGTCTTAGTTATCGCTCCTTGGCCACTATTTTCATCCTTAGAGAGTCGCTCCTAATATCTGCCGGAGAACGGGAATAGGGCACTCTGCACGGTACAGCACTGTCGTTGGAATTCAAGCGAGTTGCGTGGGATTTGTGATGTTTCGCCCCGCTCGACTGGAATAGCCTAACCCTCTTTCGTTGGCTCCAATCGTTATCGGGAAGATTTAAGGCTCCGCCGATGGAACAAGCGAATGACGTTCCGCCGCAACACTTGTCGAAGATGGCCTTTCGGTGTGTGCCGCCTATTCCATTGCGACATCCCAGCAAATTATCAGGGCATTGGGTAGCCTTCATGGCAAAAAAATGTCCGCCGTCCGACTCGGATGATCGAGGGTGCTGGTGCTGGCGCAGCCCAGCGTCGCCAAGCGGCGCATTACGCCGCCCCCGGTGCCAAGGTTCAACACACCGTCAAATGGGATAGTGAGTCGGCATCCGCGCTATTAAATTCTTCATCGAGCGACAGGATATTGCCGGGGCCGTGAATCTTGCCGCTCCCCACCCGCTGCCGAACTACGAATTCCTAAGTGCCCTTCGCCAGGCATGGGGTACACGCATCGGTCTCCCGACCGCAAGCTGGATGCTCGAAATCGGCATCTTTCTTCTACGCACAGAATCAGAACTGATCCTCAAGAGTCGCGGGGTTGTTCCCGGCCGTCTTCGCATAGCTGGATTCGAATTCCAGTATCCCGGTTGGCACAAAGCATCATGCGATCTAGTAACCCGCTGGAGGGCACGTCAAGAAGAAATGCATAGCTCTCGGGCAGTAGCTGATGAGTTCACCGGGGTGGCTCTGTTGTCAGATGGTTGAACCCGCTCCCATCTCTGTCATTTCTGGTTGCCGAACTAGCGCGCCACCGCGGGAATTTAAGTTCGAGTCAGAAGTTCGTCGCATCACAGCATGACTCAATCCCCAACATGGAACGATTTGAAAACGTGACCTGCCCCGTTTTTCTCAACCAGTCATAACTGGAGATTCTCGTTTTAGGTTTGGCTTTGGAAATATTCCGCAGCCGCCGTCGTGGCTGTGTAAATGTGGGAGGCGTTGTTGGCCTTCCACATTTGCATAGCCTGCA
>JANXZS010000263.1 GCA_025355385.1 Acidobacteriaceae bacterium | reverse complement strand
TATGAAGGTGCGAATCGCGGGCGCAGAACAGCGAACTGGCTGGCCAGCGGAGCTTCCGCAAATGCAGAGATTGGTCCCAACCTGTCGTACCTGCGGTCGCGAAGCCGCGACCTGGTACGCAATAACCCGTATGTGCGCCGAGCGCTTCGTGTACTCAACGCCAACACGATTGGGAACACGCCGGAGGCTGACACTGGCGACGACAAACTGAACGCGGCGATCAACGCGGCATTTGCGATCTGGCAGCACGAATGTGATGCGGATGGCCAGCTAAATTTCGCGGGCGTGGAAAAGCTCATCGACCGAACAATCAAGGAATCTGGCGAAGTACTGATCCGCGACCGATACCGCTTTGAGTCAGATGGATTTTACGTCCCCTACCAAGTCCAGGTATTGGAGCCCGACTACCTGGACTCTGCGAAGCAATGGTGGCCGAACGATCAGGGCGGCCCTACTATACAGGGCGTCCAATTCGACAAATTGGGGCGACGCACCGGATACTGGATGTTCCCATGGCATCCGGGCGACGTCGTAAAGTCCGTAGCGGATGGCTTCGCATCGAAGGTTATTCCAGCAGACCAGATCACGCACGCCTACGAAAAAGAACGCCCTGGACAGGTCCGCGGAGTGCCGTGGTTTTCCTCCATCCTGATCGCGGCATATGACCTCGACGGAGTGAACGACGCCGAGCGCATGAGGCGCAAGATTGAAGCCTGTCTGGCGGTATTTATTGAGACGCCAGAGGGCATGGAGACGACTGGAATTGGCGCGCCGAGCACTGACGCCAGAACCGGGAATCGGATAGAAACACTCGAGCCCGGCATGGTCGAATATGGCAAGCCAGGCGAAAAGATGCACGTCACGCAGCCCGCCTCGGTGGGCGGTATTGCCGAATACCTCAGTAAAGAAGAGCACCGCTTGGCAGCTGGTATGGGCGTGATGTACGAGCAAATGACGGGGGACCTTTCGCAGGTCAATTACTCGTCCTTTCGAGCGGGGCAAATTGAGTTTCGCGCCGACGTTGAAGAGTACCGGCATACAACGCTGATTCCATGCGGGCTCCAGCCGATCTGGAACAAGTTCATCGATGCCGCGACAGCAGCGGGGAGAATTCCACGGGCGCACTACGGATGCCGGTGGACGGCGAAGCAGTGGCAGAGCGTGGACCCTGAAAAAGATGCCAACGCAAACCTACACGATGTGCGTTCCGGCAGGAAAACATGGGCGCAGTCGGTCATCGAATCGGGGCTTGATCCGGACAAGCAACTTGCTGCGATTGCCGCTGCGAACGATGCATTCGACGCAGCCAAAATCATTTTGGATATCGATCCCCGGAAAGTTGACCGAAATCGCGGGGCATTACAGATCAAAGAGGTGCAGCAATTGGACCAAAACGGAAAACCAGTAGCAACAGGGGGGGAGCAGTAAGCATGAAGGGGCTTAACGAAAACAAAACTCCAAAACGCGAACTCGAATTACTACACGCAACCATCGAGCCTGTAATAAGACTGGCGGATGACGGCAGCGAAGAGGACGGCGAAGACGATCAGGAACTGACCGCCAATCTGACGTTTTACACTGGCTCGACGGTGGACCGCCAGGACTACTGGAACGGCGAGAAATACAAACTGGCTTTCTCGATGGATCCGGGTCATTGCGATCTTTCGCGCCTCAACAATGGAGCGCCTTTTCTCAACAATCACGGCAAATATGACATTGACCTTTCTGACGTGATCGGCGTGGTAGAAAGCGCATCTATCGTCAACGGCATCGGCAAAGCAGCAGTCCGGTTTTCTAACCGGCCTGAACTGGCAGGAATTAAGGCCGATATCAAAAACAAGATCCTCCGAAACGTGTCGATGGGCGCGGAGATACGCAAGCTCAAAGACATCACCCCGGAAGATAGCAAAACGAAATCGTATCTCGCGATTGATTGGTGCCCGATGGAAATATCGGCAGTACCAATAGGCGCAGACGCGGGGGCAGGGTTCCTCTCGCACCAAACTGTAGAACCCACAATCGAACGGGCCACACCAGCCCTGAAGGAGACTGAAATGGAAGTAACAGAAGTCACCGCACTGGCTGCGGAGCAGGCCCGGACCGAAGCAATCCGAACTGAAGTACTGAATGCGGAGCGCGCCCGCGTTGCCGCAATCGAATCGGCCTGCAAGCCATTCGCTGCGCTGTCTGCGGATTTCCGAAGCGAGTTGATCGCTTCGGGGTGCACGGCGGAACAGGCCGGGAGCAAGATCCTCGCCAAGCTGGCAATCAACACAGCAGAAAATCTCACGCAGGGCCACAACGCCAGCATCACGCGCGATGAGCGCGACACTGTGAAGCTGGGCATGGAAGAGTACCTGATGCACCGCGCCAACCCGGGATCAGCAAAACTGGAAATTGGCAGGACATACAACGGTATGAGCCTGATGGAGATGGCGAAAGAGTCGATCCGTCTGTCTGG
>JANXZS010000215.1 GCA_025355385.1 Acidobacteriaceae bacterium | reverse complement strand
AACCTGGCCTTCGCCGACTGGCCGCAGATCTTCGGCGACGCCAAGATGACCACCGCCATGCTCGATCGCATCACCCACCACTGCGAAATCATCGAGACCGGCAACGACAGCTGGCGATTCAAAAACAGAGCCTGATCCGCCCACGCCTCGGGTGCGCCCGCCGGCTACGCGCTGCGCTACGCCAATGGCTCCGCGCTACGCCGCCGGGCGACTGCAAACGACGGTGTCGGGGGGCTGACATTGGACGCGAAAGGGGGCCAACATTGGGCGCGATTTGACAGGCACTCTTCCAACTGCCGGCGAACCGTGGCCTCGCCCATGTGGGATTTGTCGTGATCTACACTCTTGCCCTTCCAGGCCGCCCTCCAGCCCCAACCAGGCCCCTGCCCAACCCCAGCCCCGGCAAATCATTTCGTCGTCACGGGACCCGGGCCTCCTCACGGGTGACGGTTCCTGCGCCGGACACAGATTAGTTACCTAGGCTCGGCCGCCCGCGACAACCGGTCATTTCACCTTGGACTTTGGGCACGCTCAATCCCGAGCCCATCCAAAGGAGGGGAAAATGGCGTGCTATGTCGGCCTGAACGCTGCCAAGCGGTCCACCAAGTTTTGCGTGATAGATAAAGACGGACAGATCCTGATGGAGAGTGCTCCAAATCCTGTCGTCAACTTCATGGGTGGTCCCTCGTTCTCAGGGCGATATCCATCATTGTTGCTTGCAGCGGACTTCACTCTGGACGCTGCCGGGGGAGTTCGAAATCACATAGCAATGCTGGCTGCCATCATCGTTCACGCACTCGCGCCAGGATGTGCCGTCGCCCTGATCCTGCTAGTTGGTGCAAGATGGATCCGCCAACACAGAGGGACTTGAGGCCCCTATTGCGGCCAGGAAGAACGCCAATGTGAAAGGTCGACGCACCGTATCCTCCTACAGTTGCTTTTGAGTAATTATGAATTGGAACTTAACCCGTAGGCGATCACCGTCACTCCCACTATCGTGGCAACTCCGGCCGCAAGCCCCGCAGCGAGCGACAACGTGAATGCGGAACGCATGCAGGCGGGCAGCGCCCCAAATTCGACGTGACAGAATTCGTGATCCATCTGCCAGCCCGCATCACTACCTCCTCGCTAAGTGGTTTCAGTTCCAAATCGTTTGGAACACAGGCCTTTATGCCTTGTGTTCTTGAGTGCGATGAACTGAGAGAGCTTGAATTTCCGTGTTGATCGCCGGTCGAACTATCTCCAGATTGAACCCTGCCTAAGTTAACTGAATCTGGATCTTCCAGGCTCGGTGATCATTGGTGAGAGTGATATACAATCCCAACGAATCATAGAGCATCTGTATTGAACTAGGAGACTTATAGTTTCCACCAAGAAGTCGTTCTATTTCATATGACGATGACCCAATCGTAACACCTTCTTCAGTTGCAAAACGTTGCTTTACAGGGACTAAGTCATTATATCCGACCTGACCGAAGGTCATATTGTGATTTCTAAACTCGGCCTCGTAGGACACATATTTGGCTCGTTCAACGGCCGCCGCAGGATAGGTTATGACCAAGCCTAGAGACTTGTACCACATCCAAGTGTCGAACACGCTCCCGTCACCGTTAATGTGCTTGTTATAATTATCGGGTGTTCCCAACGCGCTGACTATTTCGCTAGAAGCCATTCCCAGCTTGATCGGGCCAATCCGCTCACCCGGAACGATACGCGTGTCAGATTCTGCCAACGCCTGCTGTTGTCGCCTTTCGTCGCAATTGGCCGCCCAGGCGAACCCGGAAAACGTCAAGGCGCTTGGAACTGCCAAAACTTCTCGTCTGTTGAGCTTCATGGCCGCGCATTCCTCAGTTCGCTTTTACTTTGCGGCTGGTCGCGTCTCACGGATGCATCCACGACGTACGCCGCTTAATGAGTCGGCGACGGCGGTTCCGGTGGTGGGGGCGGGGGCTTTGGCGGCGGTGACGGCGGGATATGTGGTGTGCAGTATGGGCATTGGGGCGGAAGCTGAGGTGGGTCGGCCAGCACCTGCCAAGCGCCAGCGATGGTCCCCGTCATCGCCATCAACCCGATAACCAGTCCCAATTTTGTCATAGTGGTTTCCTCCGACGTGCCCGCCCCCGTCGTCGAGGGCCCTATGGGCAGATATGATCAAGGGGAACGCAACTAGTGACCTAACGTAACGCGGTCATGCGTAGCGTACGCTGCGGTGACACTTGCTGCAAGCGCCCTCCTTTGAACAACCGGACCGGCCGTCATCGATCGAGCTCAATCGCGTTTGGACATCTTATTCTTATGATTGTTCCAGTTCCTGGATCGAAGGCGCAGAATGCGTCGCCAAACATTACGTCGCCGCACTCTTCGGAACCCACCACGTCGTTGGAGCACCTCAGTCCCTTCAAATGGACGGCGCGCCCATCCAAGTTAGTTGCCACAGGCAGTTCACTCTCAAATGAAATCGTCCAAGCTCCAAATGAAATGGCATGATCTTTATCCAGCGTTGAGCTCCAACTAATCGCGCGGAGCCGGGCGGGGTAAATATCAACCCCAGATGAGGCCAACCCTCCGCTAAATCCCGACCCCGTCTGTCTCAAAAGTGCCGACGACGTACAACCTCGAGCGCGATAATTCGCAGCAGGGATGTGTTTGATAGTAAAATTGTATGAAGAAAATATTTCTTTTAAAAAACCTAAATAAAACAACGAATAGTGGCGGTGACGCAGGGATTCGAACCCTGGATACCCTTTCAGGTATGACGATTTAGCAAACCGTTGCCTTCAGCCACTCGGCCACGTCACCTCAAGGGTGCGGGCGATAGCGTGTCCGCGCGGCTATGGCAACTCTACGAA
>JANXZS010000187.1 GCA_025355385.1 Acidobacteriaceae bacterium | reverse complement strand
GAAAGTGGGACACCATCCAAGGATGGAAAGAGGCACTCAACCGCTTCGCAATACTGTGGGAAGAACGCTTCCCTCGATAACGCGTGTGATGAAACAAGAAACTTCAACTAAAGGCGTTTACACAAAATATTTGACACTACCCCGCCAAGTGGGACCTCAAAAACTCCGGCTCACCCGACTGGTCCCCCAAGTATCCAGAGGACTACCTCGACCTCCGCACCGGTTACATCAAGCCGGCGACGCTCGCCTGGTACGCCTCTCACCACCACACGCCCGAGGTCTGAATCAGCCCTACGCCTATAGCTATCTCTTCGTCTACGCCCTCGACGCTCCCGCCGGAGCCAAGACCCTCACCCTACCCTCCAACCCCAACATCCGCATCCTGGCCATCTCAACAGCCAAGAAAGAACCAGCCGTAACCCCAGCCCAGCCCCTCCACGATACCCTCACCCTGACCACCCCCAAAGAAGCCATCGAAACCCCAGCCCAAACCGCCGCGATGAAATAGGCGTCGACCGGTGAGCCGAGGGGCCTCCCAAGCCCCTCCCCGCTTTCCCTTCACCCCATCTGCCATCGCCTCCGCTTCCGTTACCTCACCCACATCCGCATCAAGCCCCTTCCATTACCGCCGCACCACATCTTCCGCCTACCGCCAATCCCCGGTCCCGGCTTTCCCAAGCCGCAACACCGCAGGAATTTGGTCCTCCAGCTTAACCTGCCAAATGTAAAACCAGTACGCGTTCAACTCCGTCATAAGCTTTCCTCCAAATCAGACGCGAATCCCCGTCCTCCATCACCATGCACCTTAAGGAGAATTCCATGTCCCGGCGCTTCGCCTTTTAGGTCGATGAAGACGCAAGGCTCGTCGCAGCTCTGGCAGCAGTGATCTCGTTCCTATGCCTTCTCTCCTCAACTTGAGACGTTGGTAACGAAAAGTCTTAGTGCTGTATCTAGAGCGCCGCACTGCGAATTACGCGAGCTGCGCAGTCTTGAGCTTAAGGAAAATCAATATCCGATTTACCCCCTAGGACAACTCGTGATAAGAACATTGACCTTCGTGTGTGATGCCGGACGAGCCTTCAATCTAGAGACGATGTGGGTCGGTACGCGGCATCGGGTTTGGGCTCGGAGATCTTCGGGCGACGAGATGCATTTGACTACCTTGTGAATCATGCAACGGATTCACACCAAATTCGCGCTCGATCGACTTCGTACAACTGAGGTGGTGCGGTTTTGGGCGGCGTGGCTGTCCCAATTGGGCAAATAGTGCACCACATGTACATCACCGTTCAAGTTGGCAGCCTGCATTACGTTGTTTTCGAAATATGGGTTGGCATTGCTGTCAAAAGTGTAGCGATACTCGGCGGATGCAAACACGCCCTTTTTCGTTGCCGGCAAACGTATAGAGGAAGGGCGGCCCTTGGTCCGCTGAAGTGAGTAATCCCAGGTCCAGATTTCCGTTACCCGTAAAATCACCGACCGCCGGTGCCGCAAGCAGCCTCACACCATTGCCGACCACCGGAACTTCGTATGTCGTCGCTGCAAACGAGCCGTTACCTTGATTGAGAAAGATCAAGAGATATCCGGTGAAGTCACTTGTGTTATCTGTCGGATATATAAACACTGCGACGTCCGGCTTGCCATCTTTGTTGAAGTCGCCTACTACTCCAGCGGCGGTGCCAGCCGGCAATTCGTGGGTGTAGCCAGCGGTGAAGCGGCCGTTACCGTTATTCAGGTAAACCGAGAGCGCGCCAGAGCCGCAAGGCTGACCATTTTCCAGGCATGCCCCCAACAGCGTGACGATGTCATCTTTCCCATCTCCATTTACATCAGCGACTACGGGAAAGGCGGCGAGGTTTTCCAAAGTGCTCAAGAGTGCGTTTGGTTGGCCGGAGGTGGGGGCTCCCTTGAGAGAAAAGTTGCCCGTGCCATCGCCGCTCAGGAACTTGTAATTCAGGTAGTAAGTTGATGAGTTTGGGGCATTATTGATCTGGGATATCATGTCAGTCTTTCCGTCCCCATTGAAGTTTCCCGCGAGATAGGCGCGGGCAACATCGCCGGCAGGAGCCCGGCCGAAATCTGCGTGGGCTTGGCGAAACTGATTGTTTGAGCGTTCAGGCAAGCGGACGAAGAGACCGCAAGCAGATACAGAACGGCTGGCAGCAACGGGGAACGAGTCATTACTAATGTGACTCTGTCGGTTGTGATGCGAGAACCAGGCAAGAGCGTGACATAGGACGATTTCTCATCCACGTTCTGCCCAAAGGCCTGGTTTGTATCCGCCACTTCGGCTTCTTCGCCAACCGCAAAAGAGCCGTTTCACTCCTGCGTTGCCGGCTTCTTCTCGACGTCGTCGCAGCTCCGCAACAGCCGGTGTCAGGTTGCCAGACGCGTTGCTCTCTTTGCTCAGAGCCGATGCTGGTCATCGAACGTATCGGAATGCCCAGCTATTCTTCTGTCTTACCTCGTCGTCCTTCCGCCAACCGAGGCAGATCGACAGCACCTACTCTCATCATGCACAACTCCGCTGCGATCTTCGGCCACGCCAGCGGTATTCAGGCGAGTGCAGCAGGCCCAAGGAAACATACGGCGGCTTAGAGCGGGGATTCCGCCGCGAGCCGTTTCGCGGAGCCACTTCTAAACGTAGCCTTCCAGTCCAGGTGATTGGACTCCGTGTGCTCGGCAAGTGCCGGGACCGGCGTTTCACAGAGGGAGTGAATCGTGAACCTCCTCTGTCCGGACCGCCGGAATAACTTCCGTGTGCGCCGTGAATCGGAATCTCAAGTTGCCCCTACGGAAGCATTGTCAGACCCATGGCGCCTACACGGTGATAAGGGAAGATGCCAACGAAGCCGTAGCTACTCCGGAACTTTAATGTCAAGCAGGAGTTGCCGTCCGTTTTGGGTTTGGGATGGGATCGATCTCTGATTCAGGAGCTCCGAACAGCTGGGCGAGCGACGAATATCGTCAACCATGCCACCCCCAAGACGACTGCGTTGAGCAGAACTGCCGGACGGAAACCGAGCACGCCAATCACCGCTCCGGCCGGAAAATCCCCCAGTGGCCGGACGCACATGACCAGCAGCGTATTCAGGCTCATGGCGCGGCCTCGCATTTCCGGCGGAACCCGCGTTTGCAGTAGGGTGATGGTGGTTGCCCCAGCGGTGTTCTGCGCTGCTCCCAAAATAAACAAGGCCAGAACGGAGACGAGCAAACTTCCGCTTAAGCCGAGCATAGCGAGCGCTACTATCCACAGAAGGATCGACCCGAACATGAGTCGTCCTTTGTAACGCAAGTCGCCTAGTGAAGCCAGGATTAATGCGCTGAGGACCGTCCCGGCTCCCACCGCTGAGAACAATATGCCGAGCTGCGTCGGACCAACCCGCAAAACTTGCCGGGCAAACAATGGAAGCATCAAGGCAGCCGACGGACCGAAAAACAGCAGCGCTCCATAGGCCGAAATTGCGGAGGGCAGCACTGCATCCCGCCGTACATACCGGAGAACCTCCCGCACCGAGGCCAACAGATTTCCACTGGACTTGGGCGTTTCTTGCGCTGCGGAGGTGCGCAAGAGTAGCAGTGCGGCCAGCACGGCGAGGAAGCTACCCGCGTTCAAAAAGAAATTTCCGGAGTAGCCTACTTTGCCCAATGCCAGACCGGCTAGCGCCGGCCCCAAGATTGAAGCGCCATTGAATACTGCGGATTGAAGAGCAACGGCGTTCATCAGGTTTTCTTTTGGCACAAGGGAGGTGATGAGCGCGTTACGAGCAGGCTGGTCGAAGCTCAGTGTAGCGCCGCTCACGAAAGCCACCAGCGGAATCATCCAGAATCGGATTACTCCGGTTGCCGTTAGCACGCCCAGCAAAATTGCGAGCCCCATTAAGGCGCTCTGCGTCAGCAGCAGCTGACGTCTCTTATCGAAGCGGTCTGCCGCACTGCCTCCGATCGGCGCGAAGAGAAGGAAAGAGAGGGCCTGCGCCAGCGACACTGTCCCCAGGGCCACTGCCGAGCCGTGGGTCAGGTCGATCACCAGCAAACTCTGCGCGACGATTTGCATCCACGTGCCGACGGCGGATACCGCCAACCCGGTCCAGAGCAGCCGGAAATTGCGATGCTGCAGCGCCCGGAACGTCGACAGGCGGGAAACTCGCCCGGCTGGGGAGAATGAAGTATCCGAGTCCGGGTTCCTGCTTGCGTTCATGCCGTCTCTATTGGTAGCATCTGGCTAGTAGCAACTAGATACTAAAGAGGAACAAATTCATGGAATGGGAAACTCCGCAAGTTGAAGAAATATGCCTCAGCTGCGAAATTAACTGCTACTGCAACGCCGATTTCTAAATCTCGACCGCGCGATGGCGGCACTCGGGACGATTTAGAAATCACCGGGCTTTTGCTGGCGCGCGGGTTCACTCCTCTCGTTCTATCTCCCTTGACATGCGGTTAAGAATTCTGGGCAGCGCGGCGGGCGGTGGCTTTCCGCAGTGGAACTGCTCGTGTCCGAACTGCCGCCGCTTGCGGGAAGGCACGTTTACGGGCACCCCTCGCACCCAAGCTCAGCTTGCCTGGAGTGCCGCTCCCGGCCAATGGACCCTGATCAACGCCTCGCCGGATCTTCGCGCGCAAATTGAAGCGACGCGGGAACTTTGGCCGCGGGATGGGACGCGGAACTCCCCGATTAGCGATGTGATTATACTGAGCGCGGAAGTGGATCAGGCGCTGGGCCTCCTGCTCCTACGGGAGTTTCATTCGTTTCGCGTCCACGCCACCGCCTCGGTTCGCAAGATTCTTACCGAAGACAATAGTTTGTTCGGCGTGCTCGCGCGCTTCGCCGGCCAGGTCTGCTGGCACGATATTCCCCTGGACCAACCTTTTTGCGCCGGTGGTGCGCGCCTAGAAGTGTTGCTTCTGCCGGGTTCCTTTCCCGGTTTCGTTAGCGCTGCACGGATAGCGGAATCGAATCCCGCCGATGCCGTGATCGGTCTGCTGATTTCGCCCGAATCAGGCGGCGGCACCCTGGCGTTTCTTCCGGGCGCTGGCAGCGTCTCCGATGCCCTGCTGGAGCGCCTACAAGCCTGCGACGTAGTGCTCTTCGATGGCACTTTTTGGAGTGATGACGAACCGTCGCGCATCCCCGGCGTGACCCGCACCGCCCGGCAGATGGGTCACTTGCCCCTCTCGGGACCTGGCGGGACCCTCAAACGCCTGGTGGCGCTCCAGCGGCCACGCAAGATTTTCATTCATATCAATAATACGAATCCGATTCTGGATGAAGAGAGCGTCGAACACCGCATGGTTCGTGAATCTGGCTGGGAAGTCGCCACGGATGGTATGGAGATGACACTGTGACGCCGGTCCAGGACCAAGACCTCGTGACGCCAGCTGCACTGGAATCGCGCCTGCGGGCCATTGGGGCAGAACGTTACCACCACCGCCACCCTTTCCACCAGCTGATGCACGAAGGTAAGCTGACTCACGGGCAACTGCAGGCCTGGGCGCTCAACCGCTATTACTACCAGAGCGCCATCCCGATCAAAGACGCGATCATTTTATCTCGCAGCGAAAACCCCGCTTTTCGTCGCGCCTGGCGCAAGCGCATCATCGATCATGACGGAGACGGCACCGATCCCGGCGGCATTGAAAAATGGATTCGTCTGGCGCAGGCGACTGGTCTGGATCGAGAGCAGGTAACGTCGAAGCGAGGGATTCTTCCGGGCGTTCGGTACGCGGTAAATGCGTACTTTGATCTGGTCTCGAAGCGCAGTTTTCTGGAAGCGGTTGCGTCCTCGCTCACCGAGTTGTTTTCGCGCGATCTCATCGCGTTGCGAGTGGACCGGATTCGGGAGCATTATCCCTGGTTGAGCGGTGGTTTGGCCTATTTCGACGCGCGACTAACTCAGGCTCCGGAAGATGCGACGATCGCTCTCGCCTGGGTAACCGAACACGCCGGCACGCGGGTAGAACAAGACCTTGTGCTCGGGGCGCTGCGCGCCAAGTGCGATATTTTGTGGGCCCAGCTTGACGCGCTCTATTTCGCCTATGTTGAGCCTGGCTGGCCACCGCCCGGCGCCTTCCGCCCAGCAGCGGAAGACGTGACGGCATGAGCGGCCTGGCTCAGGATAGCGTGCTGCGGCTGGCGCCCGGATGCCGCTTGAACGCGGTCGGCGGTCCCGAGGACCTGCTGTTGATTCCCGAAGGTGCGCTGCGTCTGAAAGGGCCTGCGCGCACTATCGTTGAGCTGTGCAACGGGAAACACACCCTTCCGGAAATAGTGGAAGAATTGAAGCGGCGCTACCCATCGGACGACACGGTTAGAGTCGAAACGGAAGCCATGACGCTACTTTCGCGTCTGCGCGATAGAGGCGTCCTCGAACAGGTATGACATACACGCCCCGTGCGCTGATCGCCGAGCTTACGCATCGCTGTCCCCTGCATTGTGTTTACTGTTCGAACCCGCTTGAAATGCAGCGCCGCTCGGAGGAACTTTCCACCGAAGACTGGACCACCATATTCCAGCAAGCCGGCGAGATGGGCGTTCTGCAAGTGCACCTCACCGGCGGCGAGCCGCTCTCGCGATCCGATCTCACTGAGTTGGTGCGGGCTGGCCGCAGGGCTAATCTGTACTTGAACCTGATCACCTCGGGCGTGGGACTGGACGGACCCCGTCTGGACGCGCTCATCGAAGCCGGTCTCGATCACATTCAATTAAGTTTTCAGGATACCGAGGAAGCGCACGCCAACGAATACGCCGGCACCCGCAGCCACGCGCTCAAGTTGCGCGTCGCCGGGATGATCCGGGAGCGCCGAATCGCGTTTACGATCAATATTGTTATCCACAGGGGTAACGTCGGCCGCCTAGAGGAGATGATCGCATTCGCCGAGCAGAGCGGTGCACAGCGCCTGGAGATTGCCCATGTGCAATATTACGGTTGGGCGTTCCGCAACCGAGATGCACTGTTGCCAACGCGCGAGCAACTCGATCGCTCCGTCGAGATCGTGGATGTCGCGCGGGAGCGGCTCCAGGGACGTCTGCGGATCGACTTCGTACTTCCCGACTATTACGCAAAATACCCTAAGCCTTGCATGAATGGCTGGGGGCATCAGCAGATGCTCATTGACCCTGCCGGCCGCGTGTTGCCTTGCCACGCAGCCTCGGTGATACCGGGGATGCAGTTCCTGAGCGCCCGCGAGCGGCCGTTGCGATGGATCTGGGAGGACTCTCCGGCATTCAACCGCTTCCGGGATGAGAGCTGGATGCCGGAACCGTGCCGGAGCTGCGATCGCCGAACGCGGGACTTTGGCGGATGCCGATGTCAGGCTTTTTTGCTTACCGGTGATGCCGCCACGACGGATCCCGTCTGCACGCTTGCGCCGGCGCATGGAGTTGTTGAAGAAACGCTTCGGCGCGTAAACGCCAGCGGGGTTGTTTCCGGGGACGGAAGCTGGGTGTACCGCATCGATCCGCGATGAGCGATCCTTTCGATTACTGCCACTGCCGACCCAAAGTGGTCGAGCATCTCGGCCTTCGGAAACTATCCACAAAGTGTGTTCGGGAAAATAGATCCCGTGAAGTCTCTAGCGTCACCGATTCCGCGTGATGTTCGAAAAGCAATCCACAAACGCGATAAGGTCAAGAGGCTGCGAGAGGAGGTTCTCATAGGTGAAGGCTAAAGCAAGCCCCAGTGCCTGCAACCTACGCAGGCGAGAACGTTGCTACCAGCCCAGGGTTCCGGGTGCTCCCTTGAACGGACCCTTCACATGCGATGTGATCCACCCGCCATAAAAGTCTCCCGGCTGTGGCACCACAACCTCGCCATCGACCGTACACGTATCCACCCGGTTTGCATAAAACGCCAGATAATCCTTCAGCGCTGCATAGCTCGCCGAAGGCTGCGCATAACTCCACGCAACGTCGTCGACACGCTTGCCGCCGATATCAAGCGACCAGTACGACGCGATGCCTTTGTACTCGCAGAAGCTCCCACGACGCGACGAACCCTTCACATACTCCATTGCAATATCCGTCTGCGGAATGTAGTACACCGGCGGATGGCTCGTCTCCAGTATCCGCATCGCGCGCGCGGTATCAGCAATCGTTACGCCCGCGTGGATGATCGTCAGCCGCCGGTCACTCTCTTCCATCCGAGGCGGCCGAGGATACTCCCACACCGATTCCACTTTGGTGTCATTCATACTTTCACTGTAGACTTCTTCCACACCAAGCCCACATTGAGGTCCCCACCCCATGCACGCAGCAGACAAAAAGTTGAATGAGATGAACAGGCTCACCGACATGACCCCTTTTCCCCGCCATCGTCAACGCGGAGCGACCGCCAACGTCCTGCTAACGATCTCGGTCACCTAGTGGCTCCAGCCGCGCTACCCGCTGATGTACACGCCCGTGCTCTGGGTCGTAATCGTCCTCTGCCTCAACCTTCTGCCGGTCGTCCTGCTGCGCCTCTCGATCAGGCCCGACACGGGGTACCGCACGCTCGGCCAGATGGACTTCATCGTGACAGTGTTGGGATCCAGCTTCCCGGTGCGAAACATCGCCGCTTGATATTGACAGATGTGTTCCCGACCAAGCTGGTCGGGCGATCGGTGAAAGTGCCGAGCGAAGTGCTCGACGGTGCGGATGTAAGCGCGAATGGTTGACGGGGCGTAGTTGCGACGCTCCACTTCCTCAAGCATGATCTGACGTAGATGGGTCACAGAGATATCTCCTCATCTGCGACATAACCTAAATCAACGCAACAACAGACCGCTCAAACACACGCGAACGCGTCCGCCGCGCCGCGGCTTCGTTCAAGTTGGCAATCCTTCCGTAAAACGCGTAAGGGAAGGTTTGTCCGTGACTCGCTCAGGATGTCGGATTGTCGGCGGGACTCGTCCGTAGACACGCTCGCGACTTATGGGTAGTAATCCCAGCTCACCAGCCTATTCGCGCTAGAATCCGGCCTGTCCGCTCCGGTCGTGCTGCGCGTCTGATAAGATCCGTGGCGAAGCTAGGGTTCCCGCGCTCAAGAAACGGAGCACTCGAATGGACCACGTTCCCCCGCCGCAGCAAATGTTCCAGCACATCACCGCCTACTGGGTCACCCAGCTGATGGGCACCGCTGCTCGCCTGGGCCTGGCCGACTGCCTCGAAGCAGGGCCGCTGAAGGTGGCCGAGATCGCGACCAAGGTGGGCGCCAACTCCGACGCGCTCTACCGGGTGATGCGCGCCTGCGCCGCGGTGGGCGTCTTCACCGAGCAGGCCGACAAGATCTTCACCAACAACGCGCTGTCACAGACGCTGCGTTCGAACGTGCCCGGCTCGATGCGCGACTTCGCGAACGCCGTGAGCGCGCCAGGTCACTGGCGGCCGTGGGAGCAGCTCACCGAGGCGGTGAGGAGTGGCAAGAGCACCGCCCACGCCGCGCTCG
>JANXZS010000132.1 GCA_025355385.1 Acidobacteriaceae bacterium | reverse complement strand
CACCTTCATCGAAATCGCCGCTCCAACCCTGGCGAAGGTGTAGACCATGAGGCCAATCAGCGCTCGATCTCGCAGGCCGGGAAGGGAAGTGGCGTCGATTGCGTCGATCAGAGTCCGCGCTTCGTCGGCCTGGAGGACCGGGGTCTTGCCGCGTCTCTGCGAGTGCTTCGGCCCGCGCACTGCGTGGGCAGGGTTCGTGGGTATGACCTGGCCGACCACCATCCAATCGAAGAGCATTCGCAGAGCGGCCAGACGTAGCTTTACCGTGGGCTTTGAATGGAGCTTGAGCTGAGTCTCGACGAACGCCGCCACATGGATCGGCTGCACTTGAGCCAGATCCCCAATGCCGTTCTCGGCACAAAAGGCGGAGAACTGCCGGACGGCCTCCCGGTAGGCGCGGCGAGTGTTGGGGTTGCGGATGTGGGAGCTGAAAAAGTCGCGCAACCGCGTCCGGGCATCGGGCCGCGCCGTGAAGATTGAAGGCGCTGTCTGCGTTGACTTGAGAATTAGCTCAGTCTTCAACCGACCTCCAACATCGCTTTAGCCTTGTTTCGGAACCTCTGAGGAACCACTCTTGGCAGCGCTTCGATCTCTTGGATCAACGTAGCTTTAGATCTCGTACTGAGCAGTTTACGGACAAGGGCGAGGCTGATATCTGTCACACCATACTTAGCTATGACCACACCAAGAGTCACAAGTACGCCAATGCCGCCAAGCATCCCGGCTGGACCTCCAAGAGACGATAGCGCCACAGTAATGGCCGCAGCCCCCGCAAATCCTGATATCGCCATTGCAGCAAGGAGGATTAGCCCCGGTATCCCTGCGGCAGCAAGCAAGTCCACCATCTTGGTGAAGGTCTTTGACTTTGGCTCCGTCTCATACTGCACAAGACGCTGAACCGCCTGCTCAAGCTGCTTTCCTAATTCTTCGACTTCTGCCCGAAGCACCGCGTTAGCTCTCCGCAATTGCAGAGCCCACACCAAAAGTGCCACGACCGTCAGGGCCAAGGTACTGCTCAACATCTGATACGCCATTTTTATCGCTCCTACTACGCTTGATAAAGGACATTATCATGCGCGAAAAGGAAACCTATAAGAATCGAAGGCTAGCTAATTCATCGTGCGACAGCGTGAGGAAAGCACATTACGTTGGCAGGTAGTTCAGGCGCTTGCGTTTCTGATGACGAGGCATACCTGTTGAGGATCGATTGCACACGCTCGTTTGACAATCGGGCATCGCTTGCGATCGACGCATAATCAAGAGGTTCTCCATAGCTTCGCTCCGCCATCTGGCGAAGTAAGCGTGGCTTCTCTAAAAGAATGTCGGATTCTGTCGGTTCTTGGGTCCGCCAGCCCCGCATTCCAATCTGTTGAACCAAGTATCGGTGCTGGCGCTCGTTAATAACACTCAGTTCAAAAGCTCTTCTAAGAAGAGCCTGAATTGACATTCCCCATCGGAGTTTTACCTCGCCCAGCCGATCAAGGGTAATTTTCTCAGTGAGCAGCTCCCGCTTGGTGCCCTTTTCGGGTGCCAACAACTCGGCCGCGAAAGCGTGGGCTTCGTTCTCGATCACTTTACTCGTGACATAAGCATTTTTGTGGAAAACCAGATGTCCGAGCTCATGGGCAACGCTGAAACGTCTTCTGTCAGCAGAAGATCCCTCGGTAATGGCTATCAGGGGAATGCGTCCGTCATCGCCGCTCCATGGCGAACGCATATCGATCTTCAAGTTCAGGGATGGCAACAATGAAGCCGCCCGCCTTCTCTATGCTTCTCACAATGTGTGGGACAGAACTGACCTCATCCAAGCCGAGTTGCTCTCGCATGATTTGAGCTGCGACTGCCGGTTTCTCCTTCAATTGCTTTATTGCGATGGGAGGGCACTTGAAACTCTCCGCCAACTGAAGGGTCAACTCAAGAACGATCTCCGCTTGCCGCCGTGCTTCGATTTCCTCTTTCTGCTGATATTGGCTTTGGCACGGAACAGAAGACGGGTTCCCTGCCGTCCTCAGCGGGAACGTGCTTATAGCGGGCCCATTCCAAAACCTCGGTATCGGCGTCCTCCAGCCATACCGCCAACAGTGATGTGCGTGCTCTGAGTCGCGGATTGCGGCCAAAACGAGCCAAACAACCAGCAGCACTCCGTGCGGTGCAAGATACCGTTAAGCAATCGGGCGATCTACTCCGAACTCACGAGCGAGAGCGGCTTGCACTTGCCTGCGACGAGACCTCGATTCAGCTCCGATGTGAGAACCCGCCTGCGGCCAGTTACGAGCTCCTTCGAACGCACCTGGAAGGAGCACGTCCACTACGCGCGATAGCTTCTGAAGCGTCAATCCCCTATCGAACAGCCTTCAGGTGGGCAAGTGGATACCGCAAGGACGGGCTAGTCGCTTGGCATGTAAGAGCCGGAGCAATCAAGAAGAGCGAAGGCTTGCCTCAACACCGTCATTGGCTTCGCGCACCTCCGAATATTTGAGCTTGGCAGAAATCATGTTGTCTGCCAATAGACAGAGTAGCGATCATGCGTGACAGCGGTGAGGGGTACAAAGCGAATAAGTTTATCTGAAGCAGAAGTTTTGCAGGTAAATTCGGTCGGAGCGGTTTGCTGAAAGCACCTGCTCAGGTCTTCTTCAGTAATGACCAGGGATGGCACGAGTGGATCGGGGACAGGTTTGAACTGGAGTTGATCGCCTCCCGCATAGGGAGCAGCATCTGGCATTCCCTCTCGACCGAGCAATCCTGCCAGCACAATCGGGCCGTACAGGATGGCCTTGAGAGAGGGATCGTCATGCATGGCTTCCACATGGAGATGCATCGGCAACTGCGCTGTGATGACGTCTCCGTTGTGCCACGTTCGATGCATCTTTACATAAGTACCCGGCTCGCTGCTTCCGGTCGATTTCCCATTCACCTTTACGTTGAAGGCATCTCCCGCCCACCCGGGGCGACGAAGATAAAGCGTCGCCTTCACCGGACGCTCGCAACTGATCTTCCATTCGCTGGACTGCTCGTCGGGAAACCTGGTGTTCTGCGCAATCCGCATCTTTTTGGCCGGCCAGAAGATCTCAGACGCTATGAACTGGTTAATCCACAGCTCATTCGGCGAATGGAAATAAATGCTTTCCCCGTATTTGGCATGGTTTTCCATTCCGGTTCCGACGCAGCACCAGAACGAATCATACGGCTTGCTGAATGTTTTGAAATGTCCCGGTTTAAGAGACATGTAGTACGTCATTCCCGGCGTCGTTTTATCCAGCGAAGCAAGAATGTCGTTCCACAACACGCGCTCACTATAAGCTGCGAACTCTTCGCGCGGAGTGCCGGCGAACAGGCGATCTGTCAGCTTCACCATGTTGTAGCTGTTGCAGGTCTCCGCCGTGGCGACCGACAGATTTTTGCCCATCGCGCCCCTCGGGTAGAAGTACTCCTTATCGCTGTTACCGCCGATGACATAGGAGCGGTCCTGCGTGACCGTCTGCCAGAAAAACTCACCTCCACGCCGTGCCGCGCCGTCACCCGTAACTTCATACTGGCGATACAGGCCGAGCACCGTCGGTATCTGCGTATTGGCATGAAGCCCATCGAGATCTTCGACGCCACGCGTCAGCGGCTCGAGCACAGAGGTGCGGTTGAACCTCCGCGAGAGCGTCAGGTACTTCTCCTTACCGGTGATGGCATACATATCGGCGAAGATTTCGTTCACCCCGCCGTGTTCATCTTCGAGCATCTTCTGCATGTCGGCAGGGCTCAGCGGATCGGTCAGCTTATAAGCCCAGTCGCTGAAGCCGGTGAGCACAACCAGGGCCTGGTCGTTCTGCCCATAGACATATGCATCGCGGAGACCCGCGATCATCTTGTGCAGCATGTACCAGGGAGCGTGTACGCCGTTGAGACCGGTCTTATTAATGTAGATGTTGCCGTGGCCAATCTCGGTGAAGATTCGCCTGGCATCGGTCACTCCGCCCACATACCCGTCGCCGTTGGCTCGCTGACACTCCGCGAGTTCGCCAACGATGTAATTCTGCCGCTGAAGAAATCGCGGCTCGCCCGTGGCCCTCGCATACATCGAGCAGGCAGAGAGATAGTGGCCCAGCATCCGGCCCACCTTCTCTTCCCATCCTCCATAAGCAATGGCTTTCGCCTTCAGGCCCGCCGTCGTCCGGAAGTAATACAGGAAACGATCGGGTTCGAGCGACAGCAGATACGCCTGATCATTATCCATTGCAGTACGGAAGGGACCGTCCTGCAACTTCACGGTATCGAGCGTTGCAAGCTGTGCCGCGCGGCGGGAGGTGCCAAAGCTATCGCGTCTCCACTGGCCACGCTTCGCAGTCACCACGTCAGCGAAGAGCGACGGCGTCCACGAAGACAGCATCAAGCCCCCGGCGATGCCCATTGACTGCTCAAGGAGAGATCTTCTGGTGATCTTCCGCTGGTCGTGTTCGCACATATTTCCCCGAGTCTGCGCGCTATAATCCGCTCGCGCCTGAACTACCATTGCCAGATAGTGGCCAACTGGCCATCATCTTAGCATCAGGGCTTGTCGACGGGTTGATAAAATCATTTTTATATGGAAACGTGCAATGTCGATGAAGGAGATATTCATCCGCGATAACCGGCAGTCACAGGTGCTGCCATGTTTCTATTCGTTTATAAAATCGTTTTTGCTGCTCGCGGTTTTCGGCGCGGCAGCTTCCATCCTTGCCCTTCCCGGCACAGCACAGACCCCAAACGCTGTCGCAAACGCTGTAGCCGAGTTGCGCGGCGGCAGAGCGAAAGATGCAATCGCCACTGTCGACGCCGCCCTGAAGGCGGATGGACAAAACTTCAGGCTGTGGAGCCTGAAGGGGATCGCTCTCGACCAAGAGAACCACCCCAGGGAAGCCCTGGCAGCCTTTGCTCAGGCGCTCCGGCTGGCTCCCGACTATCTGCCTGCGCTCCAGGGCGCCGCTCAGATCAACTACCGCCTCAACGACCCTGCAAAGGCGGTCCCTCTGTTGCAGCACCTGCTGACGCTGCATCCTGAAGATGCAAAGGCAAACGCCATGCTTGGGGTGCTGGAGTATCGCCGGCAGCAATATGCGGCGGCTGCCGGTCACTTCCGCTCGGCGCAGATCGGGGACTCCAACGACCAGTTGCTGCTCCAGGAGTTTGCAGCGTCTCTGGTGGAGCAGCAGGCGTATGCGGGGGCGCTGCCGGTGCTGAGTAAACTGCTGGCGATGGATCCGGAGAACCGCGATGCGCGCTACAACCTCGCACTCGACCAATTCCTCGGAGGCACGCCGGAGGCTGCGGCGCAGACACTCGAACCCCTTCTAATTAGTGCTACCTGCGAGAACGAGGTGCTCAGCCTTGGCGCGGATATTTCGCTGGCTCAAGGGGACATCAGCGGAGCAGTCGAACTGCTGCGGAGGGCTATGCAGCAGTATCCGGACAATGTAGACAACTATCTTCGGTTCGCTGCGATGGCGAATGATGGCGCCTCTTTTCGGACCGGCATCGCAGTGCTCGATCTGGGCATCGGGAAGTTACCAGGATCAGCCGCGCTGCATTTGGCGCGTGGCGTTCTTTATAGCCAACTCACCGATTACGACAAGGCTGTCGCCGATTTTGCGCGGGCGAACGAGTTGAATCCCCGGCTCGCCGTGGTAGATGCGGCGAAAGGGGTCATGGAGTCTCAGCAGAAGAAGAATGGAGCGGCGCTTGAGACGTTTCGTGTTGCTGCCCGTCAGCGCCCAGACGATGCTTTGACGCAGTTCCTGCTCGCGGAGGCCCTTTCGGAACAGGGGCCTACGGAACGAAATTCAGACCAACAGGAAGAGATCGACGCCGCGAATCGAGCCGTGAAACTCGATCCGACCCTAGTCGCGGCGCGGGATCTGCTTGCAGGCTTTTATCTACAGCAAGGACAATCCGATCGTGCGCAACAGCAATCGGAGCTGGCGCTCAAGGAGGATCCGAACGATCAACAAGCGATTTTTCATCTTATTCTGGCGATGCGGAAAGGCGACCGGAAGGCTGAGGTGCCGATGCTGGTAAAAAGGCTTACCGAGCTGCGCCGGTCCGAAGCGAAGACGCATCCGCGATACCACCTTTCGCTACCCTAAATACAATCGAAACGTTTTAGCTAAAATTAAAATGGTTCTACCGCTGAAGAGAACACCTAGATTTTGGTCGGGTAGGAGGCAAATTATTCGAATAATTTGGTCTATTTTTTTCGATAATAATATTTTGTTGACAAACTGGACTGACCACTTATACATTCGGCTGGCGCTTCACTGCAAAGTATAAGCGTATGGAAACCGGTTAGATCGAAACGCTTCACTACGTTGCTGCCGGACAGGATTGGGTTATATCGAGGTGTTTTCATGTTCCGTTTTCTCCGCGTCGTTTCAATAGCCGTAGGTTTCTTTCTGCTCGCGATCCCCACCGTCTGTCATGCGCAGTTCGGCGCGAACGTACAGGGCATGACACAGGACACCGGTGGCGCCACTCTACCGGGAGCTCACGTCACACTGCTAAATAAAGACACCAAGGTCTCCTCCAGCGTGACCTCCAACAGTGATGGTTCCTATCGAATTAACAGTCTTGCGCCGGGCAATTATGCGATTACAGCTGCGGCGGATGGATTTGCGCCGGCAGCTGTTAATTTCGTGCTCCAGACCAACGAACAGAGGAACATTCCGTTTACACTTACGATCGGTCAGGTGACGACCGCCGTCACGGTGACTTCGGAGGCACCTCTGCTCGATACCTCCGACAGCCGCAACCAGCAGACGCTCGATACCCGCGCGCTTGAAGAGCTGCCGGTGCAGGCGCGAAACCCGACGTCGCTGCTGACGCTGACGCCGGGCGTTGTGGGAAAAGGTTCGGCCAACGCCATTAACTTCAACTCGGAAAATTATGTGGATGCAAGCGCAAACGGCCGCGGATCGAACGGCAATCAGTACATCGTCGATGGGCTGGACGCGACCAGCAATGCGCGCGCGGGCGTACTGAACCTGACGCCGAACGTCGATTCGCTTTCGGAAGTAACGGTGCAAGTGAACCGGTACGATGTCGATTACGCGCGCACCAGCTCGATCCAGACGGTGATGACCACAAAGAGTGGATCGCAGCAGCTCCATGGCTTTGCCAGCGCCTACTATACATGGCAGGCACTCTACGCCAAACCGGAATTTTCTCACCCTGCTCCGGGAAAGCCCGCCTACCCGCCATTCCACATCCTCAATACATCCTTCGGCGTGGGTGGACCTATTCTGCGCAGGCAAAAGCTCTTCTTTTTTGCCGCGATCGAGCCTTACCGCTCGATTACCGCAAATACCGGAAACGTCTACTCCTATGAAGATCCTGCGTTCATTGCGTTCGCGAAGCAGGCGAGGCCGAACAGCTTTGGCACTACGGTTCTCGCGAAGTATCCAGTGTCGAACGTTGTTACCACCGGGGTGAAGGCAACAGCGCAGCAGCTCCTCGGCGCGGGTTGTGGCACGCCCGGCACAGATAACATTCCGTGCAGTCTGCCAGTGATCGATAATGGTACTTTCAACGCTCTCAATTACAACCACTCGAAGCAATACAGCGTGCGTATCGATAAATATTTCAGTAAAGATCGGCTCTATGCAACGGTCTTCCGCAACACACTCCTCAGCAGTACGGCGGCTCTTCGTCCGGCGTTCACGGGAACAAACCCTTCCTGGGGGATTGCCGAACAGGTGAACGAGACTCATCAGTTTTCAGCCAAAACGCTGAATGAGGCTGGATTCGCTGTACTACGTACCGAAGGAATCAATAATCAGACTGGAACATTCACGGTGCCGGTGATTAACGTGAGCGGTCTTGGAACCGGGTTCGGCCAGGGAGCTCCCGATCTAGACTTTGTGCAACACAGCTACCACTGGCGCGATGTTCTGAGCCATGTCGTCAGGAACCATAGCTTCAGGTTCGGCTATGAAGGACTGCACGGAAAGCAGGAGAGCTTCTTCGCTCCGGTAGGCGCACAGCCGGTCATCTCTTACACCAACATCATTAATTTGATTAACGATAATCCCAACACTGAGACAGGTCTCTCCTATGACTCGCTGACCGGCAAGCCTTCTCCGTCGCAGAATTTTTACGCCATCAGCTCTTACGGGTTCTTCGCCGAAGATACCTGGCAGGCCACGCGCCGACTTACATTGAACTATGGAATCCGGTACGACAACTTTGGGAATGCCGCGCCGATTGAAGGTACGAAGTTCTCGAACTTCTATCTGGGCAGCGGCGCGACACTGACGGACCAGGTAGCGAGTGGCATACTCAAACCGCAGGACCACTACTTCAAACATGATATGAACTGGATCTTCAGTCCGCGTGCCGGCGCTGCACTCGATCCGTTTGGCGACGGGAAGTATGTGGTGCGCGGCGGCTTCGGTCTTTACCATGACTACTTCAACATCAACAACGCCATGGGGGGCGCAAAGACCAACCCGCCCAGCTACGTTACGCCTACCTTCTTTAATGATGGATCGACCGCCGCTCCGGTTCTGGGCTTCGGTACCCAGAACACCTATCCCTTCGGCTTTCCCTATCCGCAGTTCGTCGGCCAGTCGCTCGACGCAAAGGGCGGAATTGTAGGATCGCAGATCAACATCGGCGGCTCTTATCAAAACCTGAAGCCCCAGACTTCAATGATCTACTCAGCGGGTATTGAGCGCCAGTTGGGTACAAGGATGGTCGCGAGCGTAACTTATACCGGATCGAAGTCCTACAATCTCTGGACGGCAGGTATCAATCCTACTTCGACCTTCTATGGGCAGGACGTCAACGTCTATGCCGGAGACCTGATTCAGCACCCGACAAAGTGTGCCACCGACACGAATGGCAATACGACGTGCCAAGGTAAGACGACGCGGCCGAACACAAGCTTCGGTTCCATCACTTACACTCTCAATGGAGCCAGACAGTCCTACAACGCACTTATTGTTGCAGTGAAGGGTCGGTTCTCGCAGCGGGGCTTCATTACTGCTTCCTACACCCGTTCCAGAAACATGGACAACGCACTCAGCTATCCGACCTCCGATGTCAATCGCTACTACGGCCCGTCAAGCTATGACGTCCCGAACCGGTTCAGCCTGGGAACGAGTTACCAGGTTCCCGGACTGAATAACGTCAGTGGACTTACTGGCAGACTTACCGGGGGCTACACCGTCTCCGGCATTGTAGCGCTGCAGTCAGGCCAGCCGTTTACGGTGGACACAACCGCACCGTTCTCTTCCGTACAGTCTTCCGGAGGAGCTCTGCGGTATACCGCCAACAGCGGAGACTTCAATGCGGATGGCCGCAATCTGGACTATCCCGACGTTTCCAGTTACTCGCAACCGCACGACCGCTCATCCTACATCAGGGGCCTGTTCCCGACCTGTTCGGTGGCCGTGCAGAATAACTGCGGACCGTTCAGTCAGCCGGCGTTCGGGCAGGAGGGCAACGAGAAGGTCAACCAGTTTCGCAATCCGGGGTTTGCCCAGACCGACATCACGCTCGAAAAGGTCACAAAGATCCACGAGCAGATCGACTTCAGACTGCGCGTGGACGCCTTTAATGTCTTCAACCGCGTGAACCTGAATGGCGTGGATGTGAACACCAACGACACCGCTTTTGGAACGTCCACCAGCACCTCTCTCCCGCGATTCCTCCAGTTGGGTGCGCGGGTGAACTTCTAAAGAACCCCAGATGAAGCCCTGTTTTGGAAGGGCGCGGCTTCAGCACGCCGTAAACCCCCACCTACTATAAGAGGGCTTCAGCCCCCGAGGATCATCGGGAAAGTTCATCAGACGTTCCCTGGCACGTAATAAATTCCCAGGTGGAAAGAGTCGGACCATAGTTTCTTCCATCAACCTGTGTTTTCTCGTCCCTGCAAAGGTATCCATGTCCGCCACATCCGTATCCCGCAGAAGATTTCTCGCTACTGTAGCTTCGACAGCGGCTGTAGCCTGTCTTCCTTCCTTACCTGTAGTCGCAGAGACGAAGAGAAAGGCTGCAAAGGGTAAGGCCTATCTGATGGATCTGACTCGCTCGAAACACGCGAAGCTTCGTACCCTGCCGCTCGATGCGGTGACGGTTACCGGCGGCTTCTGGGGCAACCGCATTGCGATTAACCGGACTGCCTGCATCCCCGCGGTGTACCAGCAGGAAGTCGAGAATGGCCGTGTGCTGAACTTTCAGCGGATGCATGGAAAAGATCCCGCCTCGCTCAGTACGGATGTGCATTCACTGCGGCACGAGCGGACTCCCAAGTTTACAAATGGATTGAAGGCGCGAGCTGGGCGCAACAAGAGCGGTGAACGCGACCCGGAGATGCACCAGGTGCGCAAGGGCAAGCAGTGGTACTTCGGCATCAAGGCGCATGTGGGCGTGGATGCCGGGACCAAGCTGATCCACTCGGTGGCGGCGACGGCGGCCAACGTGGCCGACAGCCGCATGCTGGGCGAGCTGCTGCACGGCGAAGAGACCGACGTATGGGGCGATCAGGCCTATCAGGGGCAGACCGAGATCATACGGCAACACGCTCCCAAGGCCCCCGGCCGCACCAACCGGCGCTGGCGGACCAAGCTCAAGAGCTATCCCGAGGTGCGCGAAGAAAACCGCGTCAAGAGCAAGACCCGGTGGCGGGTCGAGCATGTCTTCGCGCTGGTCAAGCTCAAGTTCGGATTCATCAAAGTGCGCTATCGCGGCGTGGCCAGGAACCTCAACCGGCTCGCCACCACCTGTGCGCTGGTAAACCTCGTGACCGCACGCAAGCACCTGCTGGCAGTTCCCGCGCAGAGCTGCGCCTGAAAACACGTCTTAAGTGTTCAAACCTGTGCTGAACCACCAAATCCAATCACTCCAACCAACAAATAAGCCGCAAAACCCGCTCAGCAGCTATAGCCCCGCTAAAACACACCACTACTTCAGACCATCCCTTAGATATTTCACGCTTGTTTCTCTCCTCTGCTTTCAATGTATCCCGGCAGGTAGTCTCAAAGGCCGAGTCCCATCCCGTGGCTATGCTCGATCTTGGGCGCGATCTCGTGCTGCGGCGGCTGAATCGTCTGCTCTCGGTTGAGCTGGGGCGTGTGGGCGTTTTGGCGTGAGACTTCATGGCCCAGCGCGGCGGGCAGCTCCTCACGGTCATTGGTGAAGAGTTGCGCATCGTGCGCCCCGCGCGAGATGGCGACATAGGCCATGCGGTTATTGAGGAGATCCTTTGCGCCCAGCTCCGTGTCTACATGGACCAACACCCGCTCGGCGGTCTGGCCCTGGCTGGAATGACTGGTCACGGCATAGCCGTGATCGAGATGCGGATGGCGGGCCGGGTCAAGTTCGATGGCGCGGCCATCGTCCATGCGTAGACTCATCCGGCCTTCCGTGATGCTTTCGACCGTGCCCAGCTCGCGGTTGGCAATCTTGAGCTCGTTCGCGGGCGCGGTGAACTGGATGCGGTCGCCTGTCGAGAATGCCCGCTGCTCCTCGCGGTAGACGGACACGCCCTGCTGCCGGTGCGGGTCATACGTGACTTCTTTGCCGTCCTTCAAGGACACGATGATTCGGTTCTGCCCGGCGTCGATTCCAACCACGCGGGCATACTCGCCTTTGCCGATGCCGGTCTCCTTCGATGCCCGGCTGTGGCGCAGCACATCGCCTACCTCGTACCGCTCGGCCCATGTGCGGGCGGCTCCGGTGAGGTCCTGGCGGGGCACAAGCGTTTGGATGTTGTGCTCATCCCGGCTGACCACGCCCCCGCTTTGCAGCTCGGCATGGATGCGAGCATTGATCTCGGTGCGGGAACGGTTGTCGGGCGAGACGACCAAGGTGCTCTCGGGCGACTTCGCATACTCTTTGGCAATCGCCTCGATGCGCTCGGTTCGGTCACGGAACTCATGCACCCGGCCCTGGCTCTCCAAACCCTTCACTGCCGCGCCGACTTCACCACGGGCAAGCTGCTCGACCACCTGGCGCAGCTCCGGCTCTTTCTGGCGCACAATCTGGTCGAGCGAGACGGTCTTCATGCCCGCTTCCTGCAACTGCGCGAAGGGCTTTCCGGCCTCGACCGCCTCATGCTGCCGCCGGTCGCCTACCAGCAACACGCGGTCGTTCGGGTGCAGGCGCGTCACAAACTCGTGCATCTGCCTGGTCGAAGCGAGTGAGGACTCATCCAGCACATACAGCCGCCGCTCGCCGATGTCCGGCCCTTGCCGCTTGGTGAGGTGCATTTGCAGGGTGGAGGTGTCGATGCCGGCCTCGCCCAGCTTCTGCGTCGCGCGGCTTGTGGGCGCGAAGCCTTCCACCCGGTAGCCTTCGGCCTCCGCACCCTCGCGGATCACGGCAAGGGTCGTCGTCTTCCCGGCTCCGGCTACTCCGTCGATCCCAACGATCTTCTCGCGCGAGGCGAACACATCCTTTACCGCTTCCTGCTGCGAACGGTTCAACTCCGGGTGCCGGTCCAGGGTGTCGAAGCGATCCCCGCCTTCCAACAGCATTGGGTCTTGATAACCGCGCCGGTTGCCCTCCCGCATCGCGCCAACGATCTCGCGCTCCATCCGCACCATATGGTCGGTCGTGATCTGCGGCCCGCGTATGTCCTGCTTCGGGTTGGACCGCGCCTCCCGGAACTCGCCGGATTCGGTGCGGCGCTCGATCTCCTGCCGCACCTGGGCGTAGGTGATCTGGCCATGCCTCGGTTGAGCGCCGTTTCGTAGAGCGCCCTGCGGTCCTGAACGGCGTTCCGCTCGAACAGGTGATCGCGGGCGTAGGTCACCGCCTGCTGCGCTGTCTGCTCCGGCATCCTCGTCTGTTCACGATGGAGACTATGCGCTCGCTCCTGCGCTTCGGCTACTACCCGGTCGGCCTGATGGCCGAACTGCCCGGCCAGCTCGCGGTGCTGCCGTTGCACCTCTTCGGGCGACAGCAGTTCCTTTTTATCTCGCGTCCGATGCGCGGCGATCTGGCCTGCCGCCGCGCCGTCGATTCCCTGCTCGCGCTTGTAGTCTTTCACCTGCTGGCGGCGCGGACTCGACGCCTCCATATACTCCTTCGTGTAGCCCCTGATCTCCGGCTGGCCGTCCTTGCCCCGCTCCAACTCGTAACCGAGCTTTTGGAGCCGCGTGGCCAGTTCCGCACGGTAGATCGCCGTGCCGTAGTGCTGCGAGGCATACAGCTCATGGGACTGCACGGAGCGGGTCTGGCCGTTCTCCCGCTCGGTCACGTTGAAGATCACGGCATGGGTGTGGAGCTGGGGCGCGGCATAGCCATCGACCGGCCTCGCCGTGTCGTGCTCGAAGGTCGCGGCCACGAACTTGCCCGTGGTCTCCGGGGCATGGACATTCCCTATCCGCGCCTGGGTATAGTGCTCGATTTCACCCAAAGCTACGCGAACGCTCTCCCGGTGGGCTTCCCGCACCCGCTCATCGCCTCCTACCAGCGCGGTCAGCGAGACGGACTTCGGCGCGGAAAACGTCGCATCCCACCCGGCCCGGTGCTCCACGCTCGTCACTTCCTTGCCGCCCTTGCCCTCGTAAGTCCGGGATACCTGGTGCCGAACAAGTTGGTCTTCAGTCGTCGGATGCTGGCCTTCGCTCAGCCGGGCGAACTGCTCATTACCAACCGCGCCCTCTAAACCCCACTGCTCGGCGAGCTTTCCCTGCCACTCGCTATGCCCCTGCTGATCGCGGCTCCAGTAGTTCGCCTGCTCGGACGCGAACTCCCGCGCGTGATACGTGCGGGCCTGACCTGCGGAGAGCGGTTTAGAGGACATCGTGAGCATAGGGCCGTTGGCTATTGTTCGATTTCTTCAAGGATGGGGAGCAGATCGCGGCTTCCGTGGACGACACGCTCGATCCTGACAGTATCCTTACAAACCCTGAATAGGATGACGTACTGGCCGACGGGAGCAAGCCGGGCATCGACGCCAAGCTCCGGACGGAGTCGATAGAGCAGCGGTTGATTGGCAATGTCTGCGAAGCGTGACCGAAGCACCCTAATCCAGTTGACGGCGTGGCGGGGGCTGTCCTGAGAGATGTACTCCGCAATCTCCGCAAGATCGTGCTTCACAAAAGGAGAAAATTTCAAACGCATTATCGCCCGGATGCCTCGGCCAACTCCTCGTACTTTTTCTCCAAGGCATCAAGAACCGGTCCTGGGTCTTCTCCCTCAGAGTTGTCGGCCACAGCTTCCAACCATGCTCGGCGCAGCTCTGAGAGGCCCTGCGCCCGCAAGTTACGTTTGTGGGTCCAGTCCCGCAAGGCGTCACGGACGACTTCGCTCTGGGAGGAGTATTCACCGGCATCCACGGCCTGCCGGACAACTGTAGCCATCTCGGCTGGAAGGGCGATGCTCAACTTCTCGATGGTAGGCATTAGGTATACCTCAGTAGCATTATTTTACATCGAGTGCCGCTATTCGATCTCGTTGCTGGAATCCCAAACAAACCCCTTCCGCTCTGCGGCGGGCGCGTGGATGAGCGGCAAAGCATCCTGCACCGGCTTCTTAGGAGGTGCCTGTGCCGGTGCTGGCTCTGGTAGCTCCGTTGCTTTCCTAAGCGCGGGCTGCTCCCGCTTGCGCTCGATGAACTCGGGCTGCTTCTTTCTCTTCTTCGCCAGCTTGAACCGCACGGGCACGACCCGGTTCTCCTGCTTGATAAACGCCCGCAGCGGCGCGAGGCCGGCGATCTCCGAGGCCATGATGAGCGGCTTGGTAGCGATCTCCATGGTGTAGGACTTCTTCGACCGGAGCAGCCCCATACTTCGCGGCTCCTTCAGCCGCTCAACCTCGATCTCGCCGATGGCGTCCGAGATCCATTTCGCCGCGCGCGGCTCGGAGGTCTTAAAAAATACTTTGGTCGCCGGTTGCGAGAGCATGGCTTCGGCGTCCTGACCGTAGCGTTTTTCGAGCTGGCTACGACCTTGGAAGCCGAGCACGACCGGATTGCCGTACTTGCGATTTTCGGTCACGGCGGTGTGGAGCTGGGGCAGCTTGTTGAGGCTCGCCAGCTCGTCCAGCACAAACCAGACCGGTTTCGCTTCGTGGTCCTGGCAATAGCCCATCATGCGCAGGATGAACAGGTCCAGCCACACGGAATGAAGCGGCAACAGCTTCTCCCGGTAACCGGAGCTGGAGGTCAGGAACACCCACCGCGTTCGGTCTTCGTGCCACTCCGAAGTTGCAAAGCGCGGGTCTTTGTACTCGGCATGTTGGGGTAGCAGCTCCAGGCTGTCGGCGATCAGATTCAGGCTCGACAGCACTCCGGCCCGTTGCGCGGGTGCGCCCGGATCGACAAGGGCAGCTAGCGGGGTTCCCTTCACGCGAAGCTCGATCTGCTCGGGGTCGCTCATCCATCGCAAAAGGTCGCGGACGTGCGGTTTCTGGCGCAACAAGTGGGCCAGCACCCGGCGCGGGGCATCGGTAAAGAACGCCTTCTCATACTCCTTCTCAGGTAAGAGCGCGGCGGCGATGGCGGTCGCGTCCTCCGGCCTGAGAATCTCGTCGCCAAGGTACCAATAGGGACTGCGGGCGTCGAGTGGATTGAGGATCAGGTCGCCCCGCTCGGGCGAATAAAACTCGCCCACAAAGTCCATCGCCGGATCGTAGACGATGGCTGCCTCGCCACACTTGTGGACCTGCCGGAGTATCTGCCGGATGGCCACGGACTTGCCCGTTCCGGTGTCGCCCATGAGCAGGATATGGCTTGCCTCCAGCCGCTTCGGAATCGAGAAACTGCGACCGAACGAAAGTGCTCCGTCACCCCGCAACCGAAGCCGAATGCCGTCGCTTTTGCCTCCTGGAAGCCACGCCGGAAGGCTCAGCTCCGGGCCTTTGGTCGGCCGTCCGTGCCGCTGTTCCTGGGTGCGGTCCCCCCACCCGTGCCGGGTAAAGCGGAACCCACAGCAGAGGAGCATCAGCCCACAAAAACTATTCAGGATGGGCAGTCCAAGGAGCCAACCCGCGCTCTCATCTTCGTAGACGGACGCTCGCAGATAAGGTGCGAGTTCGGAAGATCGCAACCTCTCCTTCGGCCCCAGCGCGACCCCCTTCCAGCCCTCGGCCATAGCCTGAGCCGAGAGCGCGAGGGGGAGCTTTCCGGTTCCGCCGGGGGCCGCATCCTCGGGCGTCATCGGCTCGGCTTTTCGTCCTGGCGCAGTCTTTTCGACCCAACGGAGCGGGGTCAGATTGCCCGGCTGCAATGCTCCCAGCGAGCTTGCCATGTACGACGGAAGGTAAAACTTCTGGAGCGGAGAGAGCGTCAACGCGAGCCATCCCCCAGCCAGAACCGCAATCAGAAACGGCCCCAGCGTGACCGCGAACAGCACTAGCATAAGCCGTCCCGCTCGGCTGGGAAACGGGAGTGGACGGCTCACTTTTTGGCTCCGTCGGTGCCCTCGGTCTCCGCATTTCCAAGGAAATCGGCTAGCAGTTTTCGGGCCATGCCAAGCTTCCGGCTGTCCGCCGTCTCCCGGATTTTGAGCACGGATTCTGGGAGCAGATGCTTCCCTTCTCCGTTCGCCTGGGCGGTCGCATGGAAGATGTTCAGGAGTAAATACCGGGTGGCCGCGACCTCGCTGAGCAGCAACTCCATCGGGTCCGCCGGGCGCTCGCGGGCGCTCTTCAAGGCCAGCTCGCGCAGCCATTCGGCCAGCGTCTTGCCGCTCCGTTCGGCGGCGGTTTCGATCTCCGCCAACTCCTCCGGCGTGATCCGGGTGGCGATGGTTTTGGTGCGATAGCCGGGGCGATTCTGCCCGTTGCTTGTGGAGTTGGAGAGGCCCGGAATGCTCGCGGGGAAAGTGCTCATAAGGATCTCGGCACGGGCAAGCATTCGCTCCACATGGATGCGCTGCTGTGTCGGTTTGTCTGGCTTGCTGGCGGAATGATCGGGCACATGATCCTGACGCAAACTCTCGCGCATACAGGGAGAGACGCACAACCGGATTTTATACAAGCTGGGCTGAGTACCGGGAGAGGTGCCTGCCCTT
>JANXZS010000075.1 GCA_025355385.1 Acidobacteriaceae bacterium | reverse complement strand
TGTTTGAACATGTTTGCGATCACTCTCCCTGCTTCCGCTCTAACGCAATCAGGCCGTGCCCGGTAAAACGCTCACCAGGGCACGGCCTCACTGCTTCTGTAGAAATGGGATCGCTTCCTTCTTAGGCTTTGGTTTTGACGTCTCGCTGCTTGGCCGCGTCCAGCGGATACTGCGGTTCGGTCATGCGGACTGGGTCGAGGATCTCGGCAATCTCCTCTTCGCTGAGCAATTTTTTGGCGCGGGCGATCTTGATAATTGAGTCGCCCGTGGCTACCGACTCCTTCACCATCTCGGCGGCCCTGGCGTAGCCGATGTAGGGATTGAGCGCGGTAGCCAACGACACCGTGCTCTGTGCGTAGAAGTTGCAGCGCTCGGGATTGGCAGTGATGCCAGCGACGCAACGCTGGTCGAACTGGCGCAGCGTGTTGGCCATGATCGTGATGCTCTGCAGGACGTTGTAGGCCATCGTCGGCATCATCACATTCAGCTCCAGTTGTCCCGCCTGGATGGCGTAGGCCACGGCGGCATCGTTGCCCAGGACCTGGAAGCTCACCATCGCCGCCAGTTCGGGCATCACCGGGTTGATCTTTCCCGGCATGATGGAGGAGCCCGGCTGCAGGCTGGGCAGGTAAATCTCGGCAAAGCCGGTGTTGGGGCCGGAGGAGAGCAGGCGAATGTCGTTCGCGATGCGAATGACTTCAAGCGCGATACCACGCAGCGCCGCGCTCACCTCTCCCATGGATGCGTTCGACTGCATAGCCCAGCGCATATCCTCGGCGGGAGTGAGCCTTTCGCCGGAGATCCGCGACAGGTTGGCGACGGCCTTGGTGCGATAGTCGGGATGGGTGTTGATGCCGGTCCCGACTGCGCTGCCGCCCAGGCCAAGCTCGCGCAGGGAGTCCGACGCGCTCTGGAGGAACTTTTTCCCCTTCTCAATCGCGCGCCCGTATGCCGCGAACTCCTGTCCCAGCCTCATGGGCACCGCATCCTGCATGTGTGTGCGCCCGGACTTCATGATGCCGTGGAACTCTTTCGCCTTGGCCGCGAAGGTTCCGGCCAGGTTATTGAGCACCGGGTAGAGCGTCTCCAGCGCCAGCAGCGTGCCCACCCGCATGGCGGTTGGAAAAACATCGTTGGTGGACTGGCCGTAGTTCACATGGTCGTTGGGATGTACCTCGGCATACTCACCCAGTGCGCCACCCAGAATCTCATTAGCACGGTTGGCGATGACCTCATTGGTATTCATGTGCAAGCTGACGCCGGCTCCGGCCTGGAAGACGTCTACGACAAACTCCTGGGTCCACTTGCCATCGATCACCTCTTGCGAGGCCTCGAGAATGGCATCGGCGCGGTGCGCGTCTACCAATCCCAGATCTTTGTTCGCCAGGGCAGCGGCCCGCTTCACCATCCCCAGGGCGCGAATGAGCTCGGGATGTGCGCGCATGCCGGAGATGGGATAGTTCTCCACCGCACGTGCGGTTTGTGCGCCGTAGTAGGCACGGGCGGGCACTTCGACAAATCCAAGCGAATCTTTTTCTTTACGAACCTGGGAAATATCACGAACTTCGGACATGCGTACGGCTCCTGTTTGCTTAGCCTCGGGATGAACAGCGATGCGCGAGCAACCAGCTTCCCGCGCGGACTTGAGTATAGAGCAGGACTCTGCAGCCAGTCAGGTTGTCCCGCCCCTGCGAGGTTCGTATAGCGGACTTGCCGGTACTTGGAGAAGGCTCCGGATACGCGTGACTCGTTCGGGATCAGCCAGCTATGCAGACAGGCCAGGTCGGAACTTGCCGAGAACGTGACACTGCAGGCACCACGGCATAGTTCCCGGATTACCCGTTATCCGGGAGGGACCCAGATGGTCGGATGTTCCCCGGGGCCCCGGGAGCTCTCGCTGAGTGACTCGGCGATGATGCAACAATTGAAAGTTGTGCCGATGTGTTTTCCGGCCTCATCAGCAATCACATGTCCGAATCGTTCCGCTTCCCGCTCGCTTACTTCGGGATTGTCCGTAACCGGGGCACGAACGAACCGTGACCAGGACTCCTTTCGCGAAAAAGCTAGCTAAAGTGTCAGGGTACGGGCGTAAGGCCGTGGCGTCGCATCACAACCGCGATTGCCGTGAGATCGGGCGGGCCGCCGGCTGCAGCCTTGAGGATGCCAGCCATTTCACGGAAGTAGTCAGGCCCCAGAATGCCAGGGGTGATAATCGCGAGCGCCTTCACGTCGGCCGAGTGAAGGTTGTCGAAGCGGTGGGCGGCTCCGCGAGGTATGCAAAGCGTGTCGCCCGGACCTATCTCGCTGCGGCACCCATCGACCGTCATGGTCAGCACGCCCGCCAGCCCGTAGATCGTCTCTTCGTACCCGTCATGACTGTGAGTGGCAGGCACCTTCGCCCCGGCCGCAACGTCGAACTCAAACATAGCTACGGAGCCTTCCGATGTATGACTTTCGACCAGGAATCGAATCGCCAAACCACCGATCCGAATCTTTTCTGACTTGTCCGTAACCATGGAATGACCTCACGTTTTTTTGTCGCCGCTAACTTCTTCGAATTCTACCTCTGACCCGACGGATATAAGTCTCATGCCGTATCTGTGGCCAAAGCACGGGATTAACGAAGCATATGACTGCTCGTTGATTCAGTTTGACGCATGTCGGCATTTCGTAAATGTGGACTTCCCCTCACTTAGTGATAACAGGCCGAGTCACTTTTCCAGAACTGCCGAGCCTCGAAACGCGCATCGGCGATGATGCACCCAACGGGAGCCGGCACAGCCTCAACATGGCTGTTTTCTGTGCGCAAAGCTCTGTTCGCCTCGAAGGTCAATCAATACCGAACCGCATCCGTGTTGCTTGCTATAGCTGCATCCCGATGGTTCGGTTGAGCAATGCGGCGAAGGTGTGCCAAGCGGGTGTCATTCCAATGGGGACGGCGAGGGCGACGGAGGCGAACGTAAGGGGCGCGGCCCACATTGTGGAGCGGTGGACGCGGCGGATCGTGATGAGTTCGTAGACGATGAGCAGCAGAAGCAGGGCGCCGAGGCCGGTGACGGCTCCTGCGGCGGGCGGCAGTCCAATGCGGCTCCAGGGAAGGCGTCCGAACGCTGCGGCGACAAGCCCCATGGTGGCGATCAGGATAAGGCGCTTATGCGCGTCCGGCCTGCGCCGGGCCCGCCAGGAGGCATAGATCGCGATGGTGAAGCCAACGATCCCGATCAGCGGGATTGCAAGCGAGACAGCGGGGTCGAGCGGGCCGATCCGCACCCCGCGGTGAAGCGCGTCTATCGCAGCGATCACGCCGAGAACAATCATGATGGGCGGAAGACAAAACGCGATGGTGCCAAGGGAACGATGCCATTGGACGTGGCGAGTGGAGATGAACGCGGCCTGAACGACGAACAACAGCATCCAGAGGGTGAAGACTGCCCCGTGGACGTGAAGGATAGGACTGGGCAGCGGCGCTCGCATCATGCCGGCCTGAAAGTAAGTTGGCGAAAAGCCAATGAAGACGACGACGCACATCAGGATCGCCATGGCGCTGTAGAACACGCGTTCCACGGTTCGATTGACAGGTCTGTATCGGGACGCTTGACCGGGTAGCTGCGCGAGGACCGCGTTTGTCGCCAATGCTCTTCTCCCTTTGCGATACTGGGTGCTACGCGACTGCCGAAGATCGGTTTACGGGAATGAGCGAAACATAACATGTAAGCTGGAGGCTCACAAGGGTATTTCGCACTGAAAGTTTTACCCCCCGATCTTCAATCTGTCCGCGCCACGAGCGGATCGTTCTGTGATAACGGGCTATCCGGAAACTGAGGATCTCAACTGTCGATAACAGGCCGAGTCACTCGGTGAAACGACCTATCAGCGCTATCCTCCGAGTTCGGGGCATTTGATCGGCTACTCAGAAACGATCCTGGATTAGGCTGCTTGTCTTGTCCGAAGACGAGGTTCCCGCAAAACGGGATATCGATAAATTCAGGTTTACCTAATCGCTAAGGAGTGCAGAAACGCCTCGTTGGCAGCGGCAGAGGTTTTGGGGAACTAGAGCAGAAACAGGGATGGTGTGATGTATCCAGCTCCAGCGATATAGGCATTTTCTTGATGAAAATGCCTGCAGAGCTTTGCGCCTCACCTTACAGTAACCCTGCTTCTGCCCTAGCCGTGAATGCGACGGAAAGCTGCCGCCCACTATCCGAACAAAATCAACTGCCATCACGAGAGGAACATCATCGAATCTGGACCTATGAGTGAAGTATTCTAAAGATATGAGTCAAGCCAGCAACACCCTCGCCCCGCTTCCGTTTGAGCCTGGGAGTTCCGGGCATGAGGAGTTTGATGTTCTGGTGGTGGGCGCCGGTCCTACCGGACTGGCCTGCGCCATTGATGCCCAGCAGTTAGGTTTGCGCGTGGTGCTGGTGGACAAGGGCTGCCTGTGCAACTCGCTCTTCCACTATCCCTCGAACATGACATTCTTCACTACGCCGGAGCTGCTCGAGATCGGCAACATCCCATTTGCCAGCCCCAACCAGAAGCCCAACCGCGGCGAGGCACTGGAGTACTACCGCAAGGTCGCGGAGCATTACCGTCTGGATATTCGCCAGTATCACCGGGTGCTCAATATTGCTGGCGGAGACGGGGCATTTCGCGTCTCGGCCGAGGACCGCTTCGGGCGCGGTCGCCTGTTCCTAACCCGCAAGATCATCCTCGCCACCGGGTATTACGACCTGCCAAATTATCTCAAAATCCCCGGCGAGGAACTGTCGAAGGTGCTGCACTACTACCAGGACCCGCATCCTTACTTCAATCTGGACGTGCTGGTGATTGGCGGCAAGAACTCAGCCGCCATCGCCGCGCTTGATCTGTGGAGGCACGGGGCACGGGTTACGCTGGTGCATCGTGGCACCGCCATGCACCGGCATGTGAAGTATTGGATCTTGCCCGACATAGAAAACAGAATTAAAAATGGAGAGATTCAGGCCCATTTTCAATCCCATGTCGCGCGCGTCAACGAAGACAGTGCGGTCATCGCCGGGCCGAAGGGCGAGCTGACGGTGGCCAATGATTACGTCTTCGCCATGACGGGATATCATCCCGACTTTGATTTCCTTGCTGCCCTGGGAGTGCGGCTTGAGGGTGAAGACCGGCTTCCGGTATGCGATCGGCGCACGCTGGAGAGCAATGTGCAGGGCGTGTATCTTGCCGGAGTAATCGTTGCCGGCAAAAGAACCAATGAGATCTTCATAGAAAACGGACGCTTCCACGGGCACCAGATTGCATCCGATCTGACAGAAAAGATGAGTTTGGCCAGGTGAGTGCCTGAAATTTTGCTGCGGTGTACGTGATCCCGCGCAAGAGCAGGCGAGAGAGGGAGACAGGGACGAAGAGATCAGGTTGCAGGCTATGAATTTTCTGAAACCCCGCACCATTCGCAGTCAGCTCATTGCGGGATTGATAGTGACGGAGAGCCTTCTGCTCCTCTCTTTCGCTCTTGCGCTAGTGCGCCAGCAGACCGTGGAGATTCGGCATCGCGCTGAACGGCGGCTCAATTATCAGGCTAAACTGCTTGCGATCCAGGCCGCGCCTTTGTTGACCACCGGGCAGTTTGATCCGTTGCAGGACACTGTTAATACGATGATCCAGGCGGCGGCCGTCCATGCTGCCCAGGTGACTGACACCAGCGGCCGCACCGTTGTAAGCAGCGATACCACGTCGAACGGCCTCTTCGTTCTGTCGCCCACCGAGCGCAGTCATCTTCATCCCATGAATGACAGCGAGACGTTCCGGGCTGCCATCGATGCCAACAACCAGGAAGGGGTAGCCCCCATCCTCGCCGAAGGAAAGCTGATTGGCTTTGCCTGGATCTGTGCGGATACCGAGCCGGATCGCAACCAGATTTCCTCCCTCCTGCACATCACTTTTATCTATGCCCTATGCACCATTCTGGCGTCTATAGCGGTCGCGGTGCTTTTGGCCCAATCCATTACCAAACCGCTGGCAGTGCTGCGCGAGGGCACCAGCCAGCTTATCCGCGATCCCGCATCTCAACACCGCTTCCCGTTACCGGTACTCTCTTCCAACGAAGCCTCCGATCTCACCACGGCATTCAACCTCATGGTGTCGTCCATGGACGAGCAGCGCTCCGGGCTGAACGATACCCTGGCCCTGCTGGATTCTATGCTGGCGAATGCGCCCACCGGTTTTGGATTCTTCGACCGCAAGTGCCGATATGTGCGGATTAACCGCTTTCTCGCGGATCTGAACGGGCTGCCGGTCAGCCAGCACCTGGGTAAATCTCCATCGGAGCTTTTTCCCATTGCGGCATCCTTTGAGGTGGAGGAACATATCCGCACAGTTTTTACCACGGGAAAGGCGGTACAGGACGTTGAGCTGAGCGGCGAACTTCCGAACCAGCCGGGAGTGCCGCGTAACTGGCTAGTCAACCTGTATCCCGTACGGACGGGCACCCAACCGGTGCGCTGGGTGGGCGCCATCATTGTTGATACCACCGAGCGCATTCGCTCGGAGGAGGCGCTGCGCAAGACCGAAAAGTTGGCTGCCGCAGGCAGACTGGCGGCTTCGATTGCCCACGAGATCAATAATCCCCTGGAGGCAATTACCAACCTGCTATACCTTCTGAACCTGAACGGATCGCTCGATCGGGAGGCGCGGAGATACGCTGAGATGGCGCAGCATGAGGTTGCGCGCGTCTCGGAGATTACCCAGCAGACTCTCCGCTTCTATCGCCAATCCACCTTACCGGTGCTCTCCAACGTGCCGGATCTGATCGACTCCGTGCTGACATTGCACCAGGGACGCATGAACGGCTTCAATATCGAGGTGAGACAAGACTACAGGGGCGGAAGTGACCTGTTTTGTTTTGCTGGGGAGATGCGCCAGCTCTTCGCGAATCTGGTTGGCAACGCGGTCGATGCCATGCCTCTCGGTGGGCGCCTCACCGTGGCAGTCCGCCGATCGTGCTCGTGGAAAGACCCCGCCATCGGGGGCGTCCGAATCTTCGTGGCCGACACCGGCTCGGGTATGGATGCGTCGGTTCGCAAACACATCTTCGAACCATTTTTCACGACGAAAGAAGTTACCGGGACGGGTCTGGGCCTGTGGGTCAGCGCTGAGATTATCCAAAAGCACGATGGCCTGGTTTGCGTGCGCAGTCGGCCCGCTTCGAGCGGCATGCCACCGGGCACTGTATTCATGCTTTTCTTTCCCGAGAAGCCGGTCGATGCGAGTGCCGTCGAGCTCGGGATGGAACAGCGTTTGGAGCACCGACGGCAGAGATAGCTGCGCCCGGCTGCACCGGACTAACGCCGAAAGAGCAGGGGAAGATCCCGTTCCAGCGCGAAACCGTTGCCCAGTTGTTAAGGAAGCAGGGATCGTGTGATGTATCCAGCGTGAGCGATGTAGGCATTTCCTCAATAAAAATGCCGGCAGAGATCTACGCTTTATCTTACATTAACCCTGCTTCTGCTCTGGGGAACTAAAGAGCTACATCTGCTGTGAATCCGATCCGCGCTGGGCACTATTGCTGCGAATCCAGCCGAAGCGAATTTGCTGCGAGGGAGCGAATGGCGCAACTGGACGGATGTGGCAGGCCGATAGCGGTCGACCGTGTCACGTGCAATCTGTCCATCGACACATAGCGCACCCGCAAGCCGCCGATGGTCGCGGGCTTCGCACGCGGCATCTCCTTGCGATCCACATAGACCAGCAAGGAGGCCTCGGTGGGATTGTCATGGCTTTGCGAGACGCCCACCCCGAAGAACGCGGGATCGCTCATCAGCGATTTCCAGCTCTGTTCCTTCACCGCGATGGCCGGGGTTAAGACGCTGGCGGAAAGGTGTATCCCCGCGGGGACCAAGCGGTACGCCGAGGCGGAATGGCTGGCAACGCTATTTGCCGTCGCCGGGATGATGACCGTTCGCACACCGCTAATTGTCGCGGGGACGCTTACGTATTGCTTCTCTTCATCCACGTAGACGATTACCGCCGCTTCTCCGGGACTGTCTGCGCTCTTGCCGGGGGCAGTTCCCAGAATTCCCTTTTTTGCGTCCACAAGGGAGGCCGCTGCGAGATTGGCCGCTTGCTGGGCTACTTTCATCGCCGCAGGGGAGACGCTGACGAGAGATGCGGCAGTCACGGTGTTGGTGTCATAGTTCAGACACGAAATCGCGTGCTGACCGCCGCCCGTAACCTTGAAGCTTCCACTGCTCTGGCCCGCCTGGAGGGCCAGTTCGCTGAGCACCTCCCCTATGGGACTGGCAATGCTGAAGCCGCTGCCTGCCGCGTAGAAGAGGCCGATGGGTTGGGCATTGCTGGCGTCCAGGATGAGCGAGCCGGAGTCGCCGGCATCGGTGAAACTGTTGCCGCCAATGGAGATCTGGTTGGTGTAGGTTTTGGTCAGATAGCTCGTGCTCTGGGCGCAGTCCTTGAAGTAATCCACGTTAACATTCTGGCTGATGGATTCAATCGTGGAGCAGGTGAGCCCGGTGCTGCGTCCGCTCTTGACCACTCGCAACGACCCTGAGCTGAAGCTCCCGGCCGAGAGTGCCTCGCCTGTGCCGCCCGCGGGAGGCGATGCCGCCAGCAGACCCGATTGCTGCGAGCCGATCTGCAGAATCGCGCCCGAGGAATCCACCGCCGCGGTATCGATACGGGCTATGGCTGCGTCCACATTTGTCTGCGTGCTGGAGAGAGGCACATACGCGCTGAGAGTTCCTACCGGCCGAACGCTGGCGCCGGTCTGGCCGTAGGGAGTGCAGCCGCCATCGATCAGGCCCGGCTGTACGATCGAGTCCCCCACACGCGCCTGGTCAGACTCGGCGAGGACGTGGTTGTTGCTCAAAAGGTAGTGTGTGCCGGTGCTGTCCTCCACGATGGAGCCCAGCGTTCCTCCACAGCAATCGCTGATGAAGGTAGCGCCGCTCTGGTCATTCTGGGTATCGTAGTCGTTGTTGTTGCCGCCGGATGAGCCCATCTGTATGGGGCCCGTCTGCGCATTCTGGTTGGTCACCGGCGAACTGTTCACACCTTGGGAATTCAGCAGGATGTGCAGCGGCGTAGTGGATGGGCCGCTATTGGCTGCTGCTACTACGTAGACCGAAGAATTTGCCGGAAGTGTGGCCGGGGCTTTATAGGTGACGGTACAGGCCGTATAGCTGCTGATGCTGCTCATGCAGGAGCTGTTGCTCACGGTGCCCAGGGTAGCGCCTCCATCCCCGCCGTTCGCCGTCGCGCTGACCACCCAGCTGATTTTGCCTCCGCTGACTTCGGAGATTGTGCCTTGAACATCCATACTCGATCCGGCTGTAAGCGAGGAATTCTCTGGGCTCAACGGCTGCAGGAATCCCGGAGTAACCGTGACGATGGCCGTAGTGATGCTGGAAGAGTTGCTCTTGAGAGTTGCGCTGACCCGCACCCGCGCCGAATCCGTGGTGAGATAGCCGGGTGGGGTGTAGACACCTGAGGCAGAGATGCTGCCTGCGCCAGCAGTGCTATCTCCACCTGCCACCAGCCAGGTTACGTCCGCCGTCTGGCCGCTCTTCAGGGTCGCGGAGAAGGTCTCCTGCGTATTCGTGTCCAGACTGATCGTCGCCGGATTGATGCTGAAGCTTCCATTGGTAGGGCCGGGGGTATTGCCGCCGCAACCTGCAACTAGAAGAATAAGCGGCAAGACCAATCCAGCCACGCGCGACAAGGAAACTCTGATCATGATGAAGACCGGCCTTTTCAAGTGTTCAGTTAGGAATCTCCCCCGCGGGCGACGCCTGCTTCTATTGAACACGAAGCTCAGTCTTTCGACGTGAAGGATGCAAAAAAAGTCACGCCTGGGAAGGATTTCCCATTGTGGGACCACCGAGCGGCATTCTCGCACCTTGGCTCTACACGCGGAATGATTCTGCTCCGCCGCGTTTTCTGAATATTGACATTCTGGCTGAGGGGGTCCGGCGCAAGGACGCCAGGCCTGGCAGGCGCGCTCAGTGCGGGAAACCACGCGCGACAGTTAGCAGCGGAGAAGCGCACCACTCCGCTGCTAAGATTCAGCGGGTTATGCGGTTGCGCTCGATTCGGTGTCTGCGCTGGGCACCAGCTGGGGCCCCCGCACTGTCGCCGGCAGGACCTTGATCTCACTCGCACGGATCTTTCTCATGCGGCGGATTTCCCCGGAGCTCAGGGGCTCCATGCGCTCCGCGGAATAGTAGACATGCCGTCCGCAGTCCAGGCAAACCATATAGGTCTGCTTCTTCAGGGTAAAGGGACGGGTTAACCGATCGTGCCCGCAGCCGAAGAGTGTGTCGTATACCATTTCCAAGACAGAATGCATCCGATTCATAAGAGTGTTCCTTTCATCTCCCCGAATTTGGCAAGCAGATCTGGGAAAGCCAAATCAACTCAGTGGAGGTCCGGCGTATGTTCGCCGATTTCTGTACCGCTTATAGAGATGCCAAGATAGCGCAAAAGTAGCGTTATGGAAGTGAGAAGTTCATCTCCATTTTGAGGTGGATCGAGCGAATTGCACTAATTAGTTGGCTACGCGAATCACGATCTTGCCGAAGTGCAAGCCACTTTCCATAGTTTGCAGAGCCTCCCTGACGTTATCGAAGGCAAAAGACTGATCGACGACCGGCTTCAGCCTGGCATAGGCAATTGCGCGGTTCATATCGACGAAGTCCTGCCGCGAGCCAACATAGACGCCCTGCACCCTGATCTGCTTGTGCAGGATAGGGGCGATGAGAAGACTCTCCTCAACTCCGGTAAGCACGCCGATCTGCGCCACTGTTCCGGCGACCCGGACTGCCATGAGCGATTGCTGCAGCGTTCCTGATCCGCCCACTTCTACCACCAGGTCAACGCCATCGCCGTTGGTCTGCTCCAGAACCCAGGGCGCCCAATCGGGAACCTGGCGGTAGTTCACTCCAGCATCCAGGCCGAGCGTCTTGGCGCGGGCCAGCTTTTCGTCGCTGCTGGAGACACCAATCACGCGGGCTCCCATCAACATCGCGAATTGCAGCGCGAAGATCGAAACCCCACCCGTTCCTTGGATCAGGACCGTCTCTCCGGCTCGGACCGGGTGCGCGCGCGTCACCGCATTCCACGCCGTCACTGCGGCGCACGGCAGGGTGGCGGCCTGCTCGTAATTCAAAGACTCGGGGATGGCGACAATGCCTTCAGCGGGGAGCGCGACGTATTGGGCCAGCATGCCGTCGATATCGCCACCCAGTGCACCGCGGGTCTTGGCGGAGGACATCTGCCCGTCCAGCCAGTTCTGCATAAAAATGCCGGCGACGCGGTCGCCTACCTTCCAGCCATGAACCTCGGAGCCGACTTCGACGATTTCGCCTGCTCCATCCGAGCAGGGAATTCGCGGCAGGGCCAACTTCGGGTTGTAATGGCCTTTGACCATCAACAGATCGCGAAAATTCAACGAAACGGCGTGGATGCGCATTAGAACATCCCCCGGCCCCGGTGCCGGCAGGGCTGTCTCCACCTGCTCAAGCTGGTCTACCCCAAATTGCACAATTCTCCACGCTTTCATCGTTCCCTCCGCAAGAAACTCCGTCGATATTAGAGGGGATGCGACAAAGTGTGTTCCCGATGCGGGAAAACACGTACCATGGGGATATGTCCAGAGGATGGGAAAGCAAGAATGTCGAGGAGCAAGTGCTAGAGAAGCAGTCGGAGTCGGCCTCAGGGAAACGCAATCCCGAGATCAAACGGAAGATTGCGGCCGCCAGCGCCGTAGTCGAGCGCGAGAAGCAGTCCCTTATGCTTCAGCGGGAACGAATCCTATCGGAGCGTACCGCCAGCCCTCATCGGCGGGCTGCCTTGACAGCGGCATTGGCGGACGTTGAGCTTAAGCTCGAATCGCTGGGTTGTTCCCCCGTCGCCGTTTAGGCAGCCGGCGATCGGGGTATACCACTGCTGGGGATCGAACCCGCAGAGTTCGGCGCTTCTCTACTGCTTCGGAAACTAGACAGCCGTGTATCGCCCGAGCAATTACGTGCGGTGCACGGCAGAGGCAAACAACGTTCCTGTTCGGATCGCTGAGAGGCGACCCGGCCGGATCGACAGTCAGGCTTTGCGGTTAAACAAGAGCGAATTGGCCTGATCGATTGGGGTCAGCGAGATGCGGGCGATGTTCACGTGAGCAGGCCTTGTGGTTGCCCACAGTATTGCATCGGCCACATCCGCGGGCTTCAGCGGCGTCAATCCCTGATAGACCTTTGCCGCGCGGTCGGTATCGCCCCGGAAGCGCACTTCGCTGAATTCAGTCTCCACCATGCCAGGATCTACGGATGTGACCCGTACCGGCGTTCCCAGTACATCCTGCCGCAGGCCGTCGCTGATGGCTCGTTCGGCAGCCTTGGTTGCGCAGTACACCGCACCACCGGGATAGGTGATTTCGCCCGCAGTCGAACCTATATTGACGATGTGGCCGCGGCCCCGACTCACCATGCCGGGAACGACTGCGCGTGTAACGTATAGCAGCCCCTTCACATTGGTGTCGATCATCTCTTCCCAGTCATCGATTTGCCCGGCGTACAGCTTGTCCAGCCCGCGGCTCAGGCCGGCATTGTTGATCAGGATTTCAATGGCCTTCCACTCCTCAGGCAATCCGGCGATTGCGCCCGCCACGGCCATTGGCTGGGTTACGTCAAGCTGCAGCAGATGAACGTTTGGCGCGCCCAGCCGACGCAGGTCGGTGGCGCTCTTCTCCAGGCGATCCTTGCGCCTCGCTGCCAGTAAGAGACTTGCTCCCGCAGCCGCGAATGAATGAGCGCAGGCCTCTCCGATTCCAGAACTCGCTCCCGTGATAAACACAATCTTCCCATTGAAAGCCGTCATAACGTCCATGGTATCAACTTAGCGAGTCGGCAAGTTAATCGTGTCGTCAGCGCAACCGTGAACCTGTGGGTAAAACTCGCTCATCACGGCTTCAGGGGAATGAGTGCTTGGGACAGACTCTGCGCCAGCCGGTATTGTCCGACGGCCCAATCCTCGCGTGTAAGTCCGGCGTCCGATGCCAGCTGCAACTGCCGGGCGAGATGGTCCGCCAGCGGCAGGAGTGTGTTGGCGGCGCTGGCTGCCTCCCGCAGCAGGCGTGTGTCTTTGATGCCCAGTGCGATGGTGGCCCCCGGCTGCTCGGGCGGATCCAGCATGACCTTGCCGTAGGCGGCGTAGAAGGGTGATTGAAAGAGCGCTGCGTTGACCGTCTCCAGAAATACCGCCGGATCGATGCCCTGAGCATGGGCGAAGACGAAGCCCTCGCTCAGCGACTGGATCATCGAGGTAATCATGAAGTTGCCGCCGAGCTTGAGTGCGTGGGCCTGCTTCGGCTGCAGGCCGACAACGGTGATACCGCGGCTGATGGCGTCGAGGAGCGGCCGGATGCGCTCGATGGCGGCCGGGTCTCCGGCGATTGCGATCCAAAGCTTGCCCTGTGCAGCGACGTTGGGCCGGCCAAACACCGGCGCTGCCACAAAGATTTGCCCGCGCTCGGCGTGCTCGGCAGTCAGGCGCGCCGAAAGCGCAACACTGATCGTGCTCATCGAGACGTGGATCGCGCCCGGAGACATGAATGAGGCAGCCCCATCCGCGCCCAGCATGACTGTGCTCACGGCCTCATCGTCATTCAGCATGGTGAAGACCACTTCGCATCCCGCGACCGCATCAGTTGCCGCAGAGACGATCTGCAATCCTGCCAGGTCATCCAGCGGTTTCGCCGTGCGATTCCAGACGGTCACATCGGCGCCGCTTTTGCGCAGCCGCGTAGCGATTGGCAGGCCCATCTTTCCCAGCCCTAGAAAGGCGATCTTCACGAGAGTACCTCCGGAATTCCTACCAGGTTAATTTTTGCCCTGTCCCGGCAAGATTAACGACGTGCGACTTTTAATGGAAAAGCTCGCGCGGGTACTGCTATTTCGTATACCTGAACTGAAATAGTTGTAGCGTGCAAATTGGAGGCCTTCAGGAATTTGATGGGAGCAAGGGCCATGAGGGAAGCCCCCACACGTTGACGCCCATGTGAGGGCTTTGCTTCATGAAAGTGGAGCACGATCTGCTAGAACTGCAGGGTCACCAGGCGGTGTGCAATGGCAAACAGCGCGAGTTCCAGCCGCGTCGAGACGCCTGTCTTGTCGAAGATGTTTGAGAGATGGCGCTTGACCGTCTCCTCGCTCAGCGTGAACTGCTTGGCGATGTCGCGATTGCTGCAACCTTCCACAATGCAGCCGACCACTTCCAGTTCGCGGGGGGTCAGCCCGTAGGTCTTCCGCTCTGGCACCGCGGCCTTCTGCATCAGCTCGTGCAGCGCGCCGACCAGGTTGACAACACGTTTTCCGCCGATCCAGTAATCCCCTGAGGAGACGGCCCGGATGGCAGTCGTCAGCTGATCTGTCACAGCGTCTTTCAGCACGATGCCGCGAGCGCCAATCTGCAATGCTTCAATGACCTGCTGGGTCGTGATCAGGCTGGTAAGCAGCATGATCTTGACCGTAGGCGAGCCGCTCATGATGGCGCGCATTGCCTCCAGGCCGGGCAGGCGCGGCATCTGCACATCCAGCAAAAGGATGTCAGGCAGCAGTTCCAAAGTCTGGGTAATGGCGTCATCGCCGTCCGATGCCTCACCCACTACCTCGAGGCCGGGGTCGGACTGCAGCATATTCCGTACGCCGATGCGAACCACAGGGTGATCGTCCGCCAGCAGGATCCTGATGACGCGCGTCGTCGGGCTTTTCACTCGTATGGGTACGGTTTTCATACTTTGATCACCAAAGCTTTCATGCATTTCTTTCCAGCAGAATACGCCGTAGGTCGTCGCATGCTAAAGACAATTCTTTCAGGAGTTGGGGGCCCTCCCCTGTTTTGTAACTGCCGGTCTCGATTTTTGCCGCAATTTGCGACAACCTGGCGGCGCCGATCATGGAACTGCCGCCCTTGATCGTGTGCGCCGCCCGGCGCAGGGTGTCGACGTCGCCCGTCTCCAGGCTTGCTGTCATCTCGGGAATCCGCTTGCGGACATCCTCGATGCAGATCTGGAAGACTTCTTCCACTGACGCCCTGGGCATAATCGCTTGCAGCCTTGCGAAGACAGCTTCATTCAGCCCGGGAGAGTCGCCTGCAGGCGGAGCGCCCGGCGTCACAGGCCCAGTACCGCTGCCCGCCAGCATCCGCGCCAGCAACTCGGTGTTGATAGGCTTCAGCAGAAAGCCGTCAAACGGCACCGTGGACGGGGGCTCGCTGGCACTCATCGCCAGGATGAGAACTCCGCTGCCAACCTGGCTGCGCAGCCGGTGCGCCAACTCATCCCCGCTCAGCCCGGGCATTTTGAGGTCGACGAGAATCGCGGTCGGGACCTCCAGGGGAGCGGCGTTTGCCAGCGCGCTGAGGGCTTCTTCCCCGCTCGCTGCGGTGGTTACGCGATGGCCCTCCGAGCCAAGCAGCAGGGCGAGAACTTCCCGGCTGATGGGATCGTCATCCACCACCAGGATGCTGTGCGCCTTGCCGGCTTGGTTCGGCTGAGTCATCGCACGCGTCAGCGTCCCACTACCAGTACCATGAAACTGTTGGGCAGGATGGCTGGTCTCGGCCTCGGATTCTCTGGTGTCGCTGCAGGACGCGGACCGAGGGCCGCCGTTGCCAGGTAGACCTTGCCGGTCGCGCGGTCGACCGCCATGGTTCGCGCCCCAGGTTTGGTAGTGAGCGTCTGCAGCGTCTCATATTCATCCGCCGACTTTTGCGAAAGGATGGTCAGATTGCCTTCGCCATTGGAACTGAATGCGACGGAGTGAGCTGCGTCAAAGCCAGCCGCGTCCGGCCCATTTCCAATCGCGGGAGTGGCAACGACCTTGCCGGACTTGGCGTCGACTACGGTCATTTTCTTATTGCCGCATACGCTGAACAGGCGGTCATGCGCAATGTCGATCGCCATGCCGGACGGTTCCTCCCCGGGGGCTATCGGCCACGACGCTGTCACCTTGGCGCTGGCCGCGTCGATGCGGACAATCTTGCTGACGTCCTCGATATTGGCGAACACGATTCCCTTGCCGTCTGCCTGGGGAAACTCCGGGCGCCCGGGCAAAGCAATCGTCGCGACGACCTTGTTGGTGTGGGTATCAATCACGGTTGCATCCTTGCTGCCACCGTTGAAGGTGAAGATGCGCTCGGTCTTTGGCTCGAAGAGAATCCCATCCGGGTTTTTGCCGGTTGGAATGGTTGCGGTTACCTTGCGGGTGGCCCGGTCAAAGACGGCGACGCTGTTGGATCCGCCATCGCTGATGTAACCCGTTTTGCCAGCCGTATCCAGTGCCACTCCATGCGTGCCCTTGAAGCCGGTGATCTCACCCACGAGTTTGCCGGTTTTGAGGTCGACGATCTGGATGCGCGTGTTGCGCGCAATGTAGAGCAGGTGCGCAGCCGAGTCGACGGTCAGATAATCCCAGCCACCGTCGCCGCCAATGGTCCATGTCTGTTGCACCTTATAAGGGGATCCGCTATCGGCTGCGGGCAGCAGTGCGGGAATCGACAGCGCCATTGCGCTCATCACCGTGACTACGGCACGCGTAGTCAGTTTCGTTGCTTTGAACATTCAGGTGCCTCCAGGCACACACGAAAATAGTAACCTAAAGCAGTTCGCTTTCGGTGTCGGTTTGCATGTCCAGACGTATGGCAGCTTCCCTAAGACCATGGGAAAGTCGTTTTTTCTGAGCCGACGTGAATCTCGGCATTTCCCACTCATCCTACGGCTGCTGCAACAGCAATTTTGCCTGCTTCCGGCCTCCGCCTGTACATTGGGGGTAAATGGCTGACAGCGGCGAGATCGAGGAGCTGCAGCGCGAACTGCGCGAGCTTGCGGCCCGAGTCATGCGTCTGGAATCGGCGCAGCAAGATGCTTCTGCACGACTCGGCGAAGCTCCTGCTCCCCCTCTCTCCGTGCCCCCGAACCCGATAACGCCCTTCAAGACATCGCCTTCGCCTCCAGCTAGAGCCACCGCGCCGGTAAACAGACCGGGGCCGCAGGCGGAGTCGCTGGAGCAGCGAATCGGCTCACAGCTCTTCAATCGAGTGGGGATTGTCGCTGTCCTCTTTGCCATGTCATGGTTTCTAAAGTGGGCCTTCGATCGCAATTGGATCGGCCCTTCCGTGCGGATAGCGGTTGGCCTGATTGCCGCGGCCGCTCTGATTTTATGGTCGGAGCGCTTCCGCCATAAAAGCTTCCTGGCATTCTCGTACACTCTTAAGGCATTGGGCAGCGGCATCGCGTATTTGACCTTGTGGGCGTCGTTCAACGTTTACCATCTGTTTGCTGCTCCCGTCGCGTTTCTGCTGATGGTCGCAGTCACGGTTACAAATGCTTATCTTGCCTGGCAGCAGGATTCAGAGGTTCTGGCGGCTTATGCGCTGCTGGGCGGCATAATCACCCCGGGACTGCTCTCAACCGGCGAGGACCATGAGTTCTTCCTCTTCGGATACCTGTTATTGCTTTCGCTCGGGGTTTTGCGGCTGGCGGGCCAGCGGTCGTGGCTCCGCTTGGCTGTGGGAGTGTTCCTGGGGACGGCAGCCTATTTCTTTGCATGGTTTTTTGAGTTCTACCACCCGCCCCTGCTTGTTTATACCAGCGTATTTGTAGCGTCCTTCTTTGTGGTCTTCTCGGCGGCACCGCTGCTTGTCTTACGCCTCATGGGCGGGGAATCGGCCTCTCCGACAGACAGGGTATTCCTGATAGCCGCGCCAGTTGGGATCGCTTCCGTTGCCGCAATCGAAGCCTATTCGCTGGTATCTCAACCCCAGCAGGAATGGGTGCGCGTCTGGATCGCGCTCACCTTGACCGTCGCGTCCATTGCGCTTTCACGACTGGCGGTGCCGTGGCCGCGCACGGATTCCGTGGAACCAAATGTATCGGCCTCGCAGGAGCTTTACGCCACGCACGAAGCGATTGCCGTCTTCTTTTTTGCGCTGGCTATCTGGTTCCACTTCACTGGATATCTCATCACGCTGGGATGGCTGGCAGAGGCACTGGCGTTGGTCGGGATTGCTTTCTGGCGGCCGCGACCGGGCAGGCGCGCGCTGGCGATCGCCGTTATCCTGCTTTGCTTCGCCAGCGCCCTGGTGCTCGAAGTCAGCGATCCCCGGCTCCAGCCGGTCGAGGTCATACTCAATGCTCATTTCGCAACGTACCTGGTGGCGCTCATGGTCTTTGCATTCGCTGTGTGGCTGAGTGTTCTGGGCGGCAGGCGTACCGCCGAGGGGCGAGGAGACGTTCTTTCCTTGAGCGGGCTAGCGGGCCTGGCTACGATTGCCTTCAACGTTGTGGCGCTGTGGGCCGTTGCATTTGAAATCCACCATTACTGGACTTGCGGTGCCCGGCTTTCGGGAAATCTGTGTCGCGTGGTCGATCCCCACGATCTGGTCTATTCGCAGTTCGCCTACAGCGGTTGGTTTATTGCCTATGGCGCGACCCTGATGGCTGCGGGATTTGTTGCGCGCTCGGCATTTGTGCGCTGGCAATCCTTGGTACTGCTGGCATTGGCTATTGCCAAGGTTTTTCTCTTCGATGCCAGCCAACTCAGCCAGGGTTATCGAGTCATGAGTTTTCTCGCGCTGGGCGTGGTGCTTCTCGCCATCAGCTTTGCCTATCAGCGCGACTGGCTTGCGCTGCGACGTGCAACATAACCCACGTCTCAAAATCGAGACATGGGGCACCCAATCGCCCCTGACGCCCACGTCTCAAGATCGAGCCATGGGGCACCCGATTCCGCTATCTACCTCTAGCGCAGGATGGGGTCGATCTGGTTCAGCCATTCCGGTGGTTTCAAGATCTCTCGTGGCTTAGACCCGTCCGCCGGGCCCACAATGCCGTCGCGCTCCATCATGTCGATCAGGTGAGCCGCACGCCCGTAGCCAATGCGCAGACGGCGCTGCAAGAGCGAAGTCGAAGCCTTGCCAAACTCGAGAATCAGGCGAACTCCATCCTCAAATAACTCATCGTTGTCGTCCCCATCGCTCATGGCGTCAAGGTCGCGTCCCTTCTCATCCTTGGGCGATTCGAGGAAGCCGTTTACATACTCCGCCTCACCTTGATTTTTCCAGAAGCTGACCACCGCGGCGGTCTCCTTTTCGGTGACAAAGGGAGCGTGCAGGCGCTGCAGGCGCGAGGTCCCGGGCGGCAGGAAGAGCATGTCGCCGCGGCCGAGGAGGCACTCGGCGCCGTTCGAATCGAGGATCGTTCTGGAGTCCACCTTGGTTGCCAGGCGAAAAGAAATGCGTGTCGGCACATTGGCCTTGATCAGTCCCGTGATGACGTCGACCGAAGGCCGCTGTGTCGCCAGCACCAGGTGGATGCCCACGGCACGGGCCATCTGCGCCAAGCGAGTGATGGCTTCCTCCACGTTGGATTTATCCAGCATCATCAGGTCGGCAAGTTCGTCGATGATGATGATGATGTAGGGCAGGGGCTGCTGCTCGTCCGAGTCCTCGAACATGCTCGGAGTGCCATCCGCAAAGAGCTTGTTGTACTGGTCGATATTGCGCACGCTGCGCGATGCCAGCAGCTTGAGCCGCCGCTCCATCTCCCGCACCGCATTGCGCAGCGCGTTCGCCGCCAGCTTGGGCTCGGTGATGATGGGAGTGAAGAGATGCGGAATGCCCTCATACATCCCCAGCTCGACGCGTTTAGGATCGACCAGAATCAGGCGAACCTGCTCCGGTGTGGAGCGATAGAGCACCGACATGATCATGGCGTTGATGGCGACCGACTTGCCGCTCCCCGTCGATCCGGCGATCAGCACGTGCGGCATGGTTGCCAGATCCGCCGTCACAATGCGTCCGTTGATGTCCTTGCCCATGGCCAGGGTCAGGCGCGACTTGGCGTGGCCAAAGGTTTCCGACTCAATCACATCGCGCAGCCAGATGGTCTCCCGCTCGGGGTTTGGAACCTGGATGCCGACCGTGCTTTTGCCTGCCATGCGCTCGATAAGGATGCTCTCGGCTTTCATGGCGAGGCACAGGTCTTCAGAAAGGCCGGTGACGCGGCTGTACTTCACACCCGCCTCCGGGCGGAACTCGAAAGTGGTGACGACCGGGCCGGGATTGATCTGCACCACCTGGCCCAGGACGCCAAACTCGGCGCATTTCTGCACCAGAACCTGGGCCTCTTCGCGCAATACATCCTCGCGAACCACCTGCTCCTCTTCGCTGCGGAAGAGCAGCGAACTCGGCGGCAGCTTGTAGCCGCTGACAGATTTGGGAGTCACGGTTACGGGGCGGAACTCGGCGTCAGCGCGTTCGCCCATCACGATGTTTCCCCGGGTCTTTTCTGGTACCAGCGGCTCGCCCGCCTCGCTCTGAGCCTCCTCGCCCGCGTCCACCCAGCCCTCTCGGGGCGCATCGGCAACCGGCCGCATACGCGGAGGAACCAGGCGGGGCCTCAGTTCTTCCGCAGGCTCGACCACTGCATCGGGAACCTGGGCGCGAGGCATCTGCTCCCAAAGCGTGGGTGGGGCTGCGGCTTCGTCATACAATTCAGCGAAGCCTTCGCGACGATTGCCCGGCTTGTCCTCCTCCATCGGAACCAATCTGACCTTCTGCGACTTGCCGACAGCCTTGCGGGCCTTGACCAGTGCTTTTTCGCGATCTGCTTCCAGCTTGCGCGCCCGCTTCAGCTCGCGTGCCCGGGCACGGGCGGTCTTCCAGTTGGCCCAGCGATCGCGCCAATTGGCCAGAAACGCGAAGCGTACCACCAGCCAATCGCGACCGGTGTTGAAGGAGAAGGTAGTGCTGAGGTAGGCGGCGATGGCCACCATCGTTCCAACCACTACGCAGGCCCCAGGAAAGTTGAGGTAAGCAACCAGCGTGTCCACCGTCAGACGGCCCACCATGCCCTCGACTGGTAGGGTGTGCATCCACAGCATATGGCCGGGCAGCAACCCGAACAGAGCTGGGACGAAGATCAGGCACAGTACCACCCCGCTCCACTTGGCCAGGGGAGATCCTGCCGGTCTGGAGCGCATCCAGGTGTAGCCCAGACCGCCCAGGAAAAGGGGGAAGCAGAAGGCGCCCAGCCCCTCCACCTGCAGCAGCAGGTCGCTGAGGGTGGCGCCAACCAGCCCGGTCCAGTTGTGCGCGGGACGGCCGGACGCGAATCCCCCCACCGTGTTCAGGGAGGGGTCAGTGGCGCGATAGGAGAGAAGCGAGAGGAGAAGAAGGCCGGCGGCAACAAGCAAGATCAGCCCGACGAGTTCGTTCAGGCGACGGTTGCGCGTAGGAGTCATTACCAGTTTGAGTGGCTTCATTGAGGCGCGCAGCGATGCTTGCCGTGGGATGGAAGATGGCTCCACGGGCAATACATCTCGAACACCAGAGCAATTCCGATTATCCCAGAACAGCCCCGCCGAGGGGGACAAAATCCCGAGGCGGTATCCACATCTCCACCTGCCGCAGATCCGTCGTCAGTTGTCCGTGTACAACAAGAGTGATTGGGACGAGGAAACACCGGTTGGCGGTCAGCTTTGATCCCGTATCCGGCATATCGCTCGTCCGCCGTTTAACTTCCACTGACCAGTGACATCTGACAGTTGTTTACCGGCGACTGTTTTTTGCCGCTACCCTTACGCCCCGAATAGCCGGGAGCCGAAGGTCAGGAGCATCCCCCCCACCACTATGCGGTAGATGGCGAACAGGACGAATCCATGGTTGCGGACCCACTGCAGGAACCACTCCACACAGCCCAGGGCCACGATAAACGACACCACGAAGCCGATGGCCAATACGATCCAGTCGTGTCCCGTCATCACCAGCGGAGCGAGTGCCTGCACGCCCTCGACGTGCTTAGGGTGCAGCGTCTTCAGCAAGTCGTAGCCGGTGGCCGCGATCATGGTCGGTATGGACACCAGGAAGCTGAATTCGAGCGCAGAGGACCGGGTCATACCGGCAAGCTGACCGGCGGCGATGGTAGACATGGAACGCGAGGTTCCCGGAAAAACGGCGGAAAGCGTCTGGCATAAGCCAATCCAGACTGCCTGACCCAGAGTCATCTGCTCCACGTCACTGGTGGTCGCCTCGCGACGGACACTCCACGCGTCCACCACCCACATGATGACGCCGCCGATGACCAGCGCCATCGCCATGATGCGAATGTCCTCCAGATGCTTGCCGATAAGTTTGGTCAGAAGAAGGGATGGCACCGCGGTACAGAAAAAGGCGATCATGGTGAGCGTCAGAGGGTGGGTATAGAGGGTGCGGTCGCCCTCTTCTCCCTCCGGGAAGGTGCGCATAAATTCGACGATCCTGCCCAGGAACAGCAGCAGCAAAGCAAGGATCGCACCCAACTGGATCACGATGGTATACATCTTCCAATAGGGGTTGGTCAGGTCAATACGCAGCAATGCTTCGGTGATTCTCAGATGGGCCGTGGAACTGACCGGCAAGAACTCCGTCAACCCCTCCACGATGCCTAGCAACACAGACAACACGAAATCGTTCAAGAAACCTCCGGTCTCTGCCGCTTATTCGCGATCGATACCGTAAATGGGAATATCCTCTGCCAACTTGTATATCAGAGCGCTCGCCTTGGCCGCATAATCTGTCTGCGGCCAGTGACTTACCAGCTTACCAGCCAAGCCTTTTGCGCTCGCACGTGCGCCGTCCGATTTCTTGTGGTCACCATTTGCCGCGTACATATCCACCAGAACGCATTGGCGGTAGATGGCAGAATATAGGGCTTCGGGCGCCTTGGGTGACTCTGGATGCTCGGCGACGTACTTCTCGTACAGCTCCGATTCTTTTTCCGGGCACTTGGTCGAGCCTTGCCAGTCGCCGCAAAGCTTGTTGTCGATGTGCAGAAAGGCCGCCATATCTGCCCACTTGGTATGGGGATACTTCTTCTCAATCTTCTTCAACTCGTCGTCGTCCATCTGCTCGCGCAGGTAGTTCTCTTTCTCATGGGCGGAGGGGCGCGACATGGTGTCGGCCTTCTGCAACTGCCAGCGGATGTCTGCCGCGCGCCAGGCGCTCTCCGGTGCCAGCGGGGACTGAGGAAAGAAATCGCTGACCCGGCGATAGAGAAGGCGTGCGTCCAGCGCCGCGCGTGCGGGAGAATGGGGCTCACTAGCCGTGGTCTCCTTGGTGGCGGCATCGCCCAGCAGAATGACGTCGCCATTGGCCGTCGCCGCCGTCACGACTCCCTTGTCCTGAACCCAGCCGGAAACCGGGGGAGGTGCCGATTCCTGCCCGAAGAGCGGGACATCGGCATCGCGCGCCTCTTCTACATCTGTGTTGGCAAATACACGCAGCCATTTGCCGCTATGCTCCACGATTACCATCTCGCGCCCCGGCGTCATCTGGCCGACCTTCTGCGCAGTGGTATCGGGCGCGAGGTAAATTGCGGTCTCGCGGACAACCGTAGCACGCGTACCCTGCGGGGCGGGCGACGCGGGCTTCTGCGCCAGCGTCACCAGGGGAAGAAGAAAAACAGAATAGGCCAGCAGTCGATTCATCGGGCTCATAGGGTTCGTCGCACAGTGTATTAGCAAGTCTTCATTCTAGATGCAACCCGACGCGCAGAGATTGGGCTCGTGGCGACGACGGGATGCTTTCGCCGGAGAAGGCGGAAAAATTGCGACGAAAGGGCACGAAGGCTGCATCGGATTGCGCACTTCACCTGCTGGATCAATCTTCCTGCTCGCTCAGCACCCGCCGCAATGTCTCCGGCTCCACATTTCCGCCACTCATCACCGCGACCGCTTTGCGAGAGGGCGGCAGCTTTGCAGAATGATAGAGCGCCCCTGCCGCTGCCACCGCGCCACTGGGCTCGGTCAGCAACCGGGTAGAGAAGATCATGCGACGCATCGCGTTGCGAATCTCCGCTTCGGTGACGGTCACGATGCCATCTACGTAAGCAAGGATGTGCGCGAAGTTCAGTTCGCCGATGCTTTGGGTGCGTAGCCCGTCGGCCAGTGTACGGCTGGTCTGTTCGCCGGTGAATGTGACGAGGTTCCCAGTGCGGTAGCTTTCTGCGGCGTCGCCCGCCAGCTCTGGTTCCACGCCAAAGACCTTGACGCCGGGGTGCGAAAGTTTGATGGCCGCCGCCACACCGCTCAACAGGCCTCCGCCGCCTACTGGCGCGAGAACCAGATCCACATCCGCCAGATCGGCAAGTATCTCCAGCCCACACGTTCCCTGTCCGGCGATGATGGCCGGATCGTCGTACGGCGGGACGACGACATAGCCAAACTCCCGCGCCAGCTCTTCTGCCTTCTGCTTGCGTTCAAGGCTCGCCAGCCCTACCATCACAATCTCGCCGCCAAGCGCCCGGGTAGCTTGCAGTTTTACTTTGGGAGTATTCGAGGGCATCACGATGACTGCCTTCAGCCCCAGTGCCCTGGCCGCATAGGCCACACCCTGTGCGTGGTTGCCGCTGGAATAGGTAATGACGCCGCGCTGGCGATCTTCCGGGCTTAGTTGCGCGATCTTGTTGTACGCACCGCGCAGCTTGAAACTGCCGATGGGCTGCAGGCACTCAGCCTTGATCCACAACCGCCCCTCGCCGTCATAGTCCTCCATTGGTACCAGGGGAGTGTGGACCGCGACGCCGCGCAGATGCAACTGTGCAGCTTCGATATCGGCGAGTGAAATCAGCATGGTGGGAGCAGGCGTGTGGTGTTGACGTCGTCCGGCATTGAATCCACCAAAGTCCTAAGTCATTCATGCAGCGGAGTGCACGCTTCTCAGCAACCGGGTTCTAATTGGGTGCTCGTGTCTCACTTTTGAGACGTGGGGCACGATGCGGAACTGGGCGGCGTGTCCGTTTGGCTAGATCCTCAGTTCTCAATCCGTACCAGACGGCCGGTCAGATCTCGAGGATTACCGGCATGATTAGCGGCCGGCGACCGGTCTGCTTCTGTATATAGCGCTTCAGGTCAATGCGAATCTTTTCCTTGGTCACTCCATAGTCGGCTTTTTCTTCCGAGCTGGAGTTCTCCAGTGTCCGCGCCACAACGTCGCGCGCCTCGTCGGTCAGGTCGGCCGCCGCGAATCCTCGCGTCACCACCTCGGGCTGACGCTCCACCTGGCCGGTGCGCTTGTTAATTGTAACTATCGCCAGCACGAATCCGTCTTCGCTTAACAGGCGCCGGTCGCGAATCACCAGGTCTTCAACCACGTCGCCGGTCGAGCCGGAGTCGATGCAGACGCGACCCGCGGTCACCTTGCCGTTCTTCTTCGCGGATTTCGTATCCACGTCGAGAACATCGCCATCTTCGAGCAGAATCGCCGTCTCAACTACACCCGTACTCATGGCAACGTCCGAGTTCCGCCTTAAATGGCGATAATCGCCGTGCACCGGAATGAAGAACTTCGGTCGCAGCAGGTTGGTCATCAGGCGCAGTTCTTCCTGGCTGCCGTGTCCGCTGACGTGGATCAGCCCCGAGGCACCGTCGTCGTAGATAACCTCTGCGTCGCGGCGGTACAGGTGATCGATTACGCGGAAAATGCTCTTCTCGTTGCCGGGAATCACGCGCGAGCTGAGAACAACCGTGTCGCCTTTCTCAATGTGCGCGAACTTGTGATTGTCCACCGCCGCACGAGACAGCGCGCTCATCGGCTCGCCCTGGGTGCCGCTGATCATCACCACTACATCATGAGCCGGGTAGTCCTTGATCTGTCCTGGATTGATCAGCAGACCGGGGGGAATGTCGATGTAGCCCAGGTCCTGAGCGATCTCAGACGACTCCACCATGGAGCGGCCAACAATGGCCACCTTGCGCTTGTGCAGGTGGGCCAGTTCCAGCGCAATGCGAATGCGGTAGATGGAGGAGGAGAAGCAGCTGAAGAACAGCTTGCGTTTGGCTCGCGAGAAAATCTCGTCCAGGCGCGGGCGAACAGCCCACTCACTGGGCGTGTAGCCGGGGCGGTCGACGTTGGTCGAGTCCTGCAGCAGCGCCAGCACACCGCGCTTGCCGTACTCGGCAAACGTATGGAGATCGAAAGGCTTGCCATCCGGCGGCGAAAGATCGATCTTGAAGTCGCCTGTGTGGACCACCACTCCGACCGGCGTTTCAATTGCCAGAGCCACACAGTCCACGAGGCTATGAGTCACGCGGATCGGCTCCACCGTGAATGGGCCAATGGTGAATTTACGCTTGGGCTCGATCTCGATCAGCTCGGTCTGGTCCAGCAGCTTGTGCTCTTCAAGCTTGCCCTCGACGTAGGCCAACGTGAACTCCGTTGCGTAGACGGGCACGTTCAGCTCGCTCAGGATCCAGGGCAGGCCGCCAATATGATCCTCGTGACCGTGGGTCAGAATGATGGCGCGAACGCACTCCCGGTTCTCCATCAGGTAGGTGATGTCCGGGACCACGATGTCAACGCCCAGCAGTTCTGTTTCAGGAAACATCAGGCCGGCGTCGATGACGATGATGTCGTCTTGCCAGCGGAGCGCGAGGCAATTCATGCCAAACTCGCCCAGACCACCCAGAGGAATAATCTTTAATTTACTTTCATCCATGTAAACTCTGATGCTACAGCATTTTTCACTTCCGGTGTTCACAAAGCCACCAGGCTCGTCGTGGCCTTCGCCAGGAAAGGCCACATAAGGCTACTCTTGCCCGTAGAGGCTAGAAGTGAAAATGCTTGGCACATCTGGCAGCCTGAAGTTCCGGGGGCAGACCTCGTCTGACCCGGTTGTGGTGGGTGCTGCGCCCTCCAGGGCGGCTTCGCGCTATCGCAGCAGGTCTTCGAGTACCAGGCTCAACTCGGTCTTCTCGTCGCGATATTTCACGATCACTGGAGTGTAAACGCTCAAGTCCCACTGTGCGCCTTTGCCCTTGGCAATCGCCCGCGATCCGGGAACGACCACCGCCCCCTCAGGGATCACCAGCGGCTTATCCCCGCTTGCTCGCAGCACCTCGCCGTTCACTACGTCGTAGACTGGCGTGCCCCGGGTCAGGATAGTCCCAGCCGCCAGCACCGCCTTCTTGCGCACCACTGTACCTTCGTAGATGCCGCAGTTGCCGCCCACCAGAACGTCATCCTCAAGGACCACGGGACTGGCATTCACCGGCTCGATCACTCCGCCCACCTGCGATGCCGCGCTCAGGTGCACACGTTTGCCAATCTGCGCGCAACTGCCCACCAGCGCGTGTGAGTCAATCATGGTGCCTTCATCCACATAAGCGCCTACGTTCACAAACATAGGCGGCGCGCAGATAACGCCCTTCGCAAGGTACGCACCCGCCCGCACCGACGATCCGCCGGGCACAAGGCGCACGCCGTCGTCCACCGTGAAGCGCCTTACAGGAAAAGTATGCTTGTCGACGAAGCCAAATTCGTCTCCGCCCATCTCCTTCATCACGCCCAGGCGAAAGCCCAGAAGGATGCCCTGTTTAACCCACGCATTCACACGCCAGCCGAAGGGCGAGGCAGCATCGGGCTCTGCCGCGCGGACCTTGCCCGCCTCGAGGGCCTCACGCAGTTCGAGAAAGGCATGCATCGCTCCGGAGTCGGTGACCGCCGCAGGCCCCGCAGCAAAAAATCGCTCAATCCGTGTCTTCAGGGATGTATCTTGCTCAGCCATAGGTACTCAATATATCCATATTCTTCGGTTGATGAGTAGTGTGCATCAGCGCCGGACATGCTTCTCTGAGGGGCCCTCGATTGCTCCGAAGTCACAGTCCGTCGTCACAGAGGGCTAGGACATCTTCAGGTTGCCTTCAGGCACGGTTGCCAGCTTCAGCAGGCCTAGTTCCGCCGCCAGATGCTCCAGCTTCCTGCGGGTTTCCGGAATAGGGGGAACCAGCGGCAGGCGTACCGTGTGGTCGATCCTGCCCATCAACTCCATCACGTATTTCACCGGCGAGGGGCTGGTCTCCCAGAAATTGGCCAGCATCAGCGGGTAGAATTTTCGGTTGATGCGGCGAGCCACGGACCACTCGTTCCTCAGTGCGGCGTTCACTATACCGGCCATTTCCGCGGGTATCTCGTTCGAGGCCACGGACACCAGTCCCGCGCCGCCGACCGCGATCACCGGCAAGGCGATAGGATCGTCTCCGGCGAAGACCTTGAACTCGGGGGGCAGCAGGTTGATCAACTCGGTGATCTGGCTGAGCACGCCACTCGACTCCTTCGCCGCCTGGATGGTTGGAACATCCTGCGCCAGCCTCGCGATAGTCTTCGGCTCAAGATTGGTGCCCGTGCGGCTGGGGATGTTGTAGAGCACGACGGGGATTTCCACCGCCTCGCCGATCGCCTTGAAGTGCTGGTACTGCCCCTCCTGCGTCGGCTTGTTGTAGTAGGGGTTGGCGGTAAGGATAGCCGTCACGCCGGGGATTTCCGCGGCCACGCGGGCGAGCTTCACTGCCTCCCGCGTGCAGTTGTGCGTGCACCCCGCCCACACCGGCACGCGCCCTCCGGCGGCCTCCGCCACAACGCAGATTACAGTCGCCCATTCGTCATAGCTAAGCGTGGGCGTCTCGGCAGTGGTGCCACAGGCGACCAGAAAGTTGATGCCGCTATCGATCTGCCAGTTCGCCAGGGAGAATAGTGCGCGCTCGTCCACATTGCCGTCCTGCCGAAACGGCGTTACCAGTGCTGTCCCACAACCCGTCAATTCCATAACTCGTCGAGTCTACACCGTAAGAAGGGGGGTGCCTACACTCAGCCCTCTAGCTGCTGATCTTCAACTCCTGCTGCAGCAGCATGGCCAGGCGCGGCTCGCCGGGAGCGTTCTTGCCCTTTACGTTGCAAGCCCTCAGGTAGGCGTCGAGCGGCAGCCACGGGTCGGTTTCGACGGCACGCTCTTTCAGCGCGACTACTTCTGCGGCCAGCTCGCGCAGATGGTCGGCCTCGGGCCAGCCGCGATTCTCGCCCTTACTTGGCATCTCGGCAGGGCGCACATCTTCACGTTCTTCTTCAATCAAATTCAGGGAAGCATTAATGCGGTTCATCCGCTTCATGTGGCGATCGTGAGGCAGTTTATGGGCAGTGGTGTGCACTGTGTCGTACTGATCGAACAAACCCAGACGGCCACGAGCCGCCTCGGGCAGGCAGGCGCGCAGCAGCACCTCAAACTCATCCTTGGCCTGCTCCAGCCGCAACTCCCGTTTTTCAAACCGTTTACTTCGGCTCATTCATGTTCATCCGTTTCGCGATCGTCCTCTCTCGCGACATCCTCTGTTTCGACGTAGCGCTCTATGTTGGTAGGAAGGCCCCGAGCCACAAACTCCTCCCGCTTCAACTCCTGCAAAAAGCGCAAAGCCAGGCGGGGCTCGCCGGGAACATCAGCGGCCCTCTCTGCGCGATAACCAAGGTACGCGCTCAGCAGCGGCAACTCGCTCGTATCGCCCAGTTCCTCTTGCCGGGCGGCGATCTCTTCGCTGAGCGCCAGCAACTTGTCCGAGTCCGGCCATGCGTAGTAGCGTGCGGCCGCCTCTTTGCCCAGGGCCCGCGCGTGCTGGCCAAACAGCCCCGACCGCCCGCGCGCGCACTCTGGCAGCAGCTTTCGCAGCAAGGCATCAAACTCAATCTTGGCCTGCTTCAGCCTCTGCTGCTGCTGCGGGCCCCGCTCGTCGCTTCCGCTCATATTAAAAGCTTACCTTGTGGTGGTCGGCTGCCGGGTGCCCAAGTCTCGCTTTTGAAATATGGGGCTCATCGAAGGAACTATTGAGGCAGGCCTCAGTCTAGCTGCTCAAAGATTTCGCGGAAATCCCAGCATCCCGTCTTTCCCGTTACCCACTCGGCAGCGCGCACCGCACCCTCGGCAAATCCCCGACCCGAGAAGGCTTCATGCTTCAACTCGAGGAAGTCATTCTGCGAGCGCGCCTGCACGACGTGAATACCGGAGGCATCGCCCTCGCGCACCGATCTGATCTCCACGTTGAGTGCCGGATTCGCCGTCTCCAGTACCTGCTTGATGGAGAGGGCAGTGCCCGAAGGAGCGTCTTTCTTGCTGGTGTGGTGCGTCTCCGTGATGGTGAAGGTGTAGCCCTGGGCCGCCCGCGCCAGCTCCCTTGCCACCCGGTACATCACCTGCACTCCAACTGAGAAGTTGGTTCCATAGAGCAGCGCCGCATGATTGCGTTCGGCCAGAGCACGCATCTCAGATAGCTGGGCATACCAGCCAGTCGTGCCTACCACCATGCGCGCCCCATGCTCCAGACAGGCCCGCATGTTGGGGACAACCGCCTCGGGCGTAGTGAAATCGATGACGGCATCCACGCCCTTCAGCAACTCAGCGGTCAACGCCGCGCCATTCGCGTTGTCCTCCTCGGCTACCACGCGCACCGCGTGCCCACGCTCACGGGCGACCTCGCCTACCAGCTTGCCCGTCTTTCCCTGCCCAATCATGACGAAGAGCATTATTGCTTCACGCTTTCACTTGCAAGTGCGATGCTAGCGAGCGCTGACCGGGCAGCTTCACGAGCTTTAACGTCGAAAATCTCGGGGTCAGGATTCTCAAAGAAGGTCGCGTGCAGCGAGCGCACTGCTTCGTCCACATCATCCTCATCAATCATAAAGCTCATGTTGATCTCCGATGCACCCTGCGAAATCATGCGGACGTTGATGTGGCGGATGGCCTGGAAGACCTGCGCGGCAATGCCATTCTGTCCGCGAATGTTTTCGCCGACCATGCAGACCAGGGCTTTGCGGCCTTCATACTTCACGTCGGCCAGCTTGCCCAGATCTGCCGCGATGGCAGGAAGCTTTTCGTTCGAATCAACTGTCAGGGATACGCTGACCTCCGACGTGGAAACCATGTCCACAGCACACTTGTGCCTATCGAAGACGTCGAAGATCTCCTTCAGGTAGCCATGCGACATCAGCATGCGGTTTGCCACCACATCGATAATGGTAAGCCGCCGCTTGGCTGCGATGCACTTGAATGGGCTGCGGCAGTGCGGAGCCAGCGAGATGATCCGCGTGCCTTCATTCGCGGGCTTGCGGGAGTTGAGCACCAGCACGGGAATATTCTTCTGCACCGCGGGAAGGATCGTGGCTGGATGCAGGACCTTGGCACCGAAGTAGGCCAGCTCTGCCGCTTCTTCAAAGCTGATCGTCTTTACGCGCAGGGCGTCAGGACAGACGCGGGGGTCTGTAGTCATCACGCCGTCGACGTCCGTCCAGATTTCGATTGCCTCTGCGTTCATTGCGCCGCCCACCAAAGCAGCGGTGAAGTCGGAGCCGCCGCGGCCCAGCGTCGTGGTTACGCCCTGCTCGTTAGCGCCGATAAACCCGCCCATCACCGGCACGCGTCCATCCTCGACCAGGGGCAACAGATGCAGCCCAGAGCGCTGCTCGATCAGCTCGTCATTGGGAACCGCCCGGCCGTATTGCGAATCCGTGATGATGATGTCGCGGGCATCGACTGCTGTCGCGGGGATGCCGCGCTCTTCGAATGTCGCCGCGAGCAGCTTGCTGGAGAGGCGTTCGCCGTAGCTTGCAACCAGGTCGGTTACGCGGATAGTCAACTCGCCAACCGCGGCGAGTCCGCGCAATACCTCGTCGAGTGCGTCGAAGCGCACATCCATCCAGGTGTGATAGACGGCCGCCTTTTCCATGGGCAGCAGCGCCGACGCGGTGTCGCGATGGCGGCAGCGCAGTCGCGCGCTGATGGCCAGCGCGCCGGCGCGGTCTCCGCGAGCAGCGCAATTTGCTACCGATAGCAACTGGTCCGTCACCTTGGCCATGGCGCTGACCACGACGATGGGCTGCTGACCACGGGCAATTCTACTGGCAACTATCTGCGCCGTGCGATCAATGGCGGTTGCGTCTTCCACCGAAGTACCGCCGAATTTCATGACGACCAGTTTCATGCCGACGTTCCTGTCATGGTCCGGTCGAGTGTGGGTTCGAGCTTGCCCAGCGAAAGCAGCAATTCAGCGTTGAGCACTGCTGCCCCAGCTGCGCCGCGAATCGTGTTGTGCGAGACCACCGTGAACTTCCAATCAAGCAATCCGCAGGGACGCAGACGGCCCACCGTTGCCGCCATGCCGTTGCCGCGCATGCGATCCAGCCGCGGTTGCGGGCGGTCATCCGCCTCCACCCACTCGACTGGCTGTGGCGGAGCGCTGGGCAGCTGCTGACCGGCGAGTGGCGCGAATTCCTTCCACGCCGTCAGAATCTCCGCCTTCGTAGCCTGAGTACGCAACTTAATGGAAACGCTTTCGGTGTGTCCATCTTCGACGGCGACGCGATTGCAGTGCGCGCTCATCTTAGCGGCCAGGGGCCTTACCGCATGGCCATCGAAGCGGCCCAGCAGCTTCAGCGTCTCCTCCTCCATCTTCTCTTCTTCATTTTTGATGTAGGGAACCACGTTGCCCAGAATGTCCAGCGAAGCCACTCCCGGATAGCCCGCGCCGCTGACCGCCTGCATAGTAGTGACGAAAATAGCCTCGATGCCGAATCGCTCTTCAACCGGACGCAGCGCCATCACCAGCCCGATGGCGGAGCAATTGGGATTGGTCACGATGAAGCCACCCGATTGCTTACGCCAGCTCTGCTCTTCAATGAGGTGCAGGTGCTCCGCGTTGACTTCAGGAATCACCAGCGGTACATCGGGATGCATGCGGAAGGCGCTCGAGTTCGACACGACAGCACACCCGGCAGCTGCAAATTTCGGCTCCAGCTCACGGGCGATGTCTGCATCCAGCGCGGCGAAGATCACCTTGGGCGCGCCAGCGGGCTCGGCCGGTGACACCTGCATATCGGCAATGCGCCGGGGCAGTTGCGTGTCCAGCTTCCAGCGCACAGCGTCTCCGAAACGCTTTCCGCTCGAGCGGTCACTGGCCGCCAGCCAGGCCACCTCGAACCAGGGATGGTGCTCCAAAAGCTGGATAAAACGCTGGCCGACCATGCCCGTCGCGCCAAGGATGCCGATCTGTAGTGGCTTTTGCATATTCGTTTCATGGAATTTTACAGGAGGCAGAAGCAAAATCAGCCAACATAACGAAATAGGGCCGGCTACTTTCCGGCTCCAGCCACACATCCGCCCGGCGAGAGTGGTATCCGGGGTGCCCTATGTCTCGCTTTAGAGATATAGGTTTATCTCCTCATGCCTGAAGATATTAGTCGTGAGAAGAAATCAGCGCTTTGCAGTTTACTGCGCCATATTTCCTGCGCCGCCGGTGAAGCTCATCTGTGCGGTTGTGGTGGCCTGGGAGGTGACGGTAAGCTGCGCGGTCTGTTGCCCCAGTTCCTCATGGACGGCCACCAGCGTATAGGTTCCGGGCGGCAATCCCTTGATCTCGAAGTGGCCATTTTCGTCGGTCACGGCAAAGAAGGGATTGGGCGCAACGTTAATGAATGCCTGCATCCAGGGATGGTTGTTGCAGCGCACCGGCATCATCGTCTCAGGCTTCTGAAAGGCCCGCTGCGTCTCGCCGCCGCGCGGTGGCTGGGAGACGTCCATGCTCTGGCTGCTGTTCATCTCCGCCATCACGTGCACGTTGTGCATGGTGGCATCGCTGTTGGTGAAGTCGACCGGCTGGCCCACCATGGCCGCGATTACGTGCGGCGTATAGCGGCAGCCCTTCTGGTCAAGCGTTACCGGGCTGGTGGAGGGAGCGTACACCTTGCCGTTCAGTCCTTCCTTGACGTACACGAAGACGTTCTGCAGGCCGCCATTCTTCACCATGTACTGCTCGCTGAAGTTGTCCGCAGCGATGCCGCAGACCGGATCCTGCGCCATGTCAATCTGGATCCGCGCGGGCGCCGACTTGGGGAAGCGGATCGTCCCCGCGATGGTGCCAGAGGTCGCATAATCGATCGGCGTGTAGGCGGTAGCAGGTCCCGGCTTGGCCTCCGTGCTGGTGTTGGTGCCGGCTTTCCTGCAACCAGCCGAGAACAGTGCGGCGGTCATCACCAGTGCCAAGGCGGCAAATCCCACTGCCGATCTAGAATTTGCGTTGCTTCGAGTTGAACTGCCTGCGGTTGAAGCGATTCTTAACCAAGTCCATATCATTCGTAACCGTCCCTGTGGCGAATGCTCAAGCTAGAGTTTGACTTCTTCGATTGCTTTTACCATTGCGTCGGCAAAGGCGCTGGTTCCACTGGTGCCGCCCACGTCCCGCGTCAGCGAACGCTTCTCGCCGTAGACCAGCTCCAATGCCGCCTGGGCCTTGTCTGCCGCATCGGTCTCGTTGATGTGATGCAGCAACAGGATGGCCGATTGCAACATCGCCGTAGGGTTCGCGATGTCCTTGCCCGCGATGTCCGGAGCCGAACCGTGCACCGCTTCGAAGATGGCCGCATCCGCCCCAATATTGGCTCCCGGCACCAGCCCCAGTCCTCCTACGAACGCCGCGCACAGATCGCTCACTATGTCGCCGTAAAGATTCGGCAGCAGCAGCGTGTCGTACTGGTACGGATTTGTCACCAGTTGCATGCAGGTGTTGTCGATGATGTGTTCGCCATACGTAATCTCGGGGTAGCCCTTGGCGATCGCGCGCGCGCATTTCAGGAACAGGCCATCCGACATCTTCATGATGTTCGCTTTGTGAATCGCATGAATCTTACGGCGGCCATGCTTGCGTGCATACTCAAAGGCCCACTTCGCAATTCGCGTCGAGCCCTTTTCGGTAATGACCTTAAGCGAGGTCATTACCCCCGGCACCACTTCATGCTCCAAACCCACATACTCGCCTTCGGTATTCTCGCGGACGATGATCAGGTCTATCCCGGGATAACGTGTCTCCAGCCCCGGCAGATTCTTGATGGGCCTGAAGTTCACATACAGTTCGAACGCCTTTCGCAAGGTCACGTTGATGGAAGAGAATCCCCCGCCGATAGGGGTTGTGACCGGCCCCTTCAGCGCCAGCTTGGTCTTTTCGATCGAGGCATAAAGTTCTTTCGGCACGTACTCGCCATGTTGCGCGAACGCGTCCGCGCCGGCGGCGTACCGCTCCCACTCGAACTTGACCCCGGTGGCCTCAAGGATGCGCACCACCGCCGAGCTAACCTCGGGACCGATACCGTCGCCGGGTATCAGCGTGACGGTGTGTATCTTTTGCGGATCGTCTGCGCTCATGGTGCTCCTTGAATACGAAGAGAGAAGGGATCAGTTGTCGTCGGCGGGGAAATGGCCTGAGTTCTGTTCTCTGCTATCCCCTGAATTTGCTAGGCTCTGTTCCCCGACTTCTTCCTGCCCGCAACGCCATGCTGTTCTTTGCTGTTCAGCAGTTGCTCTAGTTCTTCCTTAAACTCGCGCACATCCTTGAAGTCCCGGTAGACACTGGCGAAGCGGATATACGCCACCGTGTCAATAACCCTCAGCCGCTCCATAATCAGTTCGCCGATGGCCGTCGTGGAGCGTTCGCGCTCTGGGGAATCCACCAGATACGCCTCGGTCTCGTCGACGATTGTCTCCAGTTTGCTGGCTGAAACGGGACGTTTTTCACAGGCACGGAGCAAGCCGCTGAGCACCTTCTGGCGCTCAAATCGCTCGCGGCGTCCATCCTTTTTCACCACCATGTAGGGGATTTCGTCAAGGCGTTCATAGGTAGTAAAGCGCTTTTCGCAGCGCTCGCACTCGCGGCGGCGGCGGATAGAATCCGCTTCCTTGCTCTCTCGTGAGTCCACCACACGGTCTTGCGCAAATCCGCAGTAAGGGCACTTCATCTCGTGCCGCGATTCTAGCAGGGCCGTCTCTACTTGGCTCACTCTCCCCCGGCGCCACCTTCTGTTCAGGCCAGCCCGCGCCGCACGCCTCGCCGCACAATCTCCGTGACAATACCGAAGACGGCATGGGTCACGCGGCTGCTGATCCGCGCCTGCGTGGCCGCTGCAGCCCCGGCGGCGGTGAAGTCGGCATCAGGCGCCGAGGTTGCGCGCCCAACCCGGCCCATCGCGAGGCCAAAGGCCGCACCCTGCCAGGATGAGGTCGTCGGCTCCATCTCCACCGCTGCCCCGTAGGCCGCGCCAGCCAGTCCGAGAGAGACCCAGGGTGCCAGGGTGGGCGCGACGTCCGGCATAAGGGTCACGGCGAGTGCTGTTCCAATCTCGTGGATGGGCCCATCCACGTAGTGCGCATTTGGCACTGGTGGCTCGGCCAGCCGATGAGCGTAGAGTCCTTCGAGATAAGCCTTCGCCGCCGCGCCCACCAGACCTCCAGCAAAACCGGCCAGCGCCCCCTTCAAAATCGACTTTGTGGGATTCGCCATGGTGTTTGTCATGAAGACTATAGATGCGTTCCAGGGCGTCAGCGCTACCCGGCGTAACGCGAGAAGTCACTGGCAAAGTGGGTACTTTAATGAGCTTGACAAGCCTGCCCACATCAAAGCATCATTGCCCGCCAAGTGGGAGAGGAGACGCGATGTTACTTGTTCGATCCCTCGCTCGTGGATAGATCCATTTCACCGCACGTGGCGCATTGCGGATACCAACTGCACGCCACTGCAGCGAAACGGATCTTGCATCGGTTACACCCGGCGCACTCGGGCTACCACCCGGGACCGGCGCTGGGACTTCCATCGGGCCCATTTGTCAGTTCCAGTGCAAAGAATGCTTCCCCCTTCCCGTGTGAGCGGGAAGAGCCCAGTTTTGTGGATAGAAAATGAAGATGATACGCAACGCTTTAAACGTGACAGCTTTGGTGGGGCTGGTTACAGCGCTTGGCGCGGTGACGGTCGCCGCCAACGCTCAGACCGCGCAAGCAACGCACGATCAGTGGCGGATCAAGCGAGGCTATCAGATCGCTCCCGTACCGCTCGATCTAAAGGGTAAAAATCCAGCCTTGGTCGGCCTTGGCAGCTACCTGGTCAACGCGGTGGGAGACTGCAGCGGATGCCACACCAACCCCGAATTCGCTCCAGGCGGCGATCCATACCTGGGTCAGAAGAAAAAAATCAACGCTGCGCACTACCTGGCGGGAGGCCAAAAGTTTGGTCCCTTCACCTCGCGAAATCTCACGCCCGAGAACGGACTCCCCGAAGGCCATACCTTTGCGGAATTCAGGAAGATCATTCGTACAGGCATCGATCTGGAGCATCTACACCCGCAGTTCGGACCTCTGCTTCAGGTGATGCCGTGGCCCACTTATCAGGAAATGTCTGACTACGACTTACGCGCAATCTACGAGTATCTGCGCGCCATTCCGCCGGCCAAGCCGGGGCCGTAAAACAGTCTGGACCACTCAGCAAATGAAACTAAACACAAGAACGGCGGCAAAATCGAAAAGATTCTGCCGCCGCTTTTTTTGAAGGATCAGGCACTACTGCGAGGAATACGTCTTCGGCTGTACCTGCTTGTAACCAGAAGGGACATCGAGGTGCGAGCCATCCACTTTTGCCGAGGAGAAGTTGGTCAGCTCGGTACTGGACTCGATCAGAACTGCGCTCGTCGCCGTGGCCGCAGTGGTATTCGCCGGGGGCGCGTCGCTCTTCTTTTTCCTGCCAAATCCGCCTAGGCCCGCGCTCAGGCCGCCAAGAGCAGAGCCCATGGCTCCCATATGGCTGGTTATCGCCGAGGTCGCCGCACTGGCAGCGGTCTGTTGCGCCATTTCGCCGACCGTGGGCAACTCTGCCGCTGGCGGCAGGGGAGCTTCTGAAGCAGCCGGCAGCGGTTCGCCATTGGGCGTGGCCCCGACGCGCATCACCTGTAAGACCGGTACGCCTTTCAGTTTGGACATCTCCTTCATCATGTCCGCCAGTCCTTGTCCCATCCCCGGCTGCAAGGCCAGCATAGAGGGATTGATGGCCCCCCTCAAAACCATACCCATCTTGAGGGCATAGCGGCGTTCAAAATCCCGAATCTCTTCGTAGCCGGGGATCTCCGGCGCCAACCACATGTCGTTCGTCATCGCCAGTGATCCTGACTGGCCAGACTTTTTATCCGTGGCTTCCAGTTCCATTGCCAGGATGGCCTCGCTGGCCTGCAGCCCGGCGACAGCCTTGTTGGCTCCCGTGTTGCGCACGTTCACCTTGAACTTCATGTCCGGCGGCGGCTCACTGCTCTTGGTCGAAGCACTCTTGGTCTCTTGGGCCTGCTTCTTTTCCGCTTCCTGCCGCGCTGCTTCCATCTGCTGCCGCATCTGCTCGAAGGTCATCACCGTGTAGGTCTTGTCATGATGATTGATAGTAGTTACCGTGCCTCGGTCCAGGTCGATGATCTCGGTGTCGGTGTCGTTTACGCGGGCCATTACGTTGCCCTTCAGGTAAACGCTCGAAATCATGGGCTCGCCCAGCTTGCGAGCTTCATGGCTGAACATGCCAGCTACCTTCATCATGCCGACGACCGCGCCGCCGGTAATCTTGGTGGTCTCCTGGTAGGTGAAATCGGCGAGCAGGGAAGGGGCTGTGGCGAGACACAGACCGAGGACAGCGCTACTCCGCAGGTTGATCATGCTGATTCGCTCCTGAGCTAAGTCAGACGTACGCAATCTGGCCCTGAGCAACATAGTTTAAATGCCACCACGAAAGTGTCAAGAGGACAGTAAAAGGCCCAAGGATCAGGAACATCCCATGGATCGGACGCTGAAAGCGCAATACCTCCGGCTTCGCCGCGCTCCGGTCGGGATGAGAATTTGTCCAGAGAACTTCGCAGACCGGGCACTCGCCAGCCGTTTCGCTAGACGACCGTTTCAGTGGCTGCCACTTGTTCCCCAGCATGCTCGCTCTCTTCGGTGACCTTCTTCAGGGATACGTGTTCAAACTGTGCCCAGATCAGCCCTACGGGGATGATGGACATAAAGGTGACCACCAGCAGCATGGCCCCGCATCCCAGCGCGGGCTCCCAAGCGACGTTGAGGAGTTTCTGCATGGCGGTCGTCGTCACGCCAATGGTGGTGAACCAACCGATGATGGGCAATTGAACGATAGATCCGCCCATGCTTGCCGCCATGAGCAGCATGCAGCGGGAGAGCGTCATGGTGGCCAGTTCCGGCGAATTCACAAAGGCATGGGTAGTTTGGAGATATGCGCTGGTAATCAATCCCCACATCGCCAGCGAGAGCGCCACCGCTATGCCAAATTCCGAGAAAGATCCAATAGCATTCAGACCGTCGCGAAAGGCGCGGATCTTGCTCGCGACGCTTTCCGCGAGGGAGGACGAAAGGGGATGCAGCATCTTCTGCGCGATAGCCGCCACCGTCGCACCCCATACTCGTACCGCTATGGCGAAGGCGGCCAGGGCAACCGTACCCAGCAGGCCGGCTCTGGCCATGCGAATCATCAGTTCGTGGTGGGGCAGGGCCACGCTGTCGTGGCCAAACAGTAGTACCGTTGAAAAAATCAGTGCCATCGATCCCAGGTCAAACATGCGCTCTACCGTGTAGACCGCGATCTGCGAGCCCAGCGGCAGGTTCAATCTGCGAGCGACAAGGTATGGCCGCACCAGGTCCGCCAGGCGTCCGAAGATTGCCACCGCGGTGAAGCCGATGACCTGCGACCCCAGCACGGAAAACGTGGAAACCTTTTTGGTGGGGCGGACGAAGAGTGCCCAGCGCGCCGCCCGCAAGATGTAGGCGACGTAGATGAAGCTGATCCCCAGCGCAATCCGGCGCCAATCCGCCGCACGAAGCTGCTCAAAAAATACGCGCCAGTCAAAATGAATGCGATGGTGCGCGAATATCACCAGCGCGGTCAGGGCCACCGCGGCAATCAGCCACACCACCCAGTGCTTCGTCTTCAAGATAAATTCTCCCCGATGCTTCTACCGGATGCGCTGTTGCTACTGGATGTGATTCTCTGTTGCGGTCGCCATCCGGCTTGCGGTGCGGGTGGCCGCGAGCGCCGCGAGAGAGTCTCTGGCTGCCAGGGACTTGCGCCGGTTGAATTCATGAATGACCCGAGCCACGTAGGCGCGTGTCTCGCGATAGGGCGGAACTCCGTGATAGCGATGCACCGCTGCAGGGCCAGCGTTATAAGCCGCGAGGGCCCGGGGAATGTCGTCGTGGTAGCGAAGCAGCAGGGCATCCAGATAGGCGGTGCCGCCGTTGATGTTCTGCTCCGGGTGAAAGCTGTCCTCAACCCCGAGCAGCGTTGCGGTGGCCGGCATAAGTTGCATCAGACCCCGGGCTCCTGTCCGGCTGACCGCACGGATGTTGCCCCCGCTCTCAGCGCGAACTACGCTCGCCAGCAAATCCACATCGAGGTTGTGCTGCGCGCCCGCCCGCGACATCATCCCACGCAGTTGATCCGGTGTAGGGTCCGGCAGGTGCTGGGCCGTCCCGGCCGGCAAGGACTGAGCCATAGCCGGGCCGGATCCCAGCGCTGGAGCTGGTTCCACGCTGAGGATCTCCAACCCGGCTACTTCAACAAAACTCCAGCTTCCCGGCTCGAGGTAAAGTCGAACCCGCTCCCCGATGAATTCGCGATGATCACAGATAAGGTCAAATCCGTTTGACAGCGTGACGTGAAGGGCGGTGAGATTCGGGGCAGGACTGTCTGCAGCCACGGCGCCGCTTCCACCAACGCCAAGTAGGGCTGTTATCACCCCGATGCCTCGTGTCCAGCCAGCCTTTCTACGCAACGTCATCCTCGTCCTACTATCACTTTGGCACTCTATCACCTTGGATTCAAGAATCCCCTGCCACGAGATGGGCATGTTCATACGCGATTCATTTTCCGGGCTTCATCTGCGTCCCGGCACACGGATTCAAGCACCTGCGCGACGCCGTCCTCGTCGTTGGTGCCAGTAGTATGCCAGCCGCATTCCATGCCAGTGAGGAGCAGCTCGGGGGCCGCGTTTGCCATCAGCACAGGGCGGCCTGCGTAGGTCATCATGTCGAAGTCGTTGTAGTTGTCTCCAATGGCCATGACCTGCTCCCGCCTTATCCCTCTCTGCTGCGCCAGCCGCTCGAGGGCGGCACCCTTTGAGCAGCCGTTGGGCAGAATATCCACAATGCAGAGGTCGCGCTCCGCATACTCGGTCCGGTGGATTTCAATGCCCGGGGCCAGGGCGCTGGCTCTCAGTGCCGCATACGCCCGCTGCATCGCTTCCACCGAACCGCAAACCATCGCCTGCACCGGGCACTCGCCGCCGTCAAATGCTCGCTCTAGCGGGGCCACCTCGACAAGTGAGGCGCGATTGGCTTCGACCCACAGCGCAATTCGCTGGTGCAGCGTCACCAACGACTCGATCACCAGCGAGCCGGGTCCTTCGCGATCAAACGTCATCACCGTCGAGCCGTAATTACGCAGCAGCCCGCAAAGCTCCCTTGCCGTCTCCGCTGGCACCAGGGACCGATCCAACAGATCCCCGGCAAAATTTCTCGTGATCGAGCCGTTCGAGGAAATCAGAATGGTCTCCCGCCGAAGCCCCACCGGTTCGACAATCGGCAGGGCAAAGGCCTGGCGGCGACCGGTTGCGATCACGATCTCAATCCCCGCTGCCTCAACCGCCTGCAGAGCCCTACGATTGCGCTCGCTGATGGTGGTTCCTCGCGTCGGCAATACGGTGCCGTCGATATCGATGGCAATCATCTTAACCGGCAGGGCCAGGGGTGGCGCAATGGTCATACTTTCAGTTTACCTGTTGGCCCCGCCCTCGAAAAACTCACCACCACACCTCATTACGATAAATGCTCTAATCTCTGAGGTATGCCGGCAATTGCCTTCCTTGAGTGCTCCCGCTGCCACGTCCATGTATCGGCCGCTACCCCGCAAACCGTTTGTCCTGCGTGCGCTGGAGCCTTGTACGTCCGCTATGAGATGGACGCGCTGCGGCAGTCAGCTGCTCGGCCTGATTCCCAGGCGGCCGACCGCGCTCCCAGTCCCGGCATGTGGCGCTATGCGGGCGTCCTGCCTGATGTGGAGCCGGTAACTTTGGGCGAGGGCTGGACCCCGATGCTCAGCAGCCGCCGCAATCCCAACCTTTTCCTCAAGGAAGAGGCGAACAATCCCACCGGAACCTTCAAGGCGCGGGGACTCTCACTCGCCGTCTCGATGGCACGGAACTATGGAATCAAAAAGCTGGCTGTTCCCTCCGCTGGCAACGCCGCCGGAGCCCTTGCCGCCTATGCGGCGGCCGCCGGTATTGAGGCGAACATCTTCATGCCGCGCGATGTACCCTTCGCCAACTACCTGGAGTGTGTGGCCTATGGAGCCAATGTGACGCTCGTAGACGGCCTCATCTCCGATTGTGCCCGCATCATCGCCGAGCGCAGTCATCAGGAGGGCTGGTTCGATATCTCAACACTTAAAGAGCCCTTCCGCGTCGAAGGCAAGAAGACCATGGGCTACGAATTGGTGGAGCAGCTTGGCTGGGAGTACCCCGAGGCCGTCTTCTATCCCACCGGCGGCGGGGTCGGCCTGATCGGTATGTGGAAGGCCTTCGAAGAGATGGAAGCACTGGGCTGGGTTCGGGCTGGCAAGAGGCCGCGGATGTTCGCCCTGCAATCCTCAGGGTGCGCTCCCGTGGCTCGCGCGTTTCAACAGGGTGCCCCGGTGTCGCAATTCTTTGCCAACGCCAATACCTTCGCCTCGGGTCTGCGCGTGCCTAAGCCTTATGGGGATGCCATTATTCTCGAGATCCTGCGGGAGTCGGGGGGAATGGCCCTGGATCTCCCGGACGAGGCCATCCTTGCCTCGCTGCTGGATTGGGCGAAACACGAAGGCATTCTGCTATCGCCCGAGGGAGCAGCCGCCACTGCGGCCTACGATCAACTGATAGCAACGGGAGACCTGAAGTCCAGCGATCGCGTGGTCCTCTTCAACACTGGCGCGGGACTGAAGTATACGGATGTGATTGCGGAGGCCATGCGCCTGGCGCGACCGAATGCCAGCGGCGTTGCGGGGAAAAGCGCAGTGGTGGAGCGGGATCACCGGGGCATCGAGCTACCCGCAAAAAGCCGGGTGGGCGGCATCATCACGCCACAGTAGGGCGTTTCGTCCGGCTATCAGAGCCGCGCCCGCCAGTTCCTCTAACCCTCGCGAATTGGAGTGGGGCGAGTTGGCCATCGCAGCAGTTTGCCAGGTCTGCGGACAGCCCTGGCGTTGTCGAACCGCGTCGCGTAACTCTCAGGGCTTGACCCCAGTCCAGTCCGCCAAAAGACCAATCCACAGGCACAAGCTGCTACTACAAACTGTAGCCATTCCTGCAGGTTTCCTATCGATGACGCTAAGGCGATAGCCATGATGCCTGCCTCCCGCCCACTTGTCCCCCGAACTGGAGAACGTGTGTGCTCGTGATCAATAATATTGGCGCGCAGGAGAAAGTCCTATGACACCACCATTACAATTGCAAAAAATTGCAGAGAGCCGTTATCCCCAACATTTGTCAACCAAACAACCGCCGCCACGGCCACTCCTACTGGCCGTCAGGAGAAAACAGATGGTTGGTAGTCAGGAACCACCACCGCGACAGATGGGGAGATTTCTACTGCGGTTGGAGTTGCGCTCATGGTCGTGTTCCTGGTGGTCTTTGACTACCACGGACACAAGGCCAGTTTGATGAAGAACAGCGGCAGTGCCAGTCCCTCGATTTTCATGCAGACCCACACTGTCTAGAGCAGAAGCAGGGATAGCGTGATGTATCCAGCGTCAGCGATGTGGGCATTTTCTTGATGAAAATGCCTGCAGAGATATGTGGCGCAGCTTACAGTAACCCTGCTTCTGCTCTAGCGCAATTCTGCCGATAGCCCACACCGCAGAGGTGTGTCTCTTTTTGATACAGAGCCGCGGGGCTGCCCGGACGGGCCTGAGTTGGAGTGCGTTGGATTTGGTCCAGATCGGTCAGTACCCGTTGGCCAGCAGAAAGTCGGCGGTCATGTCGAATTGCGGCACGCGGCTCTGCTGCTCGGCGAACTTGATCAGGACATCAGCTTCAATGTTGACGGGCCAGCCGGGATGCATGGTATGAAGATTCGTTGCCAGATAGGTATGAGGAATGATCGCGATGGTGATTACATCTCCCTCGGGCAGCCCCTGCTGAAAACTGGCAATCGTCAGGCTGATGCCTTCGACGGCGATCGACCCCTTCTCGATCATGAAGCGTGTGACATTCTCCGGAACCGTGACCTTCAGCCACCAGTCGGCCAGGTCAGGATCAGCTGCGTCCGATACCTGGGTGAGCGATACCAACTTGCCGATTCCGTCGACGTGGCCTTGAACGATGTGACCACCCAGCGGGCTTCCCGCAGAGGTCGGCAGCTCCAGATTCACCTTAGATCCGGGTTTGAGGATCGCGAGTGAAGTCCGATTGACTGTCTCCTGCGCCAGATCGGCATGGAAGACCGGAGGATGGGAGTCGGGCTGGATGTCGAGTGCCGTCAGGCAGACTCCGCTGACCGCTACGCTGTCCCCGGTGCGGATGCGGGACGCGATGCCGGGTGCAGCCACGGTAATGCGTCTGGCCCCGGCGCGCTCCGCCACGCTGACGATAGTTCCGATCTGCTCCACCAATCCTGTGAACATAGCTTCAAGCTTATCGCACGCCCGGCTGCTGACTCCGGCGGTCTAGAGGCAGCAGGGCATCCCATCGCGACTATTTTCACGTGAGATGAGAGTGGCCCGCTGCGCGGAAACTGGAGAATCAGCTCTCCCACGGATCGTGGATCAATGCCCGGAAAAGCACGTCGGAGGCAAAACGCGTGAGCTCTGCCTGCTTCAGTACGGTATTCCTTCCGTTCAGGTTGCCAATCAAGGGCATCGCATCCCCTCCCAGGATCTTGGGCGCATAGAACAAGCTGACCTTATCGACCACGTCGTCGCGAAGAGCCTGCGTGTTCAGGGTTGATCCGCCTTCGAGTATGACGCTGGTGATTTGCCGGCCAGCGAACCACTTCAAAACCTCTTTGAGTGGTACGCGGACATCGCCGCCCAACTCCTCCACCTGCACCCCGCGGTCCTTCAGGGCCTTGATGCGGGATTGCTTTTGCGGCGCCAAACTCTCGTTGCAGAAGACGACGAGATCCCCTTCCGCCGAACACACCAGCCGCGAATCCAGCGGCAGTCTCAGGTGCGAATCGAGTATGGCCCGCAACAAGCGACGCCGCCGGGGAAGTTCGCTGCGGTCTGTCAACAAGGGGTCATCGGCCATCGCGGAGTTAATGCCCAGCAGAATCGCGTCCGACGCATGGCGCATGCGGTGCACCTCGGTGCGCGACTCTTCCCCTGTAATCCAGTAAGGCGCCCCGCCGGAATAAACACCACTGGACGGAGCGATGCGTCCGTCGAGGCTCAAACCCGCCTTCAGCGTCAAAAGCGGCAAGCCGCTGCGAATCCACCTCGCGAAGGCGTCGTTCAGGCGCCGGGCCTCCGTCTCGCGCACGCCCACAGTCACGCGCACACCAGCCGCCACCAGGCTCACAATGCCGCCGCCGTTGACTGCGGGATTGGGATCTTTGGTCGCCGTTACCACCCGAGAAATTCCAGCGGCAATCAACGCATCTGCGCACGGCCCGGTACGCCCCCGCGTACTGCAGGGCTCCAACGTCACATAGGCAGTCGCGTCCCGCGCCTCAGCCCCGGCATCGCGCAGCGCGACGATCTCTGCGTGATCCTTACTGGCATAGGCATGGAAGCCTTCGCCGATCACATGATGGTTCTTCACTATTACGCATCCGACAGTCGGGTTAGGCGAGGCGAGGCCAACTCCCAACCTTGCCTGCGCCAGCGCTCGCGCCATCCAGGCCTTGTCCGCTTCATCGTCTCTGCCATACGGCACTAGTGTTGACTGGTTCAAGGGTGGCTCCGATCCATCTCGTTCGAGGGAGGTCGAACTTCTCAAGCCGCCCGTCATGCAAGCTAGAGCAGTTGCACTTCAGGGGCCAAAGTAACAGACTCGGCCCGGTTGTTCCGTTAGGAATGCCCCACTTCGCCGCTCTTCCCAAGACACAAAAAAATGGATTGCTTTATGACCCTGCAGAAAGCAAACCAACTCCGGCCAGAGTCATCAGGGGATAAATGCTCCGGTCGGGAAATCCTCCCGTCCATGCTGCTGCAGGCTAATTCGACACAGTCACGATGCCAAACATTTTGACGTAGCAATTCCGTTTAGGTCGTTCCCCAGCCGCCGCTACTTCGACGCCTTGGAATCATGGCAGTCAATGCTCGCGCCTCATCCACCGCCCAGTAGAGACTCCGCGAAGGCTTCGCTGTCAAAGGGCAGCAGGTCTTCGATCTTTTCCCCCACGCCTACATAGCGGACAGGCAGGTTCAGTTCGCGGGCAATGGCCACCGCGATTCCTCCCTTGGCCGTGCCGTCGAGCTTGGTGAGCACGATGCCGGTCACACCCGCTGACTCGGTAAACAGCCGCGCTTGCTGCAGCCCGTTCTGCCCCGTGGTTGCGTCCATCACCAGCAGCACTTCATGCGGAGCATCGACGATCAAGCGCTGCGTGATGCGGCGCATCTTATCCAGCTCAGCCATCAGGCCCCCCTTGGTGTGCAATCGCCCGGCAGTATCAACAATTACGACGTCGAAGTTGCGTTTTTTTGCGACCTGCACTGCGTCAAAAAGCACCGCGGTCGGGTCGCCGCCCTGCTTGCTCTTGATCAGCTCAACTCCGCTGCGCTGGCTCCAAACCTCGAGCTGCTCAATGGCGGCAGCGCGGAACGTGTCCGCCGCGCACAGCAGAACGCTCTTGCCCTGGCTGCGGTAGACCGCTGCAAGTTTGCCTGCGGTGGTGGTTTTTCCGGTGCCGTTTACCCCCACCAACAGGATGATCTGCGGGCCGCTGACGGCGCGGATGGGTCGATCCTGCTGGTCGAGGATGGCCTTGATTTCCGTCTTCAGCAGTTGCCGAAGTTCTGCGCCGTCGCGTATGCGCTGGCGCTTGGCATGGTCGCGCAGAGTAGTCAGTATTTCCTCGGTCGTGGTTACGCCGAGATCGGAGGCGATCAGGCTCTGCTCCAGCTCCTCCAGCGTTGCCTCATCGACTTCGCGGGTCAGTGCGATGATCCCTTCGATCCGCTGCTCCAGGTTCTCCCGCGTGCGGGAGACAGCCTGCTTCATGCGGTCGAAGATTGATTTCTTTTCCGGCTCGTCCAAGCTGCCAAACAGCGTTTGAATCATTCCGACGAAGCCCCTTTGCTCGCCCGCCTTGAGTGTATCAAGAGCCAATCAGGCAGCAGTCACGCGCTGCTCTATCGTTGCATGCGCGCCTCGGCTACCCGCTCCTGCAGAAAAGACACCCCGGCTGCAACACAGGCGCCATCAAGGGGCAGAGTGTCGCGCTCAAGGAAGCAGAAGAATGCGTCAACCACCCTGCGGTCCAGCCGCGTTCCTGACAGGTCATCGAGGACATCCAGGGCTTCGCTTACGCGCATCCCCGCCTGATGAGGATCGGCAACGATCAGTGCGTCGAAGGTGTCGGCCACCGCCAGTATGCGTGCCGCCAGGGGAATATCTTCTGCCGTCAATCCATAAGGGTAACCGCTGCCGTCCTGCGCTTCGTGGTGCAGCTCTACCGCGGGGACCAGATCGCGCAGCGATTCGATGGAGCGCAGAATGGCAGCTCCCCGTGACGGATGTGCCCGTAGAATTTCGAATTCCCGTACCCCCAGCAGTCGGCCCTTTTTCAGTACCGGCTCACCGATGCCGATCATGCCAATGTCGTGAACCATCGCCGCCAGACGGATGCGCTCGGTCAGTTCTTCTCCCAGCTGAAATTCCTCGGCAATGCCCACCGAGTACGCGGCAACGCGCTCAGCATGGCCGCGCATAAACGGGGACCGCTCCTCCGTGGCCTTGGCCACCGTACAGAGAAACTCGTTCAGCTCGGCGCTAGAACGAGTAGCCTTCAATTGTTCCTCAAGGATTGTGCGCTCCCACCGAAGAACAGCCTTTTCCCATGCCGCTGCCACCTCCGCGAAAAACAACGGCTGCGGAGCGCGAAGCCGGCCCCGTGGAGGAATGGGAGGCTGGCCAATCGTTGCCGCCAGTCTGCGACTCTCCTGGGCAATGGCCCTGGATACGAACTGACTCGCCAGCGCACAAATCGCAAAGCTGGTCAATATAGCCACCAAGGTTGATGGCACTGCGGAGCGTCCCGAGGTGAGCGCCGCGGTGGCGGCCGCCGAGCTGATTGCACTGGTAGCAATCAGCAACAGAAACAGTGGCAGAAAGATCTTGAACCGAAAGGCCTGAGTGCTTTTCATGGAGTGGCGCCGCATCCTGTTGCGGGATGAGAGCAGTCTACGGGCAGCAACCTCTTTCTTCAGTCGCACGAAAGTCGTAAACGGGTGATCGAAGATGGTACGAAGCCAACCAGGTAGATGAGAGCGACATATCTGTTGGCGAAAACAGTCGCCGCCTCCTTCAGCAAGCAAGGGTTATTCGAGGGAAAATGACAAACTCGGCCCCAAATCTTCCCCTAAAATCTTAGGGTGCGTTCTCATGGTGACCCGTCTGCTATGCTGTTGGCAATTTGGAGAGGTGAATGCTAGAGGTTCATGCACCCCACGAAAGAATCGGCGGTCTCAGAGACTTCTTCATTCATCTCTTTACGATCACCGTTGGATTACTCATCGCGTTAAGCCTGGAAGGATGCGTCGAGTGGCAGCATCATCGTCACCTGGTGCGGGAGGCAGAGTCGGGTCTCCGCAACGAGATCGAACAGAACAGCAAGCTGACGGCAAGTATTCGTCAACAGATCCAGGATGAGCAGAAACTGCTCGACCAGGACCTTCTGGTCCTCTCTCATATGCGCATCCGTCCCGGCCCCACCCATGAAACGCTGGGGTTTTCATTTACTATGCGCAGTTTTGACGAGGTTACCTGGAAAACCGCTCAGGCCACGGGTGCTTTTGCATATATGCCCTACAACGATGCGAGGCAATATTCCGATATCTACGGCACGCAGGAAACGCTTTTTACAGTACAACAGCAGGTGGTAGACGATGTCATGCGCGCCGCTTCGGTGGTGGTGACTCAGCCACAAGAAATGCAGTTGCCTCCAGCTACGATTGCCGAGGTTACCGACCGCATTGGCATGGTCAAAATGCGCCTGAATTTGTTGGATTCTCTCGTCAATGAACTTGATAAGACGTATCAGAAGTACAGATCCGATCATCGCTAGACGGAGCAACTGCCCATCGCAGTCAGATAGGCCTCACAACTCAACAGGCGGCTCAGCGTCTCGCGCCTGGCTTCGATATGCGGCGAGCAAGCCTTAAGACTTGGTGCCCGCGCCTCGCTCTTGAGACGTGGAAACTGTGCGCGGGTCCAACATGTTCTTAGTTGACGCAAACAGTCGGTCTCACTGCGGGGTGAGGGATGAGGCACGGGCTCGCTTGCTCCAGTAACGAAAGAACGGAATACCAAGCAGCATGATAGCCAGCCCAACAGACGACCGGAGTGGTCGCACCAGAATGAGATTCACCGATGTCGCAATGGACGCGGTGCCGAAGACTATTGGCGTCCAGGGATATCCCAACGTTCGGTATGGGCGAACGAGCCCGGGTTCTCGCAGGCGCAGTCGTAGAAGCGCGAAGGCTGTCAATCCAAAAAATATGCCGATCGCGAACATGGCGAAGGAATACAGCTCCTGGTATGTACCGGTTAACACCAGCAGGATCGCCACGCAACCCTGAAAAAGCAGCGCACCGCTAGGGGTATGGAACGAGGGTTGAATGCGCTTCGCAAAGCCGAAGAAGAGACCGTCATGGGCCATGGCGTATGGAACTCTGGGACCGGTCAGGAAGTTGGCGTGGAGCGATCCAAACGCAGAAACGATCAGGGCGATGGTCAGCCACCTGGCACCAGGACCGCCAATAAGCAGTGCCACCGCATCGGAAGCAACGTGCTGGGATTGCGCCACCCGCGAGAAGCCTAGTACATGAAAGAAGACCCAGTTGATGAGGACATAGAGGGTAACAACCAACGACGTTCCCAGGATTGCGGCCAGCGGGAGGTTCTTTCGCGGATTGAGTATTTCACCGCCCACTTGGCCCAGGTAACTGAACCCGTTGTAGGCCGCCATCACCGGCACGACGGCAATCAGAAATGCTTCCAATGGCGCATGAGAATGAAATGCGATAAATGCGGGCTGGCTTGCGCTCGGTTTCGCGAGGGCCACTCCGAGAATCACGATTGCGACCACGACGGCAACTTTGACAGAGGTAAGAAACACTTGAAAACGGCCTGCTGTGCGGACTCCGAAATAGTTGATGGCGGTGACCGCCGCGATGACCGATGCTGCCAACGGCTGCGCGACAGTCAACGTGAATTGGTATGGCTGCGATTGAAACGGAACCGGAACGTGCCAGGTAAAGAGCGGAGTGGCTATGGACGGAAAGAGAAATCCCGCGAACCGCAATAGCCCGGCAGCAATAATGGCAGCAGAACCGGGTCGCATGATCAGGGTGCTCGTCCAGCCGTATAAGAACCCCCACAGGGAACCGAGTCCGCGGCTCAAATAAATGTAGTCGCCACCCGCTTCGGGCATAGCCGCGCCTAGCTCCGCGTAACAAAAACTCCCCAGCAGCACCACTACGCCGCCGATAAGCCAGACCGCCAGAACCTTTGTAGAAGAACCCACTTCACGGGCCATATCGCTGGCTACGAGGAACACCGACTGCCCGATCATGGCCCCGATGACGACCGCAATGGCAGCCCACAGGCCAAGACCGCGTATCAGGCCGGGCGGTGTGCCGTTGTCGGTTGTATTCAGGTTCATATGCACGCCCATTCGGAGTGGCGCAACCAAAGCAGGGCCCTTTATTCGTCTCGCCCTGGCCGGCTCATCAGCTCACGCATGGCTTCGAGCGGAGACTTGCCTTGATGCAGAATCATGTCCATCTGCTCCGTAATAGGCATCTCCACGTCATGCCGTCGCGCCAAGCCGAGCGCGGCTGCGGTGGTACGCACGCCCTCGGCCACCTTGCCTTCCAATCCTGCAAGAATCTCCGGCAGCTGGCGTCCCTTGCCCAGTTCAAACCCCACGGTGCGATTGCGGGACAGCGATCCGGTACAGGTAAGCACCAGGTCGCCGATGCCGGAGAGTCCAGCCAACGTCTCGCGCCGTCCCCCACAGGCCACCGCCAGGCGGGTAATCTCGGCCATCCCGCGAGTGATCAGCGCAGCAGCGCTGTTATAGCCCAGGCCCAGTCCGGCGACGGTACCGGAGGCTATGGCAATAACGTTCTTGATTGCCCCGCCCAACTCCACTCCAATCACGTCGTCGCTCGAGTAGAGACGCAGTGTTGGACCACTGAATTCGCGCTGTACCAGCACGGCATTCGCCATGTCGTCGAATGCGATGGTGATGGCGGCAGGGAATCCGGCGGCAACTTCCGAGGCAAACGACGGTCCGCTGAGAACTCCGCAAGGCAGGCGCAGGCCCTCGACCGCAAGGGTTCGGTGGATCACCTCCGTCATACGCAGGAAGGTGATGTCTTCAATACCTTTGGTGGCGCTGACCAGTAGCTGCCCCGCGTGCAGCGATGGCGCAATGCGCTTGTAGGTCTGTCGCAGGAACTCCGAGGGCACTACGCCCACGACTATGTCGGCTTCGCTTACCGCCTTAACCGGATCCGCGGTGATGCGAATCTCCGGCGGCAGCGGGAAGCCCGGCAGAAAATGGACGTTCTCACCCTGGGCTACGATGTCGTCGCAGATCTCCTGTGCATGTGTCCACAGCGTGACCTCGTGACCGCCGCGCCGGGCGAGGCTCAGCGCGATGGCGGTTCCCCATGCCCCGCTGCCCAGAACTGCAATCCGGCTCATGCCGCACTCCCATTCGGTTTGCCAAAGCGAAACTCGGTGCCGCTGAGTAGGCGCCGGATGTTCTGGTGATGCTTGACGATGATCACCGTCGGTATCAGAAAGAGGGCAAGCAGAAGCAGGGGAGTGTAACCATCCCGGTTGAGCCATAGCGCAAGCAGCGGCAAGGCAACCGCGGAGAGAATCGAAGCCAGCGAGACATACCGCGACAGCACGAAGACCACCGCGAAGACCACCAGCGTTCCCAGCGCCGCCAGGGGCAGCAGGGCAGCGAATACTCCGAATCCCGTGGCTACTCCCTTGCCCCCCTTGAAGCCCAGCCACACCGGGAAGACGTGTCCCAGCAAGGCAAAGAGCCCGGCGAGCGCTGCGGCTGCGCCCGGGTTGATACTGGTCGATGTGCTGGCCGAGAAGAAGACGTGCGCCAGCCATTCCCCGGCGTACACTGCCGCCACTCCCTTTGCCGTGTCCAGCAGCAGCGTCAAGGCTCCCAGGCCCTTCGATCCTGAGCGCAGCACATTGGTCGCGCCGATATTGCCGCTGCCAACGGCGCGAATATCTTCATGGCGCACAAAGCGCACTAGCAGATATCCGAAAGGGATAGACCCCAGCAGATACCCGACGACTGCAATAACGAAGTAGTGTGTGGCCGACATTCCGTTGGTTAGTTTAACAGCAGGGAAGCAGAGACAAAGCCGTCATGAATGGAGAAACGGAGCGGAGTTCAAGGTCGACTGGGAACCAGGATAGGCGTAGAACGCGCAGCTATGCAGGACTTCGATGAAGCGGGGATTGCTGCGAAAGCGATCCCACTTAGGGTCGATGGGTAGAAAAATAAGGTGCACGTCGTGTAATTGGAGAGCACGTTCCAGGCGTTCCAGTGCGAGGTCCTCCTGGCCCAGGCCGGCATGGACGAGCGCCGTGGCATAGGGAGGAACATAGCACTCACGACCAATAGCTTCGAGAGTTTGAATGATCTCGAAGGCTTCGACAGAGCGGCCCATTTTCCCGAAGATATAGCCGCGAAGAGATAGGATTTTGCTGTTGCGGACGCTTAGGCAACCGCTTTTATTGAGGGCGTCGAGTGCGACTTCGTAATCTCCGGATTCAACGGAAACCTGCGCCAGATGGAGTTGGGCGATCCAGAACTCAGGGTCGATAACGATAGCCTGCCGAGCAAACTGGGCCGCAGCGGCAAAGTCGCGTGCTGCAAAAGCAATTTGCGATGAGAGCGATTGATGCATGACGTAGAGCGGATCCAGTTCCCGCGCACGTTGCATCGCGGAGCGGGCTTCGCTGTGGCGGCAGGCGTGGGAAAGGTCGATGCCGAGCATGCGATGGACGAGGGGGTAGTTGGGGTCCAGCACAATCGCCCGGCGGTATGCGTCCTCTGCGGCGGACCAGTCCCAGTCCAGGAAGAACTTGAAGATGCCGAGGGCGGTCTGCACCTCGGCCAGGTTCGGGTCCGCGGCCAGGGCATTGGCAACGGCGTCGCGGGCCTTCTCCATGATGACCAGTGGCGGGATGTCGGCGTGGATGGGTAATGAGGAATAACAGTCGGCGAGGCCCGCCCATGCAAGTGCGTAATGAGGATCGAGGTTGGTGGCGCGGGTAAAGTACTCGATGGCGCGGCGCGTGGTAGGACCCGTCAGCTGATTCCAGAAATGCCGTCCGTGCAGATAGAGGTCGTATGCTTCGGGGCTTTGAGTCTGGCGGCGTCCGAGAGCACTAATGCGGCTGGGGGACAGGCGGAGGCGGACCTGCTCGGCAATGGCAACGCTCAGTTCGCGCTGGAAGGCAAACATGCTCACAGGTTCACTTTCATAGGACGCGCACCAAATCTGAAGCTGGTCGGAGACCCGGATCAGCTTGGAGGTAATGCGGAGACGATCGCCTTCGGCGCGAAGGGAGCTTTCGATAAGGTAGGCGGCCTTGAGTTCCTCGCCAATCTCTGCGAGGGTCCGGGGGGTGCGTTTATAGCGCATCACCGAGGTACGGCCGATGACTGTCAAGTGCAGAGGGTCGATCTGTCCCAAGGCAACGATAGTTTCTTCGGTGAGTCCGTCGGCGAGGTATTCGCGTTCGGGGCCAGCGCCTAGGTTTTCGAAGGGGAGTACGGCGATACGAGTGGGCTCCTGTCCCTGGGAAACGGCGTCTAGAACTTCGACGGGAGCTATGAAGCGATAACCAAAGCCCGAAATGGTGGCGACAAAGCGGTTTTCGGCGCGGGTGTCACCGAGGATGCGTCGCAGGGTGGAGATGTGCTGGGTAAGGTTGTTCTCTTCGACTGCGGTGTCGGGCCATAGAGCAAGGAGCAGTTCCTGCTTCTCGAGGATTTTGCCTTGTTGCCGCACGAGTAGGAGAAGAGTGTCGAAAACCTTGGGTGGTATCGCAACCTGGACGCCGCCGTGCAAAAGCAGCCGTTGACCTGGATCAACGCGGAAGTCGGCAAAGTCGTAGATGTGGGGGTCGGGGCCGCTCATCGGAAGGATTGCTTCTTCACAAAGCTTTCAGAAAAAAATCAGCAGAAGCTAACGACTTAACGTGCCTTTAGCGAAAGTATAGGCCAGCAAGCAGAGTCGAACCAAAAATTCGCTAAACGAGGAATCCAATGTTGAAAGCTAGGTACTTAAAGATGATGTCTGTCCTGACGATTTCGGTGGGGATGGGGATATCTCCAGCGGCCAGAGTGGCGGCGCAAACCGTTGACCCAGAGGATGAAGGCAGGGCACTGGTTGGAAGCTGGATGGTTCAGGTGACACTTCGGAACTGCCAAACGCATATGCCTGTGGGGCACCGTTCCTTTCGCTACTCACGTACGAAAGTGGCGGGACGACGACGGACACAACTTCAAATCCGCAGTTCGGGCCGAATCAACGAGGGCCTGGTCATGGGGTTTGGATCCACACGGGCAATCACGCATACAAAGCTTTAGGCGTAGCGTTCGTGACGAAGTCGACGGATGGAAGCCTGGTGAGTACCTTCTTTCTCAATCAGAGAATCAGTGTGAAGACACCAGATGAATATGACGTAACGGCATATGCACAATTCATCGGCCCGGACGGGAAAACGGTGCTTTCGTCAGGATGTTCAACAGCGGTAGGCAGGCGGATTGAGCTGGAGAAGTAGCGGATGGGGGCTGCTGAGCATTGTTCTCAACAGCCCCCTTCGGTCTTTCACCATTCATTGCGGCACCTGCATGCGGCATTGCCGAATGCCCGGGACTCGATTCTTCGAATGGCCTGAAAATTTAGATTCGGTAAGTCTGGACTCGCCGTTATCACATCAGTCGCCGGCGCACCATGTCCAGCGCCTGCTGGGCGGCCCACTGGCGAATGCTCTCTCGCCCCCCCAGGAATCGCTTCTCGAGGACATCGGTATGTTTTCCATCGGAGACGGCGACATACACCAGCCCCACCGGTTTCTCCTCCGTGCCGCCCCCAGGGCCAGCAACACCGGTAATGCCACAGCCGAAGGTCGCCCCAACACGCTCGCGGATGCCGTCAGCCATGGCTTCCGCCACTTCGCTGCTCACCGCACCATAGTCGTCGATCAGGGTGCGGGGAACGTCGGCGAACTCCGTCTTCAGGTCGTTGCTGTAGACGATGGCTCCCCCAAGAAAAGATCTGGAACTGCCATCGATACTCGTCAGCCGCTGCGACATCAATCCGCCGGTACAGCTCTCCGCCACGGCCAGCGTGGCTCCGCGCATCCCCAGGTAGTAGAGAACAATCTGCTCCAGTGTCTCCGCCTGCGAGGAGTAGATGAAGTCTTCCAGCTCCTCTTCAATCTTCCCGGCCAGCTCGTCCACACGACGCTGCGCTAAATCCATCGCCTTCTTTGCGCACAGCAGATTGAGCTGGATATCGCCTGTATGCGCCAGAATCGTAGTCTCAACGTCGCCATATTTCTGGTAGATGGGAGCGATGCGCGCATCGGCAGCCGACTCGCCGATCATCGCCGCCTTCAGCGTACGCCGGGCGATGAAGCTCACCGGCAGCGCGGCCTCGAGCAGTGGCATGCACGCCTGATCGAACATCGGCTCCAGCTCCGAAGGCGGACCCGGCAGCAAGATCACCAGCTTGCGATGGCCGCCATAAATAGTATCCAGCCACTGGCCGGGCGCTGTGCCATTGGCATTGTCGAGGATGGTCGCGTTTTCCAGCCGGTCGCCCTGGCGGGTGTTGTTCGACGTCATCTGGATTCGTCTCCCGGCAAAACGCGCATACAGCTGGGCCACGAGGTCGGGATCGCGCTTCAAGGCGATTTTGAGGGCAGTCGCTACGGCCTGCCGCGTCAGATCATCCTCGGTAGGGCCCAAGCCTCCCGTCAGGATGAGGATGTCCACGCGGCGCAGACCAGTGTGAATGGCGTCGACAAGATGCTCCTTGCGGTCCCCCACGATTGTCTTGAAAACAACGCGCACGCCCAGCTCATAAAGGCGGTCGGTGACGTAAAGAGAATTGGTGTCCTGCCGAAACGGCGTCAGGAGCTCTGAGCCGACGGCAATGATTTCACAGTTCATCTGGGCCGATCTGTACTTTCATTTCGAGCGAATCCAAAACCAACGCAGGATGCAAGCAAGGGAGACTGTTCTTAAAGCTCTTGTTGCAAATCCAATACTTGTGCGGGGCACAAGCCAGCCCTGAACGGCACCCTCGTCTCAGTTTCTTCCCTGCGAGCAACAGTCCTTCCCGGCGGCTATTAAAAGAACCGCAGGCCCTCAATCCCCAAGGGAACATGATAAACGGCGGTGGACGTAGCCAGCACCGCGATTCCATCGCGGCCCAGCGCCAGCCCCACCAGGTTGGAACCAGCCAGCACCAGCGAAGCCTGCCCGGAACGCTCAATGCGAATGATGCCTCGCTTGCCCGCCAGCGACGCCGCCACGTACAGTTCGCCGGCGGAGTCGACCGCCAATCCCTGGGGACGGCCAAGGCCGCCATAGTACACACGCGTTGCGCCGTCGCGGTCGATAGCGTAAACGTTGTCGTGGCTCGACGTGGTAGGCCCGGTCACGAAGAGCGTGCCATCCAGCCCAAATGCCAGATGATACGCGGCCACGCTCGGCTCCAGCGTCGCGAAGACGAAGGTCTGCCGGTCGCGCGAAATCTTGAAGATCGTGCCCGAACGGTCGCCCACGTAGAGGTCACCCTTCTCGTCGAAGGCCAGCCCCGTCGCCACTCCCATTCCCTCGGAGTAGACAGAGGCGGCGCCATCCGGCGACACCCGATAAACCGTTCCCTCATTGCGCGAAGAGACGTAGAGATAGCCCGACGGATCGATGGCCAGACCGGTGGCGTTCATAATGCCGGTCACGAATTTCTCCGGCTCGCCATCGGGCGGCACCCTGAAGACCGAGACCGGCGTCTCCTGTCCGCGGGGCCCGGAGAAGGTGACGTAAACATTCCCTGCGATATCGATCGCCGGATTGCCCACTGCGTGAACATCGTCCGCCAGCAGTTGGGCTACCTTGAGCGGCAGCGTGTTGCTCGACGCCTCGCCCTGAAAAATCTGCACCTCCCCAGCGCCATGCGTCTCCGGCACTCGCAAGATCAGGCGGCCGGGGCGGCTCAGCAGCACATGAGCCGACGACTTATCGACAAATGCCGTGGGTATCCGGGAGTCAATCGGTCCCAGATTTGCTCCCTGGATCTCAACTTCTCCACCCGGCAAGGCTGCTCCGGGCACGACTGCGTCAAGGACCGGCGGCAGTGCTGCGTTCTGTTCGCGATTAAGAATCCTGGTCATCTCTGTCCCGTCGTTCGTCGATCTGCGGTGCTGGCCTGGTCTGCGCTAAAGCCAATGGCGCGCAGACTGCAGGATAAGCAAAGCATACAGCCCGGCAGCCACATCATCGAGCATGATGCCCCATCCCCCCGGAAGGTTTTCCAACTGGCGGGCAG
>JANXZS010000056.1 GCA_025355385.1 Acidobacteriaceae bacterium | reverse complement strand
CAATCCGTATTCGGAAAGCCAGTTCCGCACCTTGAAATACCGCCCTGGTTTCCCGGACCGCTTCGGCTCCATCGAAGACGCTCGTGGCTTCTGCCAATCCTTCTTCCAGTGGTACAACCATCAGCACCACCACTCTGGTCTTGGCCTGATGACGCCGGCCATGGTCCATAACGGCCAGGCCGCTCCCATCTTGGCCCATCGCCAGGTGGTCCTGGACACCGCTTTCCGCGCTCATCCCGAGCGCTTCGTTCGGAAACCACCCCGACCGCCCGAGCTGCCCTCCCAGGTCTGGATCAACCGGCCACCTCGGGAGGAAAATACTCCTTAAATTTCCACGCCCGGTGTCTCATTCTTGTTGACACGCACCGCCGTTACGCGGAGTGAGCACTAGAGCTGCACACAGGCACTTGACAGTCGGAGCACCCCTGGCCGTTATGGTTTGCCACGAAAGCATGGATGGGGGGAAGAACTTGAACTCTCTAGGCAAGATTCAGCAGAGTTGATGCAAATACGAGTTGCGGAGAGATGGGAGATTCTGGTAGCTTTGTTCTGCTCTAGCAAAACAAGATTGAGGGCACTTGATTTAAACGAAATACGCAGTTTTTCAAGTGTGCCATCCCCCAGCGCACACTGGTGAACCGAGTTTTACGCGTGCGATCAGATCAATGAGCGTATCCCAGGCTGAAGAATTCATTGCCCATCACAGGGCGAGTGGGCAAGATCAGAGTCTTTCCGAACATCTGCTGGAAGTGGCCTCGCTGGCGGGGATGTTTGGCGGAAAGATAGGCCTACCCAATGCGGGTGAACTCATTGGTTTGCTCCACGATCTTGGCAAATACAGTTGCGCATTTCAGAACTACTTGAAATCGGCTCTTGGTCGCCTAGAGCAGGACAAAGACGAGGACTTCATTGATCCGCGCCAAATGAAGGGAAAAATTGATCATTCGACAGCGGGAGCCCAGACGATTTTTCGCGAGTTCGAGCAGCGGGGGCAAATCGACCGGATTGCAGGAGAAATTCTGGCAGTCTGCATCTCCTCTCACCACTCAGGCCTGATTGATTGTCTTGGACCGGATGGCTCTGATCTACTCACGAAGCGGTTGGAAAAGGTGGACGGTTCCACACACCAACAAGAGGCGTGGAACCGCGTGGAAAGCCCGGTCCAATCGCGCTATGAATACCTGGTCAGCTCACTAGAAATTCCCTCAGAAATCCGCAGGAAGATCAGCAGCATATGTCAAAAGGAGGAGAGCGAGACCATCATTCGCTTTAAGGTCGGGTTGCTCGTCCGCTTCCTTTTTAGCTGCCTTATCGATGCCGACCGAATCAGCACGGCAGACTTCGAGTTTCCGAGTCGTGGCAAGCACCGCCTGTGGGGCCGATACGAAGGCTGGCCGACCCTTTTCAATCGGCTGGAGTGCCACCTAGCCAGCCTCACAGTTGATGGCCAAATCAATCAACACCGCCGAACAATTTCCGATCATTGCCTCGCCGCAGCCGAACGGGAACAGGGGATTTTTACACTCACGGTACCGACCGGCGGAGGCAAAACCTTGGCCAGCTTGCGCTTCGCATTGCGTCACGCAGAGCGTCACCAAATGGATCGCGTAATTTTCGTTGTACCTTACACTTCCATCATCGACCAAAATGCCAAAACAGTCAGAAATATACTGGAGACCCAACAAGGCGGAGTGAGTCCTGGAAGCATTGTGTTGGAACATCACTCCACTCTCTTGCCCGAACAGCAGACGTGGCGCAACAAACTCCTTACGGAAAACTGGGACGCACCCGTGATATTCACTACGACGGTGCAGCTACTGGAAACCCTATTCGCTGGCGGAACTCGCAGCGCTCGCAGAATGCACCAGTTAGCGAACGCAATTCTCATATTTGACGAAGTACAAACGCTTCCGCTGAAGTGCGTTCATATGTTCAACAACGCGATGAATTTTTTGGTCGAACAATGCGGCAGCACCGTCGTGCTATGCACGGCAACACAACCACTGCTCGACCAAGTGGATGCAGGAAAAGGCGCGATTCGAATCACGAAAGCCTCAGAAATTATGCCCGATATAGCGAGCTTATTTGTGGAGCTTTCCAGAGTGGAGGTCATCGATCGGCGCAAGCCTGGTGGATGGGAAAACGAAGACCTTGCGAGCTTTGCGGTGGAAGAAGTGCAGAGAAGTGGGAGCTGCCTGGTAGTAGTCAACACCAAAGCGGCCGCGCGTGAAATATATAGGCTATGCCAGAAATCTTCGCCGGACATGCCCATTTTTCACCTGAGCACGAACATGTGCCCCGCCCACCGGAGAGGCTGTTTCCCGAAGCTAGAAAAGCTCCTCTCGCCAGAGTCAGGATCGGCGGTGCTCTGCGTTAGTACGCAACTGATCGAGGCTGGCGTGGACATGGATTTTGGATCAGTGATCCGCTTCGCCGCGGGACTCGATTCGATTGCCCAAGCAGCAGGACGCTGCAACCGACACGGAGTGCGCGCGAGTGGCCGGGTTTCCGTCGTGAACGCAGCCGAAGACGCTTCGGACATGATTCAGGATATTCGTCTGGGCAAGCAAATTGCGGAACGCGTCTTTCATGAGCTTGCTGCCAGCCTAACGAGTCGGAAAGATCAACTCCTCTCACCGGAGGCGATGAGGCTATATTTCCAGTATTACTTCTTCGAGCGGCGAAATGAAATGGGTTATCCAGTTGGCCAGGAGAAACACGAGCGCAACGACACACTGCTCAACCTTCTTTCCGAGAACAGCATGGCGGCTGATGGACGTGGGTTGCCCAACTATCTTCGGCAATCATTCAAGACCGCCGGCAAACTTTTCAAATCTATTGATGCACCAACCCAAGGCGTGGTCGTCCCTTTCGAAACTGGAAAAGAGTTGATCGCCGATCTCTGCCGCGCGTCTGAGGTGGAGAAGCAGTTTGATTTACTTCGTCGAGCGCAGCAGTTTACGGTGAACGTTTTTCCAAATGTCCTGGCGCGCTTGCAAGCACAAAATACTGTCCGCGAAGTTCAGGACGGTACTGGCATTCTATATTTAGACTCCCGCTTCTACGATGCCGAGTTTGGACTATCGGAAGTTCCTGTCAACCTAATGGAGGTGCACAATGTCTAAGGCGCGCAACACAATTGAGTTCAAGACCTGGGGCCGCTATGCACTGTTCACCGATCCCCTCACTCGCGTGGGTGGGGAAAAGTGCTCGTACCATGTCCCCACGTACGAAGCGCTGAAGGGGATTGCGAAATCTATCTATTGGAAACCTACTTTCGTCTGGTTGATTGACGAAGTCCGCGTAATGAAGCGCATTCGGACGCAGACGAAAGGGACGAAACCAATCAAGTTCGGCGGTGGGCATGATCTCTCAATCTACACCTTCCTGACTGGTGATCCCGATCCGGTCACGGAGATTCCCGGAGTTGAGTATCAGGTGCGCGCCCACTTCGAGTGGAATCAACACCGTCCCGAACTAAAGGAAGACCAGCATGAGCACAAGCATTTTCAAATTGCCACGCGGATGCTGGAGCGCGGAGGACGGCAAGACATTTTTCTCGGTACCCGTGATTGCCAAGGTTACGTAGCGCCGTGCGAGTTCGGCTCTGGTAAGGGGGACTATGACAGCTACGGCGAGCTTGCGTTTGGCGTGATGTTTCATGGTTTTGACTATCCTGACGAAACTGGCAGGAATGAACTAGCTACACGATTCTGGCGACCCACCATGAAAGACGGCATCATTCACTTTGTCCGTCCAGAAGATTGCACCATCCGGAAAGTCGTGCACGAAATGACGCCGAAATCATTCGGCATCGGCAAGAACCTTCTGGATGTAATGGTCGAGTCCGAGAGAATGGATATCTGACATGAGCTGGATTGAAAAACTCTACGCGACCTACGAGCGCTGCGACGGTGCGCCCCAGTTTGCAAGCGAACCGCTGTTGCCAATCTGCCATGTTTATCAGCAAGCCCACATCGAAGTCGTGATTGACGAAAACGGGCAATATAAAAGCGCGAGGGTTTTGCAAAAATCCGAACAGAAGACCTCAATTTCATGCACGGAGGATTCCGCTTCGCGTGCTAATGCCGGTGCTCCCCACGCGCTTTGCGACAAGATTCAATATTGTGCGTCTGATTACGAGGCAAAAGGAGGCAAAAAAGAACCATACTGGCGCATCTACAGCAGTCAATTACTGGAGTGGTGCTCCTCTCCATTCGCAAACCCCAAAGCAAAAGCTGTCTTGACATACCTACAGCAAGGGAGCTTATTGAAGGACTTGATCCAAGAAAGAGTTGTAGTCGCCGACAACCCCGGACATCTGCTTGACGTGTGGAATGAAGATGCACCTCTCCCGCCCTTATTCAAGTTTCTCGTCCAAAAAGAAGGCCGTCGAGATCAGGGCGACGCACTGATCCGCTGGAGAGTAGAGATTCCAGGCGACCCGATGTCGGGCGTATGGGAAGACTCTGTTCTACAGAGCTGTTGGGTCAAGTTTTGTGGAAGCCAGGATACGCGCTTGGGCGTATGTTTTGTTTCTGGCAAGCTGGATGCCCCTCTGGCCGACAAACATCCCAGAGGAATCCGTTGGCCCGGTGATGGCGCCAAACTGATTTCCTCGAATGATAAGAGCGGCTACACCTTCCGTGGTCGATTTGCAAAAGCGGAAGAAGTATATGGCCTGAGCTCTGAGGTTTCTCAGAAAGCGCACAATGCGTTGAGCTGGCTTATCAAACGGCAGAGTTACGCGGGTAAGACCGGAGAACAGATTTTCGTCGTTTGGGCCATCGGTGGACAACCGATCCCTGATCCGTTGCAAGATACCGCGAGTTTATTCCTAGGCGACCCACCGAGGGAGGAGGTTGAAGTTGGATATCACGGGGATGTTGGACAGCATTTCGCATTGCGCCTGAACAAGCTAATTTCCGGCTATCGCGCACACCTTGGCCTGACAGATGGAATTGTGGTGATGGGTCTGGATTCTGCGACCACGGGTCGTATGGCCATCACGTTCTACCGGGAGTTAACGGGGTCTGAATTTCTTGATCGGGTATCGCTGTGGCACTCCAATCACGCTTGGGAGCAGGTCTTTTCGAAGAAGCTGAAGTTTGTGGGTGCTCCCGCCCCAGTGGGTGCTCCCGCCCCAAAGGACATTGCCGAGGCTGCCTACGGGCGGAGACTCGATGACAAGCTTCGCAAATCCACGGTGGAGCGTCTCGTGCCGTGCATTATTGACGGCCAACGCATACCTCGTGACCTTGTTGAATCCGTCGTGAGGCGTGTCTGCAATCGCGCCGGGTTGGACGCCTGGGAATGGGAAAAATGTCTTGGAATTGCTTGCGGCCTTTACCGGGGCTCGCGGAAAGAGGAAAACTACAAGATGTCTCTTGAAGAAGGACGTACTTCTCGCGACTATTTGTTTGGGCGTTTGCTGGCAATCGCAGACCATCTTGAACAGCGTGCCCTCGACGTAGCGCGCGAACACCGCGAAACCAACGCTGCAAGAATGATGCATCGATTTGCCGATCATCCTTGCTCGACCTGGCGCAACCTTAGGCATGCATTGCTGCCTTATGAGGCCCGGTTGCGTTCGAAGCGTCCACCCGTGCTCCACCGTTTAACTTTGCTGGTCGACGAAGTCATGGGCAAATTTGCTCCGGACGATTTCATCAATGACGGCAAGCTTTCCGGGGAATATCTGCTCGGATTTCACTGCCAGCGATCAGCTTTGTTGCAAAAACCAGAACTTGCTGGGAAAGCGTCTACGGAAGCATAGAATCGCGTGTTTTAAGGAGAATTTATGACTGAATCTTTGCAAAATAAGATCGATTTCGCAGTGATGCTTCGCGTGAGGCACGCCAACCCCAACGGTGACCCCTTGAATGGGAACCGCCCGCGTACAGACTATAACGGTCTGGGCGAAATCAGCGACGTTTGTCTAAAACGGAAGATCCGTGATCGGCTGATGGAAAGCGGAAAGCCAATTTTTGTGCAATCCGAAGACCGCAGCAACGATGGTGCGAAAAGCCTTCGCGAGCGCGCCGACAAGGCACTGGGAAAGAAGTTTGGCTCTTCGGAAACTGCGACATCGGCTTGTGCGACATGGCTTGATGTGCGGGCATTTGGGCAGCTCTTTGCCTTGCCAAAGAAGAAAGTAAAAAGTGACGATGAAGAAAGCGACAACAAGAGCTTGTCTATTCCCATCCGAGGTCCAGTGTCCATCCATGCGGCATTTAGCGTTCAACCAGTCGAGGTTACCAGCACGCAAATAACCAAGAGCGTTAGCAACGAGGGCGACGGCAGCAAACGCGGATCCGACACGATGGGAATGAAACACCGCGTCGATGAAGGCGTTTATGTGTTCTATGGCAGCATGAATCCTCAATTGGCCGAGCGCACGGTGTTCACGGATGAAGACGCGGATGCTATCAAGAAGATACTTCCGAAATTGTTTGAAAACGATGCCTCCTCGGCCCGCCCTGATGGCAGCATGGAAGTGCTCAAAGTCTTCTGGTGGCGGCATAGTTCAAAAGCTGGTCAATACTCTTCCGCGAAAGTTCATCGGTCTCTCAAAGCCAATCCCGACGGCACCTATGTTTTGGATCGCCTTGAGAAACTGGGATGCGAAGAGATTGACGGATTCTAACAATCGGAATTGCTGAACGATTCAGAATTAGGTCAAGGGATCTATGTACAACGAATCAGAACTTCTGCCGCTTTCAGGACTCCAGCACCTGGCGTTCTGCGAGCGGCAGTGGGCACTGATCCACATCGAACAACAGTGGGAAGAAAACCACCTCACGGCGGAGGGGCGCACCTTGCACCAACGAGCGGACCACGATCCGGATGAGTGGCGGGACGGTATCCGGATTTGCAGGGGAATGCGCATCCGGTCGTTACGCCTTGGGTTGGTTGGCCGGGCTGATGTCATAGAGTTTCACCCAGCGGGAGTTGGCGCAATGCGGCCATTTCCAATCGAATACAAGCGGGGCCGCCCAAAACCGGATCATTGCGACGAAGTCCAGTTGTGCGCTCAAGCGTTGTGCCTGGAAGAGATGTTGGAAGTCTCGGTAGCTTCCGGGGCGATGTTTTACGGGCAACCCAGGCGGCGCAGCAGCGTGGAGTTTGGAACAGAATTGCGCGATGAAACCGAGCGTTGGGCGTGCAAATTGCATGAACTGCACGCCGCTGGAAAAACTCCACGCGTCCCGTATCAGACAAAATGCGACCGCTGCTCTCTCTACTCCATTTGCTTGCCCAAGAGCACCGCTGAGAAGAGTGTGCAGCGGTACCTCGCGAATTCTCTGGCATCGGCACTTGCGGAAAACGCCAAGTGAAAAAGTTACTCAATACGCTCTACGTCACTACGCAGGGGGCGTACCTGGCCCGTGAAGGAGAGACGGTTGTGGTGCGCCACGAACACGAAAATCTTTTGCGTGTCCCAATTCACACACTTTCCGGCATCGTCTGCTTCGGGCAGGTTTCGTGCAGCCCGCCACTCATGGGGATGTGCGCCGAGAATAACGTAGCACTCTCGTTCCTGACAGAACACGGCCGATTCCTTGCGCGAGTGCAAGGCCCAGTGAATGGCAACGTGCTCTTACGTAGGGAACAATACCGCAAAGCGGACTGCGAAGAATCTACGGCCTCGATTGCACGAGCAGCCGTGCTGGCTAAGATCGCGAATTGCAGGACAGTGGTACTGCGGGGCGCGCGGGAACATGTGGATCAGAGGGCGGCGGAAGCACTCGATGCGGGAGCCGCTCGTCTGGCGGGCATTCTTGTGGCCGTTGATAAGGCAGCGACCGCGGACGAGATACGCGGGTTCGAAGGACAGGCCGCGGGCATATACTTTGGCGTTTTCGATCATCTCATTAGCGTCTCGAAGGATAATTTCTTCTTCCACGAACGGAGCCGCCGTCCGCCTCTCGATAATGTGAACACCTTGCTGTCGTTTTTGTACACCCTATTGGTTCACGATATCCAAAGCGCTCTGGAAGTTGTGGGACTCGACCCGGCAGTCGGTTTTTTGCACCGTGACCGCCCGGGACGCCCCGGCTTGGCACTGGACCTCATGGAAGAATTGCGCCCTGTTCTGGCGGACCGGCTGACGCTCACGCTCATCAATCGGCGTCAAGTGCAAGCTGGCGACTTCCGTAAGAGCGAGAGCGGGGCGGTACTTTTGGAAGATGCAGCACGAAAGGAAGTGCTCATTGCTTGGCAAAAGCGGAAACAAGAACAAATTCAACACCCATTCCTCGGTGAAAATATTGAACTCGGATTGCTACCACACGTACAGGCCCTCTTATTCGCCCGGTATATTCGAGGCGATCTGGATGGCTACCCTGCTTATTTTTGGCGGTAATGCGTCATGATGGTTCTTGTCGCGTACGATGTCAAAACAGAGACGGTGGGTGGTCGTCGCCGGCTGCGCCACGTCGCTAAGTTGTGTCAAAACGTTGGTCAGCGGGTGCAGTTTTCAGTCTTCGAGTGTATGGTAAATCAGGCGCAATGGGTAGCGTTCCGAGCCAAGCTCATCTCCGAAATCCAAACCGACGAAGACAGTTTACGGTTTTATTTTCTTGGCGCAAACTGGCATCGTCGGGTGGAACATGTTGGAACCAAGCCAGCCTACGACCCGGAAGGTCCGCTCATCGTTTAGGTTCGGGACTCCGCGAACCTCAAGCGGTCGCTAATTTCACCGAGGGTTCGCGCATCGTAGAAACCCTTATTTAGCAATACGTTAGCTTCTTTTCCCGGCTGGCACCTCTTTCTCAATTTGGTTTGCGGGCGCGTTTCGCGAATTACTACGCTCAACTCATTGTTAGAAAACATGTTATGGTGACGACAGTCGCGCCCCTCGCGGGGCGCGTGGATTGAAACCATGTTACACGGCGGTAAACTAATCGCAGTACAGTCGCGCCCCTCGCGGGGCGCGTGGATTGAAACACTACGCCTACGCACACCGGTACGTGTTCGATAACGTCGCGCCCCTCGCGGGGCGCGTGGATTGAAACCTCACCTCGCGTATCTATGCCGGCTATGCTGCAGTCGCGCCCCTCGCGGGGCGCGTGGATTGAAACCGAGTTGGTTCCAT
>JANXZS010000026.1 GCA_025355385.1 Acidobacteriaceae bacterium | reverse complement strand
CTGATGCCGGCAATGGTGATCCGCTTTTACCAGGGCTGGTTCCAGATGCTGCTCATCGATGTGCCCCTCTTTCTGGCGTCGACCTTTTCCATCTCCTCTTTCTATCTCGTCTCACAAAAGGAACTCTTCCCCGGCAAGTGGTATAAAACGTTGCTGTTTCTACCCTTCCTGATGGCGCTCGGTATCGGGCTCACTGTCACCAACACAATTGCCGTGATGGAAGCGCTCTTCGGTATCAAAAGCGCCTTCAAACGCACGCCAAAATATCGCGTGCTGCAGAAGGGGGAGAGGTCGCAGGCCGCCAAGTATCGCAAGCGCCTCGGCATCATTCCCTGGATTGAGCTGGTCATCGGATGCTACTTCGCGCTGACGATCTGGTACGCCGTCACCAACGAGAACTACTTCACCGTGCCCTTCCTGCTGCTGTTCGTGGTTGGCTATTGGTACACCGGGCTGCTGTCGCTATTCCAGGGCCGCTTCGAGCGCTTCCGTCGAGGCGCAAATATGGACGAGTCCTCGCCCAAGCCCTTCCCCGTGGGTGTTTAGAAAACCAGACTTTCTGGCAACTGTTCAGATAGGGTGCCCCGCGTCTCGCTTCTGAGACGTGGGTTGCTCTACACTCTTCTCAAGATGAAGCGACCTCTTCTCCCTCTCCTGCTTTTCCTACTTGGCGTTTCGATCGCGTCTGCCCTGGACAAACAACCCATTGCGGACTATCACGCGCGACGCGCGGCGCTGGCCAGTCATCTCGACGGCGGCGTGGCCATCCTGTTCGCCGCGCAGGAGCCGGCGCTCGACTTCATGCCATACCGGCAAGACGAGGACTTTTACTACCTGACCGGTTGGAACGAACCCGGTGCCGCGCTCCTTATCGAAAGCGAAGTAATCGCGACCAGCGATCACCCCGCCTCAAAATATCGCGAGATACTTTTTCTGCCGACGCGCAATCTGCGTCTCGAGCTCTACACCGGAGTCAAGCTCGACGCGAATGCGCCCGGCGTGACCACCAGTACTGGCATTGACGAAGTACTGCCCATGACAGATCTGCCCTTGGTGCTGAACACGCTGGCGCGAAGCACCCGCCATGTCGGTCCTGTCTGGAGCCAGCACGATGAAGCTGCAACAAAGGCGATGCTGACCTGGACTGCCGCGACGCTCGGCTCCGACAATGTCGCTGATTCGCATGATGTTCGAGACCTCACGACAGCCTTGCGCATTATCAAAGACGCGAGAGAGATCGCTCTGCTCACCAAGGCAACTGATGCATCCATAGTGGCGCAGCGCGCAATGATGAGGGCCGTTCGTCCCGGAGCAAGCGAGCGCACGGTCGCCGGAATCATCATCGAAAACCTGATGGCGCAGGGCTGCGAACGGCCCTCCTATGCACCCATTGTTGGCTCGGGATTTCAGTCCACCGTTTTGCACTACTCCGACAACAGCCAGACCATGCAGGCAGGAGATGTAGTGGTGGTGGATGCGGCGGGCGAGTATTCCATGTACGCCTCGGACATCACGCGCACGCTCCCCGTGAGCGGTCACTTCAACGCTCGTCAGCGTGAGATTTACGATGTTGTGCTGGGAGCGCAGCGAGCGGCGATGGCCGCCTTCGTCGCCGGCAACTCGAAGATCAACGACCGCGAGCATCGTGACCCTGACTCGCTCGATACCGTGGCATGGAATTACATCAACACCCACGGCAAGGGGCTGCACGGCGAGTCACTAGGCAAGTACTGGATTCACGGTTTAGGCCACTCTGTCGGAATCAACGTGCACGACCCCATGGTCTACGCGAAGCCCATCCCGCCGGGCGCCGTCTTCACCATCGAGCCGGGTATCTACATTCCGGAAGAAAAGATCGGCGTGCGTATCGAGGACATTTATCGCGTGGATGAAAACGGCGGGCTGATCGATCTGACCGCAAAACTGGCGCACACTGCGGAGGAAGTAGAAGCAGCCATGCAGGCGAAGGATTGAGGATTTTTCTATCGTTTCTTGCCATCGGAAGCGGCTTTCTTGTCATCGCCACTTTGGTATCAGTCACCACCATTGTGCTGAAGCGCATAGCGCCCGAGATGGCCGATAGCAACTCGCAACCGAGACAATTCCATTTGCTGCTCAACCTGGTATACAGCGCGCTGTTCGCGGCCGCCGGGGGTTACGTCACGGCATGGGTAGCTCGCGAAAACCCCCTCGTCCATACCCTCGCACTTGCCGTGGTCGTGCTTCTGCTCAGTGCCTTGTCGGCGTTGCAGATGAAGGGCAGACAACCTGTAAGCTATCAGCTCGCTCTCACCGCCTTTACCCCGCTGGCAGTGCTGGGCGGAGGGCTATTGCGCGTCAAACAACTCGGACTGCTGTAGCGGGTATACGACGAAGCGGGTGTACCAGGTCCCGCTTCTTAGACGTGCGATCATAACAGATCGTGACAAGTCTCGCCTACCAGCGGAACCCCACCGTCACTGGGACTATTCTGGTTGCGCGTCCCGGCGTGTCGATCCAGTTATAGCGCGCTTCGGTAAAGAATTTGCCACCACTCCAGTTACCAAAAATTAATCCCCCGCCAATGTTCATCCCTCCCTGGTTGCTCGAGAACCGGCTTACCACCACGTTGCCGGTGTAGTCGTACGGATAGCAATTGAAGTAATCGCAGTAGTAACTGGTGATCAGCGTGGGCTCCGTGAAGGACGTTATCTTGCGATAAAATCCGCCCCCACCGGTTATGTAGCCACCCACGGCACCACTGATCCTATAGCTCAATACTGGGTCCAATGTCAGCGACCAAATATGCACGTTGCCGCCGGGTTCGCCAACCTGCGCAAGCACCTTCGCAGGAATTTTATTGCCGTCGAACTGGTATTCCCCCATCAGGGAAAAGTGTTGGTTGAATCTATAACCGGCGCCAGCAATCACGTCATATCCGTAAGTAAGATCGTGCTGGTCCTGTTGAGCGGGCAAGGTCAAGCCGCCACCGAACTCCGCGGCGAAATGGCTCATCCATGGGGTGCGCTGAGGATAGCCATACCCAGGCACGGGCCGCTGGCGGTTCCCCTGGAGAGCGCTCGCCCCGGGCGATGCTGACGGTCCGGCGTCGGCACCTGCCATGCTGTGATACTCGGCCGAGCTCGATACCTGGGCGGTCAGCGGGGAGCCTTCACTGGCCAAGATGAGAGCGGCTACGATAAAAGCCGCTCGGCAGACTGTAGAAATCAAACGGTGCGAATAAGGCATAGGTTTCCTTGGGCACACAGTCCGGAGCAGGATCGAACCCTTCGAGATCCCGGACGTTACTGGTGGCCATTTACTTAGACGCGATTTCGGCGGGTTTGTCGCGCGGGGAACCTGCTGTTCCTCGCATAGTGTGAAAGGCCGGGAAAATTCCCGGCCTTTCACACTATCAAAGACAATTGCGTTAGTGGATATCGAACTGCTCGGGATGCAGGCTCGGATCACTCTTCACGATGATATTCTTGCTGATCATTTCTTCCAGCTCAGTCAGCCAACGCGCATTGTGCTCCTTGAGAGTCTTGACTACTTCAGGATGCACCCGCAGCAGAACGTCTCCATGGTCAAAGCTCTTCTGCATCTTGTGCATCTCGACGTAGATCTCGTTGCAAACCGTGATCGGGCTCTTGACCATTCCAGTCCCCTGGCAGATGGTGCACTGCACGCTCAAGGTACGCTCAAGCGATTGCTTCACGCGCTTGCGGGTGATCGCCACCAATCCAAAATCGTTGAATTGCAGGACCTTCGACGGGGCACGGTCGGCCTTCAACGCGTCTTCCAGAGCCTGCATCACACGATGGCGATTCTTGCGCTCATCCATATCGATGAAATCGATAACGATGATGCCGCCCAGATCGCGCAGGCGAATCTGGCGCACGATCTCAGGGATAGCATCAAGATTCGTCTTGAGGATTGTGTCCTCGAGACGCGCCGTCTTGCCGACATATTTGCCGGTGTTGATGTCGATTGCGACCAGCGCTTCCGTTTGATTGATGACGATCGATCCGCCTGACTTCAGCCACACCTTCGACTTGAGTGCCTTGCTGATTTCGTCCTGGATGCCGAATTGCTCGAAGAGCGGGGTCTCCTTGGTATAGAGCTTGACGCGGCGCACCAGCGATGGCTGAAAGCGGTTGAGGAAGCGGACAATGCGCTCGTACTCAACTTCACTGTCTACCCAGATCGAAGAGAAATTATCCGACACCTGGTCGCGCAGAATACGCTCGACCAGGTTGAGGTCGTGGTAAATAAGCGCCGGTGCTTTTGCGGTGTCGGAACGCTGTTTGATTTCTGCCCAAAGGCTGATGAGGAAACGGATATCGGTGCGCAAATCTTCTTCGCTCGCACCCTCGGCGGCAGTCCGCACGATGAATCCCCCGGTGGTCTCTCCCTTTTCGCTGATCAGGATCCGCTTCAGGCGCTGGCGCTCATCGTCGGAAGAAATCTTGCGGGAAACACCGACGTGGTTGACGGTGGGCATGAAGACCAGGAAGCGGCCCGGCAGCGCAATATGACTGGTAATGCGGGCGCCCTTCTTGGCGATGG
>JANXZS010000002.1 GCA_025355385.1 Acidobacteriaceae bacterium | reverse complement strand
GGGTAGCGACGCGCCAGATCCAGACCACGTTTGCAGTCGGCGAAGAGGCTGAAGCGCAAATTCCCGCGACGCAGATTTCCACTGTGGAGAGCGCGCCGATAACTGCCCCGCTAACTCGGGTAGATGCCTCGGTCCGTGCTGGAGATACGGAGCGGGTCGATGTAGTGGTGCGCACTCTCGCGGTTGGACACTTCTTTCCCGGTGGAACCATTGACGCGTTTGATTGCTGGCTGGAACTAAAGGCTACCGATGACACCGGGCGCGTGATTTTCTGGAGTGGGATGCTGGAAGACGAAGGCCATGGTCCAGTAGAAAAGGGAGCGCACTTTTATAAGTCGCTGCAGATTGATGCTCATGGCAATCCTATTAACAAGCGCAATGCGTGGGCTACCCGGGCAGTAGTTTATGTACACCTGATTCCGCCGGGAGCGGCGGATACTGCGCACTTCCGGCTACGCATACCTAAGGATGCGCTGGGCCACATTCATCTGCAGGCCAAGTTGAACTACCGCAAGTTTACGTGGTTCAATACGCAGTTTTCCTACGCGGGCGTCTCTCACAGCAAGCATTTGAACGATGTAACCAAGGATTACGACGACCGCGAAATCAGCTTCACCGGGAACCTGAGAAATGTCTCAGGAGAAGTGAAGGCTATCCCCGATCTGCCTATTGTCACGATGGCTAGTTCGAATGTCGATCTAACTATCCTACCGGCAAGCGCGCCTCGCCCTCAGCCACGGACTTCTCTGCTGCCGGAGGATTGGCAGCGTTGGAATGACTATGGTATCGGCTTGCTGTTGCAAGGGGACCTGCGGGGTGCGGAAGGCGCATTCCAGAAGGTTACGGAGATCGACAGCCAGAACGCTGATGGCTGGGTGAACATTGGACGGGTGCGGTTGCAGGAGGGGAACATCGCGGGCGCGCGGAAAGTGCTGGAGAAGGCATTGAAGTTAGCTCCCACATTAGCCCGGGCACAGTACTTCTACTCCCGGGTTTTGAGGCAGGCAGGCGACTACGACGGTTCTATCTCGCATCTGCGGGCCGTAGTTGAGCAATATCCTAAAGATCGCGTTGTGCGGGACGATCTAGGCCGTGTGTTGTTTCTGAAGCATAACTATTCTGCTGCACGCGATCAGTTCGATAAGGCGCTGGAGGTCGATCCCGAAGACCTGGAAGCGAACTACAACCTGATGCTCTGCTATACGGGTATGGGTGATTCTGCTCGCTCTGCCGACTTTCAGAAACGTTATATGCGCTTTAAAGCGGATGAAGTATCGCAAACGCTGACTGGCGCTTATCGCGAAACGCACCCAGAGGATAACCTGGAACGCCAGCCTGTTCATGAGCATGACTCTGTCGCCCTTCCCTTAGGCTCCGTTGCGGGGGCGCACACGAATAGACGCGCACATCCAAGTACTGGCAGTCGACACGCGGGAATAACTGAGGTTGCAATCGCACACAGGGGTGGGAATTGAACCGAGGTTCAGTGAAATGGGTGCGCTTCGCCTTGTTGCTGGTGCTGAGTTGGACTTACTTCGCCGGTCAGCGCGTCCTTGCTCAGTCAGCGGTGCAACCGACGAGCGCTACATCCGGTAAAGTGCGCTTTGAAGATATTACCCGGACCGCTGGCATCCACTTCAAACATAACAATGGCGCGACGGGGAAGAAATATCTTCCCGAGACGATGGGGCCCGGGGTTGCGTTCATCGACTATGACAATGACGGCTGGCAGGACCTGTTCTTTGTCAACGGGACCAGCTTCTCTGCTCAAAGGGGACACGGAACAACGCCGGCACTCTACCATAACAACCACGATGGTACATTTACGGATGTTACACGGAAGGCAGGGCTGGCTATCGACACCTTTGGCATGGGCGTCGCAGTTGGGGACTTTGACAATGACGGTTTCGATGATTTGTTTATGACTTCGATGGGACAGAGCCACCTATTCCATAACAATGGAAACGGCACGTTTACTGATGTCACGAAGAAGGCGGGACTTTGGGGTCCTACTGAATTCAGCACGACTGCTGCGTGGGTGGATTACGATCGCGACGGCTATCTGGACTTAGTAGTAGCTAACTATGTGCAGTGGTCTCAGCAGGCAGATCTCTATTGCACGCTTGACGGCAAGACCAAGTCCTACTGCACACCGGAGTCGTATCACGGGGTATCCGTACGGCTATGGCATAATCGTGGAGACGGTACCTTTGAAGATGCGACTCAGCGAGCGGGGTTGGGCGATAACTCCTCCAAGAGCATGGGGATTGCAGTTCTGGATGCTAACCAAGATGGCTGGCCGGATCTTGCTATCAGCAATGATACCCAGCCGAACAAGCTTTACCTGAACAATCGCAACGGAACCTTTACGGAGAAGGCAGTTTCGGCAGGGATTGCATACAGCGAAGACGGTGTGGTTCGCGCAGGAATGGGAATCGATGCGGTGGACTACGACCACTCCGGCTATCCTAGCATCTTGATTTCGAATTTTTCTAACCAGATGATGGCGCTCTATCATAACGAGCAAAACGGCCTGTTCGTCGATGTGGCGGCGCAGTCGCAGTTGGGACCAAGTTCGTTGCTGACTCTCGGCTTTGCCTGCTTCTTTTTTGATTACGATCTTGATGGCTGGCCGGACGTTTATGTAGCCAACGGACACATTGATCCGGATATTGAGCGAATCCAGAAGACAGTACACTACGCGGAGCCGGCGCACCTGTTTCACAATACCGGCAATGGCGAATTTCGCAACGTGGCCAGTGAGATGGGTAGTTCGTTTGCAGCCGCTCGTGTTGGCCGTGGGGCGGCTTACGGGGATATTAACAATGACGGCAGCCTCGACCTCGCGGTAACTACCAATGGAGGCCCCGCGATTCTTTTCCGCAACACGGGTGCGGGCAACCATGGGCTGCGCATCAAGCTGGTGGGGACGAAGTCTAATCGTGACGGCATTGGCGCGGTGGTATTCGTTCAATCGGGGAAGATGGCACAGAAGTCGATGATGCGGAGCGGGTCGAGCTATCTCTCCTCCAGCGAACTACTTCTGACCTTTGGTTTGGGACAAGCTACCAAGGCGGACGTAGTAGAGGTTCACTGGCCGAGCGGCGCCGTCGATAGGCTGGCAAATATAGATGGGGATCAATTCATGACGATACGAGAGGGCTCCGGCATTGTGGCGCGGGAGCCTTTGCGCAAGCATTGATACTGCATTCCGTTCCAGTCTTCGTGCCTGCGCCACTTACGCGATGATAGCGTTGAGCGCATTCTGGATCAGTCGCAGCAGCAAATTTGGCGCACAACCAAGAAGTATGATGATGGCTGCAATGAGGCACAGGACGATCTGGCTGAGAATAGAGATCTGGATGGGAGCGGCATCGGCGGGAGGCTGCTCCACGTAAATCCGCTTCAACACCTGGAGATAGTAATAGAGCGAGACGGCGCTCATGGCGACCGCGAGGATAACCAGCCAAAGCAGCGAGAGGGATGCTGTCGTACCAGCCAAGGCCGCGCTGAAGAGATAGAACTTACCGAAGAAGCCGGCCAGTGGTGGAATCCCAGCGAGAGACAGCAGGAACACTAACATGCACATGGACGGCAGAGGCGCACGCCGGCTGAGTCCGGCGAAGTCAGAGAGTTTATCTCCGCCGGTTTGATGCTCGACTACCGCAACCACTCCGAAGGCACCGATGGTTGTCAACGCATAAGTGAGGACATAGTAGAGCAGTGCGGCGATACTCTGCTGAGTATGCGAGACGATGGCGAGAAGCATGTAACCGGCGTGAGCGATGGCCGAATACGCCAGCAGCCGTTTGACGCTTTTCTGCGCCAGCGCTGCAACGTTTCCCAGCACCAGCGAGAGGGCAGCCACGACTGCCACCAACGGTGCCCATCCTGGTGCTCGAACATTCCACCCCGCATTTCCGGCGGTACCAGCGAAGCCAAGGACCATGACCTGCGCGAAGATAAAGAAGCTGGCAACTTTGGATGCGGAAGCGATGAACGCGGCCGCAGGAGCAGGAGCTCCTTCATAGGCGTCGGGCGACCAGAGATGAAACGGCACCGCAGCTACTTTGAATCCAAAGCCAGTCACGGTCATGACGATGGCAACCATCAACAGCGGATCCATCACAGACCCCTCAGTGGCGGCAGCTATGCGTACCAGATTCGTAGAGCCGGAGAGCCCGTATAAGTAGCTGAAGCCGAATAGCAGGAAGGCAGCCGACATGCCGCCGAAAAGGAAGTACTTGAGGGCTGCTTCCGCCGAATGGACGCTGTGTTTATTGAAGCCGGTGAGGACATACAGGCACAGACTCAGCAGTTCGAGAGAGACGAATATCAGCAGCAAGTCCTCAGTGCTGACGAGAAACATCATGCCTGCAGTTGCCAGAAGAATGAGCAGAATGTATTCGCCGATGTGGTCGGTGAAAGTGGAATCGATGGAAAGCAGGATAGTAAGAACAGCCAGCAGCAGCAGTGCGATCTGTATGAGGTGGGTGAGTGGATTCGACAGCAACATTCCATTTTGGAAAGTCTGGATAGCACCGTGGGTTTGCGACAGGAGAATGCAGCAGCCCGCAGCCAGGGAACCTGCACACGCTATCGCTGCTCCCGCTGAGAAGCGCACGCGGTTGGTTGAATTTCGGAACAGGGACAGGTCGAGCGCGAGAGCTATGAGTCCGGCAAGGACGACCACGGTTTGCGGCAAGGCAAGGAGCAGCAGCTCTCTATAACTGGTTCCCGTCATTGCCAGCTCGCTTTCCGCAAGCCTTCAAACAACGGCGAATTGAGCGCGGGGATGATGAGGTTGAGGAGCATTTGCGGGTAGAGGCCGACGGCCAGGCTGGCACCCAACAGGAGAATGGCGCCGACGCGTTCGGGTAGGGTGATGGGCGGAGGCGGGGTGTGCACTGCTGGAGCAGCAAGGACACTATCGCCAGCAAGGGCACTATCCCCAGCCAGGGCACTCGAGCCGAAGAAGGCTTTCTGCATGACGCGCCAGGTATACGCAAATCCGACGGCAAGGCCGATGCCGGCGAGGAGTGCAGCCGTGGGGAATGCGCGCCACGCACCAATGAGTATTTGCAGTTCGGCGACGAATCCGCTGAAGCCAGGGAGTCCGATGGACGCCATGCTGGCAATGACGAAGGTTACGGCGGCAAAGGGAATGACTTTGCTGAGGTGCAGTTTCTCAAGCGCAGCCAGATCGCGAGTGTGGGTACGGTCATAGACCATGCGTCCTACGACAGCGAAGAGCAGACCACCGATTACGCCATGGGAGAACATCTGCAGGATGGCACCATCGAGTCCGATGCGATTGAGGGTCATGAGACCGAGTAGTACAAAGCCCATGTGGCTAACACTGGAGTAGCCGATGACGAACTTGAAGTCCTCCTGCACGAGGGCAACCATGGCTCCGTAGACGATGCCAATTACGGCGAGCAAGGCGAAGACATCGCGCCACGAATTGAGGAACAGGATGTGAAATCCCCAAGGATCCATGCCGAGGGGAAAGAGCATCATGGCCACGCGTAAGCAGCCATAGGCGCCTAGCTTCATCACTACCCCGGCGAGCAGCATGGAGGCGCCCGTCGGTGCTGCGACATGGCCGGTGGGGGCCCAGGTGTGGAAAGGCCAGAGGCCGGCGAGTATTGCGAAACCTACAAACACGAGGGGAAAGGCCCACATCTGAAAGTGGACGGGGAATGGAAAGCGCGCGAGTTCCTCAAGACTGGTAGTGCGGGAGCCAGCGACCACATAGGCCGCAACGATGCCGATGAGTACCATGGCACTGCCGACGAAGGAATACAAGGCGAGCTTCATCGCGCCGTACTCTTTTCGCGTGGATCCCCAGATAGCAATGAGGAAGTATTTGGGGATGATGGCTATCTCATAAAACACGAAGAGGAGGAAGAGATCGAAGCTGAGGAAGACTCCATACACTCCTCCAATGAGCGCGAGGTAGAGGGCGAAGAACTCGCGGGTGCGATGCTCCACGTTCCACGAAAACAGGATGCCGGCGACGGCCACGATTCCGGTAAGCAGGAGCAGGACCATGCTGATGCCATCGCTGGCAAGATGATAGGTAATGCCGAGCGAAGGTATCCAGGGTATGTGCGCGACGCTGATCAGCTCGCCGGAGTGGTGGGTCGCCAGCGTCTCTAAGACGATGAGCAGACCGGCCGTCGCTGCTATCAGCGCGATCATACGAGCGAGACGGGCGCTATTCTCCGGCAGCAGCAGTAACACCGCTGCGGCGAGGAACGAAACGTAAATGGTCCAGGCGAGCATAGTTAAAATGCGACGACAGGGGGCCTTATTAAAACGCACCTGTTGAGGAACACTGCCGTCTTTGATCCGTTCTCATGCATATCCATATGTTGATAGATCTCATACGTTTTAGAACTCATGCATTGCCAGAGCCTAGCTGGTTAGAACTTTAGCTGCGCGGTTACTGCCAGAGCAGTGCCGTTGATGACGCCCAGCACCACCTGCGGATAGAGACCTAACAGAAACATCAGCGCAATCGCTGGCGCAAGCACAACCGTTTCCCGGAGTGTGAGGTCAGCAAAGCCTGACCAGCGCGGATTGAGTGGCCCCGAAAAGACTCGTTGCAGAACCGTCAACAGCACAATTGCGGTGACGAGGAGGCCGAAGAGGGAGATGGCGGTGGCCCAGGGCGCGAGTGGAAACACGCCTTTGAGGATGAGGAACTCGCCGATGAATCCATTGAGGCCGGGCAGGCCGAGCGATGAGAAGAGTGCGATCCCCATCAATCCGCAGAAGACGGGGGCGACCTTGCGCAATCCGCCGAAGTCATTGATGCCGCGCAAGCCATTGCTGCGCTTCTCAATGAGCGCGACAAACCAGAAGAGCACGGAAGCAGTAAGGCCGTGGTTAAACATCTGCAGGATTACCCCGTCGAGGGCAGCGGCCCTTTGCGTAAGCAGCATGGGGCTGTCGCCGCTGCTTCCGGCTACGGCGAAGATACCCAGCAGGCAATAGCCGAGGTGATTGACGGAGGAGTAGGCGAAGATGCGTTTCAGATCCTTTTGCGCGAAGGCGGCCCATGGCGAAAAGACGATGGTGGCGACGGCAAGGACGAGGAGCGGCTTGCGCATCCACAGAATCTGTTGCGAGAAGATGGGCAGGAGAATGCGGAGGAATCCATAGACACCCATCTTGGACATGGCACCGGTGAGCAGGATGGTGGTGCCGGTGGGCGCCTCGGCGTAGGCGGCGGGAAGCCAGGTATGGAACGGCATCATCGGGACCTTGACAGCGAAGCCGAGCAGCGCGGCAAAGAAGAGGATAAGCGCTACGCGGTCGCCGGCCATGCCATGCCAGCCGAGGTTTTGAGTGATAGCGGGGAGGAGTTGTCCATTGTGGGCAAGCGCCGCGAGATCGATGAAGTCGAAGCTTCCTGTGGCGAGGAAGAGCCCTAGGAAGGCGAGAAGCAGAGCGACGCTTCCAACCATGGTGTACACGAAGAACTGCGTCGCGGCGGAAGCGCGTTGTGCGCCTCCCCACAGACGGATGAGGAAGAACGCCGGGATCAGGCTGAGTTCCCAGAAGAGAAACCAGTGAAAAAAGTTGAGGGCGGTAAAGGTGCCGAAGAGTCCGGCCTGTAGCAGCAACACCAGCGAGAAGTAGAGAGGCACCCTCCCCTTGACGCGCCATGAAGCCGCGATGGCAATCGGCACGACGATCGCGGAGAGCAGGACCATGAGCAGTCCCAGGCCATCGACGCCGAGGCGGTATTGGATGTTAAGGGATGGTATCCACGCATGCTGTTCCTGAAATTGCATTGCGCCGGATCCGGATCGAAAGGCATGCCATAAGCCGAGGGTCAGTAGCAGCGCGGCGAGGCTGAAGCCCATAGCTAGAGCGCGGGCGTGGGCGTGGCTGCGCTCAGGGCGGTCGCGGCGGACAAGGCGGTCGCTGCTCGCGCTAGCCGCTTGGCCGGTGACGAGGATTAGCAGTGCGCCGACTAGCGGCAGGAAGGTGAGGAGGGTAAGCAAGGGGAACGTCGTCATCCTTTGCTTCCCCATATCAGGAATAGTACGAAGACGACCAGTGCTACTCCGAGAACGCGCAGGTAATTCTGCACGCGGCCGTTCTGGAGGTGCGAGAGCAGGCGTGCGCCGCGGGTTGCGCTACTGCAGCCTGCGTCGAATCCCGCGTTGACTACGTTGGCATCTACAAAACGATTGAACCAGGAGAGGCCGAGGACGCTCTGCGAGACCAGTTGCACGCCTCCGCTCCACACGCGGCGGTCGAGCCAATTGCTGGCCGAGGCGGCCCATCCATTGAAGCGGATTATGGTGGCCTGGTAGATCTCGTCCACGAAGAACTTGTTTTCGAGGACGCCGAAGAGTTGGGAATGAAGGGCAGCGAGCGCGTCGGGCTGATCTGCTGAGTATATGGGTTTACGACCGTAGAGCCACCATCCCAACGCCAGGCCGAAGAAGACCACGAGCGAGGAAGCCAGCATGACAGGAAGGATCCCATTCTCGCCAAATCGCGCGAAATCCACGGCGATACGCTCTCCCTGGAGAAAGGCGTGGAAGGCGTTCCACGCTGGCGTGCCGATGATGCCGAGCAAGACGGAGCACGCTGCGAGGATAACCAGTGGCATGGTCATGACGGATGGGCTCTCATGCGGGGTGTCGTTCGGCGCGTTTGGGGGCGTGGTGGAGTGGGATGCCGACGCGAGGCGTGATTCGCCGAAGAATACATAGAACATCTGCCGCGTCATGTAGAAGGCAGTCAGCAGCGCTCCGACGATGCCGAGGTAGAAGGGGATCTGGGACACGCTCCATCCATGCGCGGAGTGGAGAATTTCGTCCTTGCTCCAAAAGCCGGAGAAGAACAAGGGGAAGCCGCAGAGCGCCAGCATGCCGACGGAATAAGCGGCGAAGGTGACCGGCATCCACTTGCGCAGGCCGCCCATGCGACGAATGTCCTGTTGCTCGTGGCAGCCGTGGATGACCGAGCCTGCACCCATGAACAGCAGCGATTTGAAGAAGGCGTGGGTGATGAGATGAAAGATGCCGACGGCGACGCCTCCTACTCCCAGCCCTAACATCATGTAGCCAAGTTGCGAGACGGTTGAGTAGGCGAGGATGCGTTTGATGTCGTTCTGGGCGACGGCGATGCTGGCGGCAAAGACGGCGGTAATGGCGCCAATCCAGGCAACGACTTTCAAGGCCGTGGTCGCGGTGATGGCGGTCGCGACTACGCCCGATACAACTGGAGATGGCGAGGCAGACATTAGCGGATAGACCCGCGCGACGAGGAATACGCCTGCAGCGACCATGGTTGCCGCGTGGATGAGTGCGCTGACCGGGGTGGGGCCTTCCATGGCATCGGGAAGCCAGACGTGCAGGGGGACCTGGCCGGATTTGCCGACGGCTCCACAGAAGATCAAGAGGGCGATGGCAGTGGATACGGCCATGCCGCTGCTGGTGGTTTGGGCCACCAAGGCGGTAAGTGCCGAGTGCTCGATGGCTCCGCTGCCGCCATTGTAAAAGAGCAGCGTGCCGGACTGGGCGTAGAGCCAGACCACGCCGAGCAGGAAGGGAAGGTCGCCGATGCGGGTAGTGATGAAAGCCTTTTTGGCCGCGGCGGCGGCGCTCGGTTTTTGATACCAGAAGCCGATGAGCAGGTAAGAGGTAAGACCTACCAGTTCCCAGCACATGAACAGCAGTAAGAGGCTGTTGGCGATGACCACGCCCAACATCGCGCCCGCGAACAACGACAGGAAACAGAAGAAGCGGGTGAAGTTTTCGTCGTGGGCCATGTAGCCCAGGCTATAGATAAAAATCAGGGTACCGACGAAGGTGACCATGACCAGCATGACGGCAGTGAGCGGATCGAGCACCCATCCCAGGCTGACCCACTCGTTTCCGAACTCGAACCAGCGAAAGTTGAAGACCTCGCGCGCCGCGGTTCCCTGACCGGTGAGAGAGTACACGTGCGCCATGGCGACAAGAGAGAGGAGGAAGGACAGAACCATGGAACCAATGGCGAGCGAAGCGGCGAAGACGCGGTTTCGCTGTCGGGCCACGGCGCCAAAGCCTCCTGCCAGCACGGGCAGAATGGGAATCAGCCACAGGTTTTTGACTATCCAGGTCATGTTGCCTCAAAAACTCTGTTCATCGAACTTGGAACTAAAACTACATCGCCGTTTAAAAGGGGGGCTTGCATCTTTCACAACGCAGCGCTGCTTGTGCACCTCATCCCTTCATGGAGTCGATGTAATCCAGGTTAGTAGTTTTGTAGTGGCGGTAGATAGCAATGATCATGGCCAATCCAACCGCCGCCTCGGCCGCGGCGACGCCGATGGAGAAGATGACGAATAGGACTCCCGTCAAGGCTTCAGGACTGCGGCCGTAACGCCAGAAGGCGATTAAGTTGAGGTTTGCGGCATTCAGCATGAGTTCAATGCCGATGAGGACGAGGATCGCATTGCGTCGCGTCAACGCACCAGCCAATCCAACGGCGAAAAGCAGGGCCGCGACTATGAGGTATCCGGCGAGCGTCATTTGGCCGCCTGCTTCTCGTGCATCGCAAGGATGACGGCTCCGATGAGCGCGGCGGTCAGCAACAAGCCGATGACCTCGAGGGGCAGCACAAAGCGATCCATCAGGGCGAAGCCAATCTGCCTGACAGTGATCTGGGGAGGGGGCGGCAAGGTGCGCCGGGACAAGGGGCTGGAGTGCACGGCCCAGACAAGCACGCCGAAGACGGCAGCTACGATTACGCTATTGGACACCCACGCGGAGGGAAGATCGAGGAAAGCATCTGGTTCGGTGCCCCGTGTAAGCAGGATGGCAAAGACGGTGAGGATGGCGATAGCACCTATATAGACGAGGATCTGGGCGAATCCGACGAACTGCGCGCCGAGCAGGAGATACATCCCGGCAAGCCCGGCAAAGGCCAGGGTGAGGGCAAGGACGCAGTGGACCAGGTTGCGCAGGCTCATCGCTGCCACCGCTCCGGCAATCGTCAGCGCAGCGATGATCGTGAACGGCAGTGTCATCTTTTCCAGGATTCCAATAGTACGGCTTTACGCGCGACGGGCTGTGTGCTTCGCTGCCGGTAGATTTTCAAGGTGAACTTCTCACAGTCGGACAACACTTCGATGTGACCATCATCACGGAAATTTCCCGGTAGATTCCGGGGGTGCTTAGGAGCGTGCAGGATGCAGGCTCGCCTTTCAATCGGCAAAACGATAGGTGCGCTTCTCCAGCCGTTTCCCCAGCATGAAGCCTCGCCCCAGCAATACGTAAGGAGCTACCACCATTGCGCTGCACACCAGCCATCTAAGAATTCCTGTAGGCATGAAGCGCCAGACGCCGGCCGTAACCAGGTTTATGAGTGCCATGGGCAGCATGAACTTCCACGCAAAATTCATCAACTGATCCATGCGAAGTCTTGGCAGGGTGCCCCGGATCCAGATGAACCCGGCGATGAAGAAAAAGAGCTTTCCGAAGAACCAGAGGTACGACGGAATCCACGTCAGGAAGGAGAGGGGCGCCGCCCATCCGCCTAGAAACAGGGTGATGGCCATGCCGCTGATAGACATCATGCCGAGATACTCAGCGAGAAAGAAAAGGGCGAATTTGAAGCCGGAATACTCTGTGTAGTATCCCGCGATCAGTTCCGACTCGCCCTCGGGCAGGTCGAACGGGGAGCGATTCGATTCCGCTGTGGCGGCAATCATGAAGAGAACGAAACCGGCAAACCCCCACGGCGTGAAGACAAACCAGTGGGGAAAGATGCCCGTGTATCCCGACTGCTGCTCAACGATAGATACGGTGGAGAGGGTGCCAGCGGCCATGATCACGGTTACCGAGGAGAGAATCAGCGGCACCTCGTAGCTGATCATCTGGGCAATGGCGCGCATCGCTCCAAGCAGGGAGTATTTGTTGCGGCTCGACCATCCCGCCATGAAAACTGATAGCTCGGTCATGGAGCCGACGGCGAAGAAGAAGAGCACGCCCGCATCCATATTGGCGGCTACCATATTGCGACCCACGGGCAGGACGGCATAGCCGAGGAAGGTAGCCATGACCAGCAATAACGGTGCCAGCAGATGAACGACCTTGTCGGCGGAGTGGGGGACGATATTTTCCTTGGTAAGGGTTTTGATGCCGTCGGCGATGGGTTGAAGGATGCCGCAGGGTCCGACGCGGTTGGGACCGTAGCGATTCTGGATACGGCCAAGGCCCTTGCGCTCCATGACCGTGATGAGAGCGAAGAGCAGCGGGAAGAGCAGGATGATCGGGACGACGGACAACAATTCTGAGACGATTGGTTCGACCGCAGTGGGTACGTGTCCCACGAGCCAGTGCTTCAAAATCACAAATATCTGGTCGATCGTCTCAGTCATCGTTCCAGTCCATCAATATCCTGCAAGTAGAGCCAATTGTCGTTCCGAGGGGCGCAAACATCTCCTCGTCAATTTTGAAATGCTGCAGGGGGGTGAAGGCCCATACTACCCCGCATAACGTGCCTCTGACTACCGTGACCGCGCTATGGCTCGTTCGCAGCCGCCGGAGCGGGCGGTTGCGGCATGGGCGCGGGGCTTGCTTTGGCAACTGCCGCTTTGGTCCTCGCTTCCGCCTTAGCCTTCTCGGCCGCCAGTAATTCATCAGTATGGGCGGCGTCGGTGGGATGAATCGCGTGGTAGTGGGCGTCGGACAGGGCTAACTTCTGCCGGTCCCACAACAAGCCGCCGAAGCGGTCGTCCGTGCTTAGCTCAAACGCGGTATCCATCTTGATGGCTTCAAAAGGGCAGACCTCTACGCAGATCTGGCAGCTCATGCAAACCGAGACGTCGATATCAAAGCGGGCAGGGTAAAATTGCGCCCTGCCGAGGGCGTCGGGCTTCTTATCCTTGCTCTTCTCGATGAAGATGCACTTGGGCGGGCACTCCTTTTCGCAGATCTGGCAGGCTACACAGCGCATCCCGGCCTGCCAGTCCTCTCCGTCGTAAACGAGGAAGGGAAAGTCCCGCGCTGCCTCCGCCTGTGGCAGGCGCTCTTCAGGAAACTGCACGGTAGTCAGTCGTTCTTTGCTAACGAAGCTGCCGAGAAAATTTCTCGCCGTCTCCGCCAACCCTCTCACGATACCTTCGCCCAGCATAACTTCCCCCGAAGATTGAACTTCTTTATCGATCCACTTCGCCCAGCACGATGTCGATGCTGCCGAGGATGGCTATCGTATCCGCGATGTAGTTGCCGATGCACATATCTTCGAGCACCGTAAGGTTGACAAAGCTTGGCGGCCGCACGCGGTAACGATAAGGATTTCCCGAGCCATCGCTGATCAAATAGAACCCCAGTTCGCCTTTGGGAGCCTCGATGCGGCCGTATGCCTCTCCTGCCTTGGGGCGGAAGCCGCGGATTTTCGCTTTGGGGTCCATGATGGGGCCCGGCGGAATGTCGCACATCGCCTGGTCGAGTATCTTGATCGACTCGCGCATCTCAAGGATGCGGATCATATAGCGGTCGTAGACGTCGCCGTTGTCGCCGAGGGGGACCTTGAAGTCGAAGCGGTCGTAGATGCCGTACTTGTCGACTTTACGAATGTCGTAGTTGACGCCGCTGGCGCGCAGCAGGGGTCCGGTAACGCCCGCATTGATGGCCAACTCGCGGGAGAGGGCTCCGATGCCCTGGGTGCGGGCCATTAGAATTTCATTAGTGCCGAGCAGGTTTTCGTACTCATCGAGAAATTGCGGAAATCCGGCGACAACTTTCTTCGCTCGGTCGAGCCAGCCGGCGGGCAGGTCGATCCGACATCCCCCGAAGCGCATGTAGTTGCACATCATGCGCGAACCGGTGAGTGACTCGAAGAGGTCGAGAATTTTCTCGCGTTCGCGGAAGGCGTACATCAGGGGCGTGCCGCTGGCTCCCATATCCTGCACCAGGAAGCCGATGACGCTGGAGTGATTCTGCAGCCGCGTCAGCTCCGCCGTGATGACGCGGAGATACTGCGCGCGCTCGGGCACGTCGATACCGGCCAGTGTCTCGACGGCGAGGGCGTAGGCCCAGTTATTGGTCAGCGAGCAGAGGTAATCGAGGCGATCGGTGTACGGCATGGAGGCGAGATAGCTGTTGTTTTCGCCGATCTTTTCGTGGTTGCGATGCAGGTATCCAACCACCGGCTTCAACTTGACGACGCGCTCGCCGTCGAGCACCACGTCCATGCGGAAGACGCCGTGGGTGGAGGGATGATGCGGGCCCATGGAGACCTCGAGGAGTTGACCCTCGCTGATCCCGGCGGTAAGCTTTCGCGACCTCTCGTCATTCGCTGCTGATGTGGTCTCTGTCATGCTGCTCATCTGCGGTGTGCGGGACCGCGGTAATAGTAATTTGCTCCCTCTCCCTAACCGGTCCTTCTCTTAATAGATTATGGCGAGAAGGCCAGATGCGCGGAGACCAGTGCAGAAGCAGGGATAATGTGATGTATCCATCGTCAGCGATTTAGGCATTTTCTTGATGAAAATGCCTGCAAAGATCTCTGACTCACCTTACAGTAACCCTGCTTCTGCTTTAGTGCCGGCCTGACTCCTCGCGAGACCGCTGGAGAACGTGGTCGTGCGGGGTTGGCTCGTACTCGTAGTCGTCGGGCTCAACGTAATCCCTGCGCATGGGGTGATCCACGAATCCCTCCCACATCAGGATGCGGCGCAGGTCAGGGTGACCGTCAAAGATGACTCCGTAAAGATCGAAGATTTCGCGTTCCTGGAACTCCGCGGCGCGCCAGATGGGCGTCAAGGAGGGCAGATGGACCTTTGCGGCTCGGTCTTCGGTGCGCAGGCGCAGGATAACCGGGCCGTGCTTCTTCTCAACGGAAAAGAGGTGGTAGACCACTTCGAGGTAGCCTGGAACGACGGTCTTGTGAACTTCTTCGACTTCCTGTTCAACCCCCTCAACCAGATTCTTTACCTTCACTTTTTCGCTCTTCTCACGGGGCAGCCAGTCGATGCCGGTGACATTCGAGCAGTAATCGAGGCGGAGCTCGCTGACGTCGCGCAGATACGTTGCGACTGCCAGCACATGTTCATGATCGAGGAGCAGGGAGTGCTGCGCCGAGGGACTGGGGTTGAGGATGATCTCCACCTTCGCACCCGGAATGGCGCTCTGAATCTCAGACTGAACCTGCTCGATGGTCATCCCTGGGTGACGGCCTTGCTCATGGGAAGCGGCCAGACGAGGTCGTTGCTGCGCGGCTCCAGATCATGAGCGCCGTACTCGGGCACCACAAACTCGCTGGGCAAGGCCTCGTTGAGGTGCCTGGGGCGATCGGCGCCGGAGAGATGCTGCCCGTCGATCTTCTTCTGCAACGTCATGAATGCGTGGATTAGCGCCTCCGGGCGGGGAGGGCATCCGGGGATATGGACATCGACGGGCACATAGCGGTCAATCCCCTTCAACACGTTGTAGCCTTGCTTGAAGGGGCCGCCGGAGATGGCGCAGGCCCCCATGGCAATGACGTATTTGGGCTCGGGCATCTGGTTGTATAGGCGCACCACCTGAGGAGCCATCTTTTTGGTGACAGTCCCGGAGACGATCATGAGGTCCGCCTGGCGGGGAGAGGGGCGAAAGACTTCGGCTCCGAAGCGCGCCAGATCGTAACGCGCCATGGTGGTAGCGATCATCTCGATGGCGCAACAGGCAAGGCCAAAGGTGAGCGGCCACACGGAGTTCTTGCGACCCCAGTTGTAGAGTTCCTCAAGGGTGGTGGTGAATATTCCCTGGCGGCTCAGTTCGATTTTGAGTTGCTCATCTATCACTTTTGAAACCCGGCTCCCACGACGCGCGATGATGGTTTATTGAGTGTCTTCCCCGCTTTACGTGGAGAGTAGAACGCCTTTGCGGGAGGCCCAGACCAGCCCCTCGACGAGCAGGAACAAGAAGACCAGCATGGCAACACACGCTCCTGCGGTCAAGCCGGTGAAGGCCACCGCAAAGGGGAGGAGAAAGATCGCCTCTACGTCAAAGATCAGAAAGACGATTCCATAAAGGTAATATTCGGCTTTGAACTGGACCCAGACAACTCCTTTGGACTCCAGCCCGCACTCGTAGGTCGCGTTTTTGTAGGGTCCCGGCTTCTCTGGGGAATATGCTTTCGCCCAGATCCAAGCAAGCACCAGCGGCCCCACGCCGAAGCCAACGGCGCAGACCAGAAGAAGGAGAATCGTCAGATAAGAGCCGCTCATTCTTTAGTTCATTCCTGTTTCAACTACTTACACGACTTCTACGCCCGCTTGCGTCCCTCGAAAGAAGCAGTATGCGCTTGCCAGCGACCCCCCCGCGCGAACCCTCTCACGCTGCGGCGATGATATGCCCGGGGTGGGGACTGTTCGGTGACTCGCGTCACTTTTTCGAGTTTTGCTATGGAGAGTGTATTCCAAAAGCGGACTTCTGCTGAAGCGAGGAGGTTCGGGAACCTTTGCTGGATGAAAAGCGGTGGGCCTCGGATGGAATAGAGGGGATCGCATCAACCCACGTCTCAAGAACGAGACGTGGGGCACCCGCCTGAAGCGAGGAGGTTCGGGAACCTTTGCTGGGTGAAAAGGGGTGGGCCTCGGATGGAATGGAGGGGATCGCATCAACCCACGTCTCAAGAACGAGACGTGGGGCACCCAAGGCATTTTTGGGTTTATAGCTACCCTAAACCCACATCACTTTAAATGCAGCAGTTGGAACTTTGTGGTCAGGGTGGCGCTGGAGGAGGGTCCGGCCCAGGCGGTGTAGGTGCCCGGCTCGTTGGCCCATTTGCCTGCGGCGGTCCAGACGGCAAGTTGGGTGAGCGGGACGCGGAAGGTGACTGTTTTTGTCTCGCCGGGGTTGAGGTGAATCCGAGAGAAACCCTTGAGCGCACGGTCGGGGGTCTCGACGCTGCTTACGTCTTCGCGCAGATAAAGCTGGGCTACCTCGTCGCCTGCA
>JANXZS010000301.1 GCA_025355385.1 Acidobacteriaceae bacterium | reverse complement strand
CTTCTTGCCCTCGAAGACCTGGAACGAGTCGTCGGAGTTGCCGATCTCGGCCTGGGGACGAGCGGTGCTGCTTCCATCCTGCGTGGGCGGAGCGGGCATGCCGTTTGTACTCGACGCACCGGGCGGTGGAACTCCATGTTGCGCGCCAATAGCGATGCCGTCGTAGGTGCGGGTGAGAGAGCCGACGCGGCTATTCTGGCGTGGATCGCTGATGGTCGTTTCGGCAATCTTGCCGTGGCCCTTGCGCAGAACGATGATCAGGTCCGCATCTTCCGGGCCGATTACGGTGGTGAATCGTCCCCATTTCAGCAGCGCGGTTTCCACATCGCGCTGCGCGGTCTGGTTGGCGTTGGGGTCGGAGACGGAGATGCCGGCGGCAGGATCGATCATGACCGTGACCGTGCTTGCGCGGAGGATGTACCCGGGCAGGATTGGCTTGTTGGACTTGGCATGTGCGGGCGTGAGGATAAGGCAAGCGAGCGCAACGGCAATCCACTTCGATTGTGAATTCGAAATTGAAGCTCGGTTCACAGGCATCGCACACTCTCCCAACGAACGGCTGTCTCTGTATATAGAGGAGGCTACTCGTCAGACGTAGCGAGTGGAGGGAAAGTGTTGGTGGCCCCGGAGATCCTTGCGGAGTTCCGGGGCCACGTCCCATGCAGGCGGCCCGTAAGCCGGATTCTGTTTTAGACGATCATTCCTCTAGGCGACGCGTTACCACGCCGCTCCAGCAACCTACCCGCAAGTTCCGGCTGATCCGACCGTAAACGGCCGAACCTGAACTCTCCGCCTGGGCGCATCGGGCCGATACGCTCGTGCCCGCTGGAGAGTGCGGGCTCGATCCCTGCCTATTTGGTCTTGCTCCGTGTGGGGTTTACCATGCGGCCGACATTACTGCCTGCCCGGTGCGCTCTTACCGCACCTTTTCACCCTTACCTTCGGCAGCTTGCACGAACGCTTACGCGTCCGTCCGTCGGAGGCGGTATATTCTCTGTTGCACTGGCCGTCTTTGTACCTTGAAGCACAAATCCCGGACGTTATCCGGCACACTGCCCTGCGGAGTCCGGACTTTCCTCCCCCTCCCGAATCCTTGCGGACCGGGAGGCAGCGATCATCCAGCCGCCTGCAAGCCAAGTGTAGCAAATGTTGAGCTTGGCGATCCTTGGCCGCAATGGTATCCAACCATTAGTTGTGGTTATGAAAATCGACGGTGACGATAGTGGCTACGTCGATCGCTCTTCCCCCAAAACGGTAGGGGCGGTAGCGCCAGGTGCGGACGGCCTCCTCGGCGGCTCGGCGCAGCAGGCGATTTCCGCGTAGCACGCGCACGGTGGAAACTGAACCGTCTTTGGCGACTACAGCCTGCATGATCACCTGGCCCTGAATGTGGGCCAATCGGGCGAGCGTGGGGTATTCCGGGTCCGGGTGAGAGATCAAATAGGAAGCCATCACCCCGGAGGATACCGTGAAAGACCGGGATGGGCTGGACGGGCCGGAGCTTTGGCCGGTTGGCAGATCGCCAGCAATGCTAGAGTCCGGATCGCGGTACAAAGGGTGGCGTACGACCGGGGCAGCCGACGCTTCACTCACGTTTGGCTCAACCGAGGACGGGTACTCTGTCGTGGGCGAGCTCGGTGAAGGTATTGCGCCTGTCGCGGACTGCGGGGGCGCCTGTGAGGCGGGTTGGGCCGACGAGGAGTTAGACGGGGCCGAAACTGCGGTCTTCGGGTGGCGGTTGAGCTGGGGGTAGTCCGATTGCCCGTTGGCCGATGGCTTCGCCGGAGCCGTGTCCTGAATTTGGCCGCTAACCACAGGACTGGATGCGGGGGACGGATTAGCACTGGATGCAACGGGTTGTTCTGGCTGCGCAAGTCGGGGAGACATTCTCCCGTTCACGGCGATATGTGCGGGCGCGGCTACCTGGGTCGGCGCGGGACCGACTTGGAAGACCTCCGCCGGCGTGGTCGGACGCATCAGAAATATCAGAATCGCCGCGAGGGCCATGATGCCACCGGCCCCGAGCAGGAGATTGCGCTGCAGGCGTGTCAACCGCCGCGGCGCCGCGCCCCTTGCCGAGGCCACCGGGCGTGTGCTCTCCCGCGCGACCGTGTCCGACCGCTCGTGGATGGGCATTTCAACCGTTCGCGAGAGAGGTTCGGCATGCTGATTGCGCATCTGTTCGTCGCGCATCTTTTCGAAGATAGCTACCCTGGGCGCGAAGGTTTCCGGCTCGGATGTCCGCGTCGGGGTGTTGGCGGTCGGGGTGTCGGCGGTCGGGAAGGGAACGACCTCCGCGTTTTCGGTTGATGGCACGTTCCACGGGCGGCGCATGACCCCACTGATAAATGCGAGCAGTTGGCGCAGAGGATCGCGGTATTGTTGGGGCGCAAGGGCCAGCTCCGGACCGGCGATGGCGAGACTCAGGATCTCGAGCAGTTGAGCATGCGGCATGGCACCGCCTTCGCGCAGGACCATGGAGCGGATCAGCGAACCGAGGTCCTCGGAGAAGCTTCCTTTCTCCTGCAGGCGGTCGGCGACGAGTACCGCATCATCGGGCGATCCGAAGGGTACGCCGCTGGTGGCAAAAAACTCGTGCAGCTCCTCAATGTAGGGAGCATAGCGGGATTCCGCGGCCTCGGGTAGTGGGCGTGTCGCCATCGTTATACGTTGGATGGCAATTAAGACGGTGCGGGATGGCTGATTTGAGAGAGGTTCAACGCCTATGGCGATTTGAATTCTGTCTTGAGCTTCTAATCGTTCGGGAGCGCAAAATATACGCTTCAATCGTATATTCAGCATGGCTTATTGTTTGGAGCGAGTTGCGGGTATTTCTACGCCCATAGTAGAGCCGTCAGTAGGGGGCAGCCGCAGGAACAGGCGGTGCAGCCGCGCCACCGAAATCCGCCAGGTCAGCGCGAACAGCGTGCGGGCGTAGGCGGTCCCGAACCAGCCGCGGCCTTAAGTGGCGGCCATTTCGGAGAAATCGCCGAGAATGGCGGTTGCGCGCTCACGGCCGGCGATGTTGGCGAGAAGCCATTCTGGGGATGAGATCGTCTTAGGCATTTGCGTCTCCGGAAAGGTAACCCCATGTTCGCCCATCACTTTGTTCAGGGCGAACATGGCGCACCGGTGCTAGTGACCTAAGTCAGGCTTTCGTGGAAGGCTGAGCCTGAGGTGGGGAAGGTGAGGGCGGCCGGGGTGAGTGGCTCGGTGGGGTCGACGATGAACCAGAATCCGACGCCGACCGCGAGGAGGATGGCCATCGGGATGAATGGCAGGTTGTAGTTGCCGGTGCGGGCGACCAGGTATCCAAAGGAAAGCGAGGCCAGGAATGCTCCGACCTGCGCGGCCATGTTGCCGCAGCCGGCCATCGCTCCGGCGTAGCACCGCCGATGTCGATGTCGAGGGCGACGGCGAACATGATGGGCTGCTGGAAGCAGATACCGCCGTAAGTGAGCGAAAGTAGCACGAGCGTGGCGATTTGACCATGGGCGAAAATGGCATAGGCCAGGACAAATATGCCGGTGACCCATCCCCAGGCGACCGGGCCAAGGTGCAGGTCGGCCTGGATGCGCGGCCCCGCGACCGAGATACACACACGGTCGAGGTAGGTGATAACGAGAAGCAGGGACAGCAGTCCGAGCACTCGATTGCGATATCGCATGAATTGTCCTGGAAAATAACACAGACGTTACCAGGCGCACGCTCGTGAAGTCCAGCTAAGGCTAGCCATTTTCGACGCACGCCTTCATATCCGAGTACGCGGTCTCGATGAGTTTGCTGAGCGATGCGGCGTCTGTGGCCGTTCCCGGCCGCAGCTTCACCTGGCGCATGAACTTGCCGGAATCTTGCAACAAGCAGGCCGGATCGGGCAGCGCCGCGCCCTGAAAAAAATCCGACGTTTCCGTGCGATGTGAATACATTGACGTTGCCGAAGGGCACATCGCTCATACATGCAACTGGACAGCCGTCATGCAGGAGTTCGCGGACTTCGTCCCGCTTTGTCGCATCAACTCAAACCACTGCTGTGCGATGGCGCCCAATTCATCGCGATGCTTCTTCATCCACGCATCGATGGCGGGATCGCGTTCGACAGTACCGTTGAGTCGCAGCCATTGCGTTCTCATCGCCACCCCATTTCGCTCTCGGATCTATGAAGCTCTGAGGCTTTTGGAGAAAGTATATCGGCCAACTTCACAAGGCTGATCGGCTGTGTCATTCTGTCTCAGCTAAGAATTCACGAGAGTTGGGACTCATGGCTGGTTTTCCTCGTCTACCTTTCTGGTTCCTGTCCTGCGTCCTGGGACTGATGTGTCTGCAGACGGCCGCGGCGCAAAACCGTGTGACCTTTCTTAACGATGCTTTCGGCGACCGGCCGGAGTTGGAGCAGGATTGGGGCTATTCGGCGCTGATCGAGTTCGAGGGCAAGCGCATTCTCTTTGATACCGGCGACAACATTGAAGTGTTCCGCAAAAATGTCGAGAAGATGCATGTAGATCTTACGCATCTGGACATGGTCATCATCACCCATGCGCATGGAGACCACACCGCAGGACTCCGCTATGTTCTTGCGAAGAATCCCAAGGTCAAGCTCTATGTTCCTGACGACCCATATTTCACTGGAGTCGTTCTGCCCGCAGCGTTCCTGAGTACGGATGCAAGGCCGGAGCTGCCTGCGAAGATGCGTTACTTCCGCGGGGGTGCGGCGCCGGAGCCGAGGGAATGGGTCTCGTGGACAGATACGAACATCACTGCGGTAAACGAGGCGATGACGATAGCCCCGCACATTCGCCTCGTCTCACTCGTGTCAGAGAAGGTAGCGTTTAAAGGGCTCCGCGAGATCTCGCTGGTGCTGGACACTCCGACGGGACCGGTTGTCATCGTGGGGTGTTCTCACGCCGGGATCGAGAGAATCATGGCAGCGGCAACTGAGAACGATGCCACGAAACCGGTGGCGATGCTTGTGGGCGGGTTGCATCTGCTGCAGGATTCTCCCGAGCAGGTCGAGAAGACTCTCGACGCGCTGGCACAGAAGTATCACGTGAAGACGATGGCGATCGGCCATTGCTCGGGCGAACTGGCATTTCTGCGCGTTCAGCAGAGGTGGGGCGACCATAGTTTGTACGCTGGACTGGGCGAAACAGTCGTCTTCTGAAAGTAATGACTCGCACTGGCGAATGTCATTTGTGAACACGGGCTATCGTCGTGCCGCGCTGGCATCCTGCGGTTGAATCGAAGCGAGAGCGCCATGCCTATGACACGACGGACCACGCCAGGGATTTCACGATTCTTCATCGCCAGTGCCATAGATCAGACCATCGCCTTCTACCGCGATAAGCATGGCTTTGAGACGAGATTTCAGCAGCCGGACAAGAATCCATTTGTCGCCATCATCGGCCGCGATCGAGCGCAAATCTTTGCTAAATCCGACAAGGACGTGTCGCCACTGCCGAACCACTAGCGTCATCGCTACATGAGGAGGGACGCCTATGTGAATGCGTCCGATCCCGATGCGCTTGCCGCAGAATTTGCTACACAGGGAGCGGTATTCAGTACACCGCTTGAAGATACTTACGACGGTCTGCGCGGCTTCGAAATCAGCGATCCTGACGGCTACATCCTGTTCCTCGGGCGACCCAGGTAGCCGGAGCCCTTCCAGTTCGCCGGCAATCCGTCCGGAGAGCAATTTACAAAAGCATCTTGAACCGGAGGCCGGTCGGCTGCGTACAATCGTTTGAGACTCCATGGAATTCAAAGAGGCCATCAAGCTCGCGTTGCAGTCGCTGTGGCAGAACAAACTGCGCACGGTGCTGACCTTGCTTGGGGTGATGATTGGCGTGGCCAGCGTGATCGCGGTGGTTACGCTGGTGAATGGTGCGAATACCTACGTCACCACTAAGTTCACGCGATATGGCGCAGATGTTTTCACTATCTCGCGATTTCCGCCCATCATCACCAACTCCACCGACTATGAGAAGTATCAGCGGCGCAAGAACGTCTTGTACGACGACTACACCTACGTACGTGACAACTGCAAGCTTTGCGTCGGGATGGGAGCGCAGCAGGCGACGATTGCCAAG
>JANXZS010000300.1 GCA_025355385.1 Acidobacteriaceae bacterium | reverse complement strand
TGTCGGCAGGACGGAAGTTTTTACCGCGGTCGGTCCGTCCCGATGGTCGAGAGCAACGTAGGACTGATCGACAAGCGTATCGGCGCTCCTAGGATCGATACACCGAATTACAACGCTTTCTGTGATGGTGTGTCCTTTGCGTCAAACGAGCAAACTCAGACGGCCGGCTTGCCCCACACTTCAGCTTCAATATAGTCATTCAATTTGTTGGCCGTGTTCCCGTTGCTGTAGAAGCGGACATAACGCCCCTTCACACCCTTGGCGTCGATCAGCTTGCCTTGATACGTTTCCACGTAATTCAGATCCTTGCCCGCGCCAAGGCCAAGCTCGTTATGAAAGTCGCTGTTGAAGATGGTCGTGCCCCCCGCCCGGAATGTGGGATCGTCGGAGACCTGCACGACAACATCGCGGTACACGCGTGCCTGCGCATGAAAGTGCCAGAGGAGAACGGCGTAGATATTCGAACTCTTCGCCAGGTCGATTTGTGCCCATTGCTTGCCAGGCCCAAGCTCGACCCACGAGCCTTCGTTGCCGTCTTTGTCGCCATCGTTGATCATATCCAACGTTCCAACAATGGGATTGTTGTCGCTAGCGGTGACTTTCTTGTTTTTGGCGAGGTTTAACGTCCCGGCAGGCACCAGGAAATCTGGGCGCTTCGCTTTCGTCGGGCGCTCAAGATTGGTCACATTGAGGGGCACAGGCGTCCCCACAAAGAGAGGCGGTGGCAATTTAGTTTTCAATGGGACTTTGTCCTGTGCGATCGCTGCGATCGAAACAAGCAGTGCCGTCAAAACGGCAAGATTTTTCACTAATATTTTGATCATTTTCTCAGGCTTTCACTTCTTCAGGAGTGATGGCGATTCGCGTCTGAGCGGCAACCGCGTCGTTCGCTTTGTGGATAGTATATTCGCTGCCGAAAGCCTCATCGCCAGGGCAATTCAATTTTGCCGTGCCGCGAATGGTGTTGAAAAAGTTTTCCAAATGCGGCTGGTGCGGCGGCTTATTGAAAAATACGGGGATCTCATATTCCGCCAGTTGTGCGGTTTCTCGTACATCCACTTTTGCGGCGTCCGCTGCGGAAGCCGTCTTGGCGCGGACATAACCTTTTTGGCTGAGGTCGTCCCATGACACTGCAGTGGCACGAGCCTCGCGATAAATTGCGCAAAGGGATGGATCTTCTGACATCTTGATGGTGCCATCGTCACCCATAAACGTCTCAAAGTAGCCGCCGCCTGATGTGGTGGTCGTCTGCACCTGGTAGAACGCGCGCGCCACGCCATCAGTCAGCGGATACTCGTAAATGACCATCGCGTTGTCATACCAATCGTGGTTTTTGTAGTAATCCAAGCCGCCGCTAGCCATAACGGACTTTGGCGGCGTGCCCAGCCACCAGTTGAATATGTCGATCTGATGCGAGCCGAGATCAGACAACGGCCCGCCGCCGAGTCCCTTGTACCAGCGCCAGTTGCGGTACTGGTGCATGTCTTTATAGCCGTATTTGGCCAGAGTGCCGGCGGGCATCGCGTATTTTTTGGGCCAGCCGAAGTCTTCCTTGACCGCCCGGTTCCATTGCCCCTGCACTGCCGTCAGGCGTCCGCAAAACTGCGCCTCATGCAGCAGCCGGTTCAGGGTGAAAAGGTAACGAGGATTGCTGCGTCGTTGATGACCAATCTGCAACAGCTTTCCGGTCTCGCGCATGGTATGCACCATGGAGCGCGCTCCGTCAATCGTGTTGCTCATCATCTTTTCGCAATAAACATGCAGGCCGGCCTTCAGACATGTGTTGGTCATCGGCGCATGGCAAAAATCCGGCGTCGCAATCACGACCGCCTGCAGGTCTTTCTCCTTGGCCAGCAGGTCCTCATAATTCTCGTACGTGCGAACCTCGTTGCCGGTTTTCTGCAGGTAGCGCGCGCCCGCGTTCAGGTGGTAATCCCAGATATCGCACAGCGCTACCAGCTTCACGCCCTCGATATTCAAAATGGATTCCAGCAATACGTTGCCCTCTTCGCCGAAACCGATAAGGGCAATGTTGATCGTGTTCAGCGACGATTTCTTCCCCGCCGCATTCTTCTCTGCGGAATCGGACTTGCAGGCGTTTAGCAACAGGCCGGCCCCGGCCACGGCCGTCGCGGCGATGAAGTCACGACGATTGAGGGGATCTACCATTTTTTCAGGACCACAAATCTGTTGTGTTCGGCGAGCAGGAAAGCCGCTGCGACCAAGCCGACATGAATGCCCAGCCACGCCACACCATCCGACTGATCGATCAGGACAAGGCCTACCGTCAGGGCGATAAAAAGCAAACCTTGGACGAGCAGCGAGACACGTGTGCCCAAGCCGATCAGGAGCATGATTCCGGTGAGAATAAATGCCGGTCCAAGCATGTAGTTGAATGGCACCATTGCAAATTTCGGCAGCAGCGGTTGATGAGCAAACTTGTCGCCGAGTGCCGTAGGGATACCCGCGTAATTGGCCAGAGCATAAGACTTGATGTTCACGTTGACCATCACTCCGCTTGCATCGGGCTGGCCGGTCGCGGGATCGATCAGCGGCATTGCCACAGATCGATAGGCGGCAAACTTCTCAATGCCGACAAACAGGGCCCGCACGCCGAGCCAAAAGCGCAAAAGCAAAAAAGCAATCGTAAAATCCCATTGACCTCTTCCGCCGATATTCAATTTTCTTTCAGTCGAATCACTCATGTCTTCTCGGTCGAATACCAAGGTTGATTTGCGAAGTGATCAAACGGCTTCCGCTGGTCAACCGGCGGAAACAACGAAAACAGGCTCTGGCCGCAAAACAGCTTAGCTCATCTTCCAGGGCGCCCGGTACTCGCGGGTCATCAGCTTGCTGGCTTTGGCGTCGCCGATAATCTTCTCTTCCTTGGCGTCCCATCGGATTCTGCTTCCTGTGAGCATGGAGATCAGACAAAGGTGTCCGGGAATGGCCGAGTGATGCCCCACTTCCACAGGCGTAACCGTCGACTGCCGCGTTCTTACGCAGTCAAGAAAGTTCTGCTGGTGATTGGAAGAGGTGTAAAGCTTCACCTTGCGCAGCTCTCTTGGCAAGTATTTGCCCTGCTTCCAGGCGGGATTGGAGGTGTCAAATCCGTCGCGATCCACCCACACCCAACCTTCGGTACCAATCCATTTCACGCCGCTCTTGATGTCCGGGTCGCCGCCGGCGATGGTCATTGTGACGCCCTGGGGATATTTCAATTCGAACCGGTATTTGGGTGCGGTGTTCCAAACCGCGTTGGCTGGCGGCAGGTCTCCGCTTCCTTCCACCTCCGACGGACCGGAGTTATCGAAATCCAGGCCCCAGTGCGCAATGTCGCAATGATGGCCGATCCAGTCCAAAAGCTCCCCGGCGCCCGTGTTGTAATTCCAGCGCCACGATTTATGGGAGCGAACCCTCATGTAACGCTCCATCTTGGATGGGCCGATCCACGTGTTGTAATCCAACTCCGCCGGAGGATCGGCGACCAGCAGATCCCAAGCCTTTGTGCCGGCGACAACTTGCTCCAGGCTCGCAACATTTACTCCCTGGGCCGCCAGCGTCGCCAGCGCCGCCTTGCCAACGTCGTCGAAATCCGAGTTGCCGCCTGGCAGGCCTACTTCTACATGAGTCACCGTGCCGATCAGTCCGTTTCGAACGATCTCAGCGGCTTTATGAAAGGTAGGAACCGAGCGCTGCCATGAGCCCATCTGCCAAATAATGTGATTCTGCTGGACTGCGCGAACAATGGATTGCTGTTCAGCGATCGTATGCGCCAAGGGCTTTTCGCCGTAGATGTCTTTCTTGCGGCGCGCGGCTTCGGTTGAGATGATCTCATGCCAATGATCGGGCACTGCGATCATCACGGCATCGATATCATCGCGCGCAAGCATCTCCCGATAATCGTGGTATCCTTTGCAATCCTCAGTCCCGTAATTGTCGTTGATCATC
>JANXZS010000297.1 GCA_025355385.1 Acidobacteriaceae bacterium | reverse complement strand
GCTCGTTTGCCGCTGCTCGTCGCTCAAAGGTGCTGTCATTAGCTGCTGTTCCTCAAATTAGACTGCGAGATCATCGAGTTGAGTCAAAAGCCGTTCCACGCGGGTGCGCACACCATCGCGCTCGCGTCGCAAGTTGGTAAGCTCGGCTTCAAGGCTGGCGAGCCCTGCGGTCCTCTCCTCTGCCCGTTGCTCGGCCGCCAGGGCGCGTTCTTCCGCCGCCGCGCGCTGTTCCCGCTCTGACTTGAGCAATTGCACGGTGCGCAAAACGCGTTGCTCCAGAGCCTGAAAATCATCCATCGCCATCGGCAATTCGGGCTCTCCTACTTCAAGCGTTGCCATTGCTGTTTCCTCCACTGTTTTGTCCCGCTCCTTGGCAAAGTATATCGCTGATATTCGTCACGAGGCCTCGCAAACCCGAGGAAAACTCGCGCAATCAGGTGCCATAGCATGTTCGTTGACGGCATTTTTACAATTGGATTGTGCCGTCGGATCGTCTCGCCCCAGGATCGTTTCGCGATGCTGCGTATTTGTCACGACCTGTTTAAAACCACTAAGGTCTCTCCCGAAGCCGCGGATTGTGCAGTCGCCTCAACTGCGCAGGCGGCCCCCCAATTGCCCCATCGATTTTAGAATCCGCTCGGAGTAGTTTTGTACTTCCTCTTCCCGCAGCGTGCGCTCCGGCGACTGGAAGACCGTGCCCAGCAGCAGGGAGTACTCCGCTTTTTCCTCCTTCCTGTCGCGGAAGATTTCCTTCGGAGCAAGATCGACCAACTCTTCGATGCCCAATCCCATCAGCGCGTCTTCCAACTCCGACCAGCGCACAGCATTAGGAAAAATCAGCGAGAAATCCCGCCGCACTGCCTGGAATCGCGACAGCTCCCGCGTCACCGGCTGGCGCAAAGGCTGACGATACAACCGGTCGAGATAAATTTCTCCGACGAAGACGGTCTGCTTCAGCTTTCGTACTTGCGCTTCGGCCGGATGCAGCTGGCCGAAATAGCCTATCGTCGATCGATCCATCACCACCCGCGCCGAACGTCCCGGGTGCAGCCAGACCGGCATCAGGTGGAACTCCGGCTTAAATTTGTCAAAGTAGATTGACCGCCCGGAGAAACGGCTGAACAGCTCTTCGATCGAACCCTTCACGTCGTAGAAATCCAGCGGCCGTGGCGGCTGATGCGGTCCCTCCGCCGCCGTCAGCCCGCTCGCGCCTATGGCCAGCGCAGGTCGCTCGTCGACGTGGTCAGTCGTTCCGCGGAAGACTGTACCCATTTCGAATAGGCGAACGTCTTCCACATTGCGATTCAGGTTGCTGCCCAGCATGGTCAGCATTCCCGGCACCAGCGAAGGCCGCAACATACCCGCCGCCTCGCTCAGGGGATTGCCCATGGCCACGGCAGATGCGGGCTGCGGTGCAAATGTAACCGCGTCGGTTGCAGATGCAAAGGTGCTGGACAAAGCCTCGTTCCAGCCCAGTGCCAGCAGGGTAGAGCGTACCTTTTCTTCCTGTCGCGCCCAGGGCAATTCCACCACTGTGCCATCAAACGTCGGCAGGGTATTGGCAAAGCGGTTGTATCCGTAGACGCGCGCAATCTCTTCAATCAGGTCAATCTCGCGCTCCAGATCGAGTCGCCAGCTGGGCAGGGTTACGTCGTACACGCCCTCGGAGCGAAGAACCAGTAAGCATCCCAGCGCCGTCAGCACACTTTCGACCACCGAGGTTGTAATGCCTTTGGCTTCAATGGTAGTTCCAAGGATGCGGCGCACCTCGCTCACCTCCAGCCGAATCGGAGCGCGATGTGCCGTGCGTGCTGCGGCTTCGGCAATCACAACGTCCACCAAATCGCCGTCTGTCTCGCCACCATCGGCAAGCAGCATACGGCTCACCAGCGCAGAGGCGACAGGCGCAGCGTTGAAATCTGCACCTCTTTCAAAACGATGCGAAGCGTCAGTGTGCAGGCCATGGCGGCGGGAAGTGCCGCGAATGCCTGCCGGATCGAACCATGCCGCTTCCACAACCACGTTTTTTGTCTCCGCGGTGATCATCGAGTTCCACCCGCCCATCACACCCGCGAGTGCCAGTGCCTTCTTTTCGTCCGCGACCACCAGGTCGTCCGCATCCAGCGTCCGTTCCACGCCGTCCAGCGTGCGGAGCTTTTCGCCCTTATGTGCGCGGCGGACAACGATGCCCCCCTCCAACTTGTCGAGATCGAAGACGTGCGTGGGCTGCCCCATCGCAATCCAGACGTAGTTGGTCGCATCCACTGCGTTCGAAATCAGCTTCTGCTCGAGCCCGGCGAATCGCTCGGCCCGCAATCCCGTCGAGGGCTTGATGGTGACCTGTCGCAGCACGCGTGCAGTGAACCGGCCGCAGAGGTCGGGCGCATCAATCCGCACAGGATAGGGCGAGCGCGTGGAAGACTCCTGCGTAGCGGCCGAGCGTGGCACGGATGTGTCGAGCGGCGGCAGCGCCAACCCGTAAATCGCGCTCGCCTCGCGCGCGATGCCGTAGTGGTTCATCGCGTCCACCCGGTTGGTGGTGATGTCCATCTCCAGCAGCGAGCCCTTGCCCGCGCCCAGGTCGAAGACGCCATCGACGGCAATGCCTCGCAGCGTCAGGTCCTCCGCAAGCTTATGGTCATCCACCGGAATTCCGGGCAAATATTCACGCAGCCACTCGGTCAGGACTTTCATGCCAGCCGGCCCCCGGATCCGAACTGTTTGAAGAAGCGCATGTCGCCGGAGTAGAACTGCCCGATATCGCTCACCCCATACTTCATCATCGCGATCCGTTCCACACCCATCCCGAAAGCAAATCCGCTGATCTTCCTGGGATCGTAGTCGGGCTGCTTCTGCTGCACAAACCCGAACACTGAAGGATCCACCATACCGCAGCCCAGCAACTCGATCCACCCCGAGTGCTTGCACTTGCGGCAACCCTTTCCCCCACAGAAAATGCAACTGATCTGCACGTCTGCGCTGGGCTCAGTGAAGGGGAAGAACGATGGGAAAAAGCGTGTCTTCACCGCCGCGCCAAAGAACTCCTTCATGGCATGGTCGAGCGTGCCTTTTAAATCGCTGAAAGTTACGTTTTCGCCGACGCACAATCCCTCAACCTGGTGAAAGATGGGCGAGTGCGTGGCATCCGATGCGTCGTTGCGGTGCACCTTGCCCGGAATCACGATGCGCACTGGTGGTGGCTGCCGTTCCATGGTGCGGATCTGTACCGGCGAAGTATGCGTGCGCATCAGCAGCCGATCGCGCAACGGTCGCCGCTCCTGGTTCGCCACCACCAGCGTGTCCTGTGTGTCGCGTGCCGGATGGTTAGGCGGAAAGTTCAGCGACTCGAAGTTGTAGTAGTCCGTCTCAACTTCGGGTCCGATGCCGACCGAGTACCCCATCCTCTGAAATACCGCGACGATCTCGTTCATCGTGCGGATAATCGGATGCTCCGCTCCAAGTAGTGTGCGCGTCCCCGGCAGGGTAATGTCGATGGCCTCACGCGCCAGCGCATAGGGACTGAACGGATTTAGCTCCCAGAGGTGGTAATGCTCTTGGAAACGCTGCTTTAGCGTGTTGAACAGCTTCCCACTCACTCGCTTAAGCTCGGGACGGCCGCCAGCAAGTTGGGCGCTCAGCCGCGTCAGCCCACCAGTCTTACGGCCTACCCAACGGAGTCGAAATCGTTCCCGGTCTTCATCGGTTTTAATTCGCGCGAACTCCGTTCGTAACATCTCCTCGAGGCGCGCAAAAGAGCGTTCCAACGCGTCCTCGGAGAAATTGTCTACGCAAAACTCGTCTACTAGATGGTCCATGGGTCAGGGGCGCTCGATCTCAAAGCGTTTGAGTGCTTACCTAGTTTACGTGTGAGCGGGTAAGTCGCAAGCGCTGGGTTCCGCACCTTATTCGACTGCGGGACGAACTAGGTGCCCCGCGTCTCGCTTCTGAGACATGGGTTGCTTCGCGCGGCACGATAGAACCAGCAACAAGAAGAGGCGCAGCTCATAGCCGCGCCTCTTCTTGGATGGAACGAGTATGGTGTTAGGCCGCCGCAGCGGTGCTCAACGTAGCCTTGGCCTGGGCGACCAGTGCGGTGAAGCCTGCAGCATCGTTGACGGCGATGTCCGCCAGAACCTTGCGGTCCAACTCCACGCCCGCCTTCTTCAGTCCGTTGATCAGCAAGCTGTAGTTCAGGCCATTCAACTGCGCGGCTGCGTTGATGCGCACGATCCAGAGCGAACGATACTGACGCTTCTTCTGCTTGCGGCCAATGTAGCTGAACTTCATGGCGCGCTCTACGGCTTCCTGCGCTGCCTGATAAAGTTTTGATTTGGTGAGAAAATATCCGCTCGCCCGTTTGAGAATCTTCTTACGGCGGTCGCTTCGCTTTGTACTCCGTTTTACACGGGGCATTTGTTTCTCCTTTGCGTGATTCGATGTGCGGCTGGAGGCAGGAGGCGTCGACCTTGGGGTGGACGCTTTAGACCTCTTCACTCGCTTGCATCTCTGATCTCTCGGAGCCTGTAAAAGTGAGGCTGCCGGGGGCCATTGCGGAACGCTTTACCGCGGCCCGAACCCTATTAAAGGTCGATCAAAGGTAAGGGATCATGCGCGAAACCTTCTTGTAGTCGGCGTCCGAAACCAGTACGACTTTGGCGAGCTTGCGCTTGCTTTTAATCGACTTCGACGTAAGAATGTGGCGCATTTTGGTCTGGCCCCGCTTGATTTTGCCGGTACCAGTTTTTTTGAAGCGCTTCATAGCGCCCCGGTGACTCTTTAATTTGGGCATGGTTGTCCTACTTCAGTCGGGCGTTCGTGCAACATCAACCAGTCTACAGGGTTGCGCGCCACCCAAGCAACCCTCTGCAGGTTAACCGGTTGCAGGGCTTGGCGGCGGCCGTCGTCGGCGGGCCATCTAGTCATAAAAATAATCCATCCAATCCGGCGATTGGATGGATTTAAATTTCTAGTACTACTGAACGGGCGTTGTCGGCTCTGGGACTGCTTCTGCTTCTGCCTCTGGAGTAAGCGCTCGCTTGGCTTCGGCCGCTGGCTTGGCGACGGCGGCCGGCTTGGCTGGCTTAGGCACATCCGGCTTCTTGCCGGGAGCAATGATTGCGTGTAGCGTCGTGCCTTCCATGCGCGGCATGAACTCCACCACACCCTGATCGCCGATATCCACAATCAGCCGGTTAATGATCTTGTAGCCAAGGTCGCGGTGCGCCATCTGTCGGCCCTTGAAGCGCAGCGAGGCCTTCACCTTGTCGCCATCCGAAAGAAAGCCGAGGGCCTTGTTCTTCTTGGTAACGTAGTCGTGCTCATCTACCGTGACGGAGAACTTCACTTCCTTGATGGTGATGATCTTCTGCTTCTTGCGCGCGGCGCGGTCGCTCTTGTCCTTCTCATACAGGAACTTTCCATAGTCCTGAATGCGGCAGACGGGCGGAACGGCGCTGGGCGAGACCTCAACCAGGTCAAGGCCACGTTCGCGGGCCAGCTTCAATGCCTCGAATGGCGGGAGAATGCCGAGCTGGTTGCCGGCATCGTCAATAACACGCACTTCCCGTGCGCGAATCTTATCGTTAATGCGAATGAACGACTTTGCTGAACGCTTATCGATGGGTCTCCTCCGGGACGCGAAGGGCTCACCCTTCGCCTGACGAGTATAGCATTGGTTTTGAATCGCCCAACGGTAACCTGACACGCTGGGCGGCTGGAGTGAGCGCGGCAACATTACGCCAACCTCCGTTACTTTCCGCACGTAACGGCCAATGGTCTGTCGACGAAAGCAAACTCCACGCCACTTCAACCTTGTCGGGGAGAAACAAGATTCCTGACGTGGTATCCTGCCTCGTTGTCCAGTTATCAATAGACTCATCGCAGTGAGCCATGTACTACTACAAGGGCAGAGGTCAGGCCCGGCGGGTTCCCCTCACGAGCGAGTTCCCAGTCTTCACCTCGAAAGCCAGCTCCCGCGATACATTACAAGTCAATTGGAGATTCCCGATGAAACGGCGCATTCTGCTGGTGGATGACGAACTCGCAATCCTGCTGACACTCAAGGCGGTCCTCGAGATTCACGGCTTTGAAGTGGAGACAGCCGCCTCCGCGCGCGAGGCCAAGGCCAAGATCCGCGCCCACGAATACCACATGGTCATTACCGACATGAAGATGGAGAGCGACAACTCCGGAGTGGAGGTTGTGCACGCCGCCAAGAAAGCGCCCTACGCGCCCGCTGTCGCCATGCTGACCGCATATCCGCTGGCCGGCTCGGACTGGGGAGACGAGCGCGCCGACGAGATGCTGGTAAAGCCGATGAATACACACGACCTGCTGCTGCAGATTGAGGCCTTGCTGCTAGCTCGAGAAGACAAGAAACATCGGCTGCAGAATTCCGTCGCCGAAAAGCCGGTAGCATCCGCCGTGGCGTCCGCCACACGCAAAACTGCCTCGCGACGCCCCTAATCCTCTGCGCCGCACCCTTGAATCCTGAATTATGCCGTGCCTGTAGCCGCCGCTGGCGGCTGTACGCTTGGCGCTAATGGCCTGGCCTGCTGGAAACATGAGCGGCACAGAACCGGCCTGCCCTGGGTCGGCTTGAAAGGAACTGTCGTCTCCATCGCGCATTGTGAGCAGACAGTACGCGTTTCCGCTCGCACTCCCGGACCCGATCCGGCAGCCCTCTTCGCCTTACATTGCTTACAGCGTTTGGGATCATTCTTGAACTGCTTGTCGTGGAAGAAGAGTTGTTCCCCGGCCGTGAAAACGAAATCACTGCCGCAATCTACGCATTTCAACAACTTGTCGACGAAGTCCATCCTCGCGTCCCCCGGGCCGCGCCTCGAAACGCAGGTGAGGCTGCAGCGCCACGCCGCACTCCTTCTGGAGAACAGCCTGGTGTCGTTACTTGCATTAGCTGAGTATTGATGGGCCCTGACCGCGAAGAAGGGGTGCGGCATTGAAGCGGCTTGCTAGCCGATAAGAAACTCAGGATGGCATGCGCCAGGGAATAAACGATGCCCAGAATTGGGATTGACTGTAGTCCTACAACAATAGTGTTACCAGTTGTACACCGAAGTGCCATCCCAGCCAAACAGAAACTGTGCTGGGATGGAAGCCCCGGTTTAGAGAATCAGTCCGCTTCTTTGCGAGCCTTCTTGCGATTCCGCTTGCGTGCCAACGCTTCTTTCACGCGCTTTTTCTCGCCCGGCTTCAGGTAGAAGGAGTGACGTTTGACTTCTTTAATAATGTCTTCCTGCTGCACCTTCCGCTTGAAGCGGCGCAACGCATTTTCGAGCGGTTCGCCTTCTTGTACTCGAACCTCTGCCAAAGAAACACACCTCCAAACCTGCCAAAAGGCTTGTCTAAGAATACGTGACTATTGGCACTGGACGTCAAGATGAATCGAGAAAGTACGATTACTTTCGTGTTAACGGCACAGTGGGCTCCCATTCGGCCTTGACCTGTCACTTGCCTTTGACCCTCGGGAAGTGGTGCTATTTACGTCGCGTTCGTTACACTGGAAATAGACGCCTTAGAGGATTTCTACCATGATCCGCTCCTACCAAGGGCACACGCCCATTATCCCCGCCAGCTGCTATGTCGATGCATCGGCACAGGTTCTGGGTGATGTTACGCTTGGCGAGCATGCCAGCATCTGGATGAATGCAGTGGTCCGCGGCGACGTCCATTCCATTCGCATTGGGGCCAACTCCAATGTGCAGGATTGCGCCGTACTCCACGGCATGCGTTACAAGTACCCGGTAATCGTTGGTGACTGGGTGACTATTGGGCATAACGCCACCGTCCACGGCTGCATTGTCGAGGATGCCTGTCTTCTCGGAATGGGGGCTACGATTCTCAACAATGCCCGTATCGGCGAAGGTTCGATCATCGCGGCCGGTGCGGTGATCCCGGAGAACACCGTGATTCCGCCACGCTCGCTGGTCGCTGGTGTCCCCGGCAAAGTGCGCCGCGAGCTTTCCGACGATGACCGCAAGTTGATCCTCCAATACGCCAAAAATTATCTCGATTATGTCGCAATCTATCTCGACGAACAGAAGAACTGGGGCTAAGCGATCTTCGATTTGTGCCCGTCCAAGTTGCCGCCTTCTTTGATCAGTTTGCCGTTCAGAGCCATACGGCGCTCCTCCGCCACTGTGTATCCCTTCACACAATAAAATGTGTGTCTAGAGTGCGGGGTAGTCTCCAGGCGAAACCCTAGTCTCGCGATTCGCGGCAACGAGAGTTGTTATTCTAATGAGAGACGACATCGGATCGAGATCGCATACCTGCAAGGGCCGTATCCCGCCTTCCGTTCGCTAAAATTCATGGCAGAGAAAATCATCAGAGCCGTACGCGGCACGCGCGACCTGTTGCCGCCGGAGACCGAACTCTGGAATCACGTGGAGTCAACCGCCCGCCGAATCTTCACGCGGTATAACTTCGGCGAGATTCGCACCCCCATCTTCGAAGACACGCAGCTCTTCGCCCGCGGCGTCGGCGAAGAGACTGACATTGTCTCCAAGGAGATGTACACCTGGGAGGATCGCTCCCGTGCGCAGTCGGAGAAAGCCCAATCCCTCACCTTGCGGCCGGAGAACACCGCCGGCGTGGTCCGCGCCTACATCGAGCACCAGCTGGGCGAGAGCGGCCTGTTGCAGAAGCTCTACTACATTGGGCCGCAGTTCCGCCGCGAGCGTCCGCAAAAGGGTCGCTATCGCCAGTTCTTCCAAATTGGGGCGGAGGTCATGGGCCCACAGAGCGCGGGGTCGGAGTCGCCTCTGCGCGACGCCGAAATGCTGGAAATGCTTACCAGCCTTCTCGATGAACTGGCCATCACCGGCTGGACTCTCAACATCAACTCGGTCGGCTCCGCCAGCGATCGGCCTCTGTATGTTGAAGCACTACGCAAGGCATTGCAGCCCGTCATTGGCCGCATGTGCGTCGACTGCCAGCGGCGGGCGGAGACCAATCCTCTGCGAGTGCTGGATTGCAAAGTGCCTGAGGATCAACCCGTCATCGAGACCCTGCCGCGCATCGCGGACTCGCTCGACGACGCATCCAAGGCACACTTCGCCGCAGTCTGCGCCGCGCTCGACATCTGCGGCGTGCCCTACCAGCGCAATCACCGCCTGGTGCGCGGCCTGGACTACTACACCCGCACCACATTTGAATTTACTCACGGTGGCCTGGGTGCACAGAACGCGCTGCTCGGCGGAGGCCGCTACGACGGCCTGTCCGAGATGCTGGGTGGTCCCAAGGCTCCGGGCATAGGCTTCGCAATTGGAGCGGACCGACTGGTGCTCACACTGCAGGCTCAACAGGCCGAGCAAGCATCGCTGCCGCCCGATCTTGCCGATGCCTACCTCGCGCCGATGGGCGTAGTACTCGATGCTCCAGCGCTGTCGCTGGCTCGCGAACTGCGCCGCGCCGGGCTGCGCATCGATCTTGGCGACGGTTCCTTCCGGTTGAAGAAGTCCTTCGAGACGGGGAACAAGCTGGCCCGGCAGATCATCCTCTTCGGCGAGGACGAGCAGCAATCCGGTATCTTCACAGTAAAGAATTTTGCAAACGGCGAGCAGACGAAGGTCGCCCGTGAGCACCTCGTCACCGCTCTCAAATCAATAGAAAAGTAGGCACTCGATTGCTCGATTTCCTTGGCACACTTCAGCGCACGCATACCTGCGGTGCACTGCGCGCAGCAGAAGCAGGCAGCTCCGTCGTCCTGATGGGATGGGTAAACCGTCGCCGCGACCACGGCAACCTGATCTTCCTCGACCTGCGCGACCGCACCGGCATAACCCAGATTGTCCTCGACAAGGATCTGAGTCCCGATGGGCACGCCAAAGCCGAGCAGATCCGGCCGGAGTACGTCGTCGCCGTGGTTGGCAAGGTGCGCCTGCGCGGAGCCGAGGTCATCAATCCCAAGATGGAAACCGGGGCGATTGAAATCGTTGCCGACCAGCTGCTGGTGCTCAACGACTCCAAGCTGCCACCCTTCTCGCCCGCTGAAGACGCCATCGCCAACGAGGAGCTGCGCCTGAAGTATCGCTACCTCGACCTGCGCCGTCCCGCAATGCTCAGGAATTTTGAGTTGCGTCACAAGGTTGCACTGGCCATCCGGCAGTATCTTTCCGGGGAGGGCTTCCTGGAAGTTGAGACGCCCATCCTTATGGGATCCACGCCCGAAGGCGCGCGCGACTATCTCGTACCCAGCCGCGTGCACCCGGGCAGCTTTTACGCCCTGCCGCAGTCGCCGCAGCTCTTCAAGCAGATCCTGATGATCTCCGGCTTCGACCGCTATTTTCAGGTTGCCCGTTGCTTCCGCGATGAAGACCTCCGCGCCGATCGTCAACCGGAGTTCACGCAGATCGATCTGGAAATGTCCTTTCCCCAGCAGGAGACGGTATTCGCCGTCGTTGAGGGATTTCTTAAAGCCGCCTTCAGCGTTGCCGGAGAGCCACTCAGCGCGCCCTTTCCACGCATGACCTTCGATGAGGCTCTGCGGCTTTATGGGATCGATAAGCCAGATATGCGCCTGCCTGCCATGACCGAAGTCAGCGCCGCATTCATGCCCGAACAATTACAGACGCTGGCCATCGCCGCCGGGCAGCCTATCGTCGCCGTGCGCATCCCCGGCGTAGGCGAGCTGTCCCGCAAGGAGCGCGACGATCTCCGCCTCGTCTATCCGTCCAGGCTCGCTCCGAACGCCCTCAAAGTGATGGACGACTTCAAGCGCCTCGAGAAATCCTTTCCCCAGGCCATCCAGACTATTCGCGAACTAACCGGCTCTGCGGAGCAGGATCTGGTAGTGCTGGTCGTCGCCGATGGCAAACTCGGTGATGGCAGGGTCGCCGATGGCGAAGTAAGGTTTGGCGATGGAGCAGAGGGCAAGCGTCCCCCCACAGGGGATGGTGTAGCCGCATCCGTACTCACCGGTCGTGAGCGAACCATCTACGAGATGGCCGGACTGGTGCGGCTGGCACTGGCTCACAAGTTCGCCGACCGTCATAAGGCATTTGAAAAACGCGGAACGGCAGAGGACTACAGGTTCCTCTGGGTTACCGACTTTCCCTTCTTCGAGTGGGACGAAGAGACAAAGACATGGGCTGCCGCGCATCATCCATTCACCTCGCCCCACGAAGATGATTTAGAGGCTGGTCGCCTGACCTCGGATCCAGGCGCGGTGCGGGCGCTAGCCTACGACATAGTGCTGAACGGGACTGAGCTTGGGTCCGGGTCGATCCGCATACATCGCAAGGACGTGCAGGCGCAAATCTTCAGCGCACTGGGAATGTCGGATGAAGAAGCCCATAAGCGCTTCGGCTACTTTCTTGAGGCGATGGAATACGGGGCGCCGCCGCACGGTGGCATTGCGCTCGGGCTCGACCGCATTGTGATGATTCTTGCCGGAGAGCAGAGCCTGCGCGAGGTCATCGCCTTTCCCAAGACCGCCCGGGCAATCGACCTCATGGTGAACGCCCCGGCCCCCGTCAGCGAGATTCAGCTGAGGGAGCTGCACATCCGGCCCGTGCTCAAAAACTAGAGCAGAAGCTGGGTTAATGTAAGCTGAGCCACAGATCTCTGCAGGCATTTTCATCAAGAAAATGCCTACATCGCTGGCGCTGGATACATCACCCTATCCCTGCTTCTGCACTAGAGCCGTAACCCAATCCTTCTGTAGCGTAGCCAGCAACGCAAAAGCCCAGCCAGGGATGGCTGGGCTTTTCTACTATTCTTCCGCTACCCCGCTGACGAACCTAATTGTTCTTACGCAGGGAACCCAGCTTGTATACCACGCCTGCTTGGCCGCCAAACTCCTTCTGTATGCTGCTGCCGAAGAAGGTAGGTTGAAAGTCCGTGATCGCGCGAACCGAAATGCGAGGAGACAAGTTGTAATCGAAAGACGCACCTATCGCCGAGGCGAACGCAAGCTGATTGTTATACAGGCCGACAGAGTTAGCGGGCGTTCCCTTCAAATCTGTGTCGAAGATGCCATAGGTGCCGCCGACCATTATGTGGGTGCCCACCGTCAGGCGCTCCGTGCGAAAAATCCTTACATCGGGTCCAAATAAAAAGAGCGTTTCTGAAATACGTGGAGTGGTGATGCCAAAGGAATTAGGATCCACTGTGATGTGTCCTGAGACCTGGCGTACGGTCGCTGAGGCGCCGACAATAGGCGAGAACCACACTGTTCCCTGGGCGCCCCCGCCGTAGAGATTTGTCTTCTTTCCATGGCCGATGGTCGTGCTGAAGTACGAATATGAGAAGCCGCCAAACAGATCCCACCGATTCTGGTAGTCGGCTCCGGTCACCGTATGCGGCGATACTGGCGCTGTCTGTGCTTCAAGATCGTGGGCAGATGCCAGAAGGGCCGCACTTAAAAACGCGCAGAACACCAGGGCTGCGGATAGCGAGCGATACATGCTGAAAGATCGTTGGATGGAAAACACGCTGTCTTGATTACCTCATCCCAGGCAGCAGATCATCGTCCGTCCACCTGACTTCAAAGAAAAGAGCTTTCGCTCTCTTGAAGATACATGGTTTCGAGCCCCGTTGTCAGGCCCGCCCCGGCTCCAAGGACACGGTCAATTCATCCACCGCTTATCATTGGGATTCTTGTTTTTGTCCGGGTCGATGTAGCGGCCTTCCTGGTCGAAGTGAACCTCGCGGTTCTGCTTGCGCATGTAGACCTCGAACTTGCGGGCTGCCCGGCGCCGCTTCCACTTGTAGTAGCGGTTCCTGATGTCGAGGTAGCGTTCGCTGGCCCCGATGAAGAGGCCGCGTCGTGACGCCGACTTTACGTAGATAAATCCGCTCAGTGCTCCGCCAAGCTGCGCCAATGCATAAATCCTGTCGCTCAGGAAAAAACTGGCGAACGCGATGATCAAATAGACCGTCACGAGGTACTTCGCCTTTATCTGGACGGGCAGGGGGAAGAGCATGAACTCCATATCCCCATGCAGCACGCCGAAGGCGATCAGCAGGCCGAAGATCCCGCCGAAGGAGCCCATCAGTCCGACGCCGACCAGTCCAATCGATGGGGCCAACGCGAAGGAGAGTGCGACCGCTGCGACCGCCGCGCCAGTTACTGAAACAAAGTAGAGCTCGCCCATCCAGCGCGCGCCGTGAATCGACTCCAGAAAGCTGCCCAGAAACCACAGCGACAGCATCTCCAGCGCGGTATTGAAAAGGCCCTGGTGCAGGAAGCTATAGGTGACCAGTTGCCAGAGGAAGCCGCGCGCTACCAGCGCCGGAACCAGCGCCATGTAGCCCATGATCGCGCCCACAGCGCCGCGCGCAAACAGGCCCAGCACCAGTAGCAGGAAGAAGATGCCGAGATTCCAGAGAATCAGTTTGCGGGTGAAGCCGCGGAACTCGGGGAAGGTCATGATACCGGCGGTGCGTGGCATATGTGGTGCTCTCTCCAAGCAGTTTAGTGCAATTCCACTTCTGCTGTGCTGTGCTGTGCTGCTTCCGATAACCCGAACTGGATTGTTCTAGCGTTCTGGCGTCGGCAAGCTCGGCAGGCTGCGATGTCCAGCCGCGTCCACCGAGCGCACGCCAAAGATCACATCGTCTTTTGAAATCGGAAGAGTGATGGTGCCCGCCTTGCCGGCCTCCGCAAAACGCTGCCATTCGGCGGCCGAAGTCTCCCGCCAAACGATCTCGTAGCTCCTCGAAGATGCTCCCTCTGCCGCTTTCCAATGCAATGTCGTGTTGTTATCGAGATTCCTGGTCGAGATTTTCACATCCTCTGGCGGAGTTGGTGCACTCGCCAGTGTGGCCAGGGTGGCCGCGTTCAGCCGGGCCACGTTGGCGACGTAATCGTAGTCGACAAACTTCGCCAGGTCTCCATACTCAATGCCATTCTCCGTGCGGAGGTCCTGGTGCTGGTGGTCAAAGTTCTCGCGCCACTCGGTAAAGCGCACCGCCGCAAAACCCTCCTGGTTGAACGAAGTATGGTCGCCGCCACGCAGAAAGCGGTCGCGGCGATACTCCATCACCGGCGCAAAGGAAGTGGAGCGGTACGTGATGTCACCGCTGTGGGTCACGCTGCGAAAGTACGTCCTCGCAGCGTCGACCGTAGCGCGCGCCAGCTCGCGCGAAGGGGAGTCGTTTTCCCCGCCCAGCGTCTCGATCATCTCCAGTTGGCCCGGCGTGGTGGTCACTGGAACGCCCTCGGAAAAGACCCGCACCAGCGATTTCTGCTGCAGCCCGTCGCCCGGCGTGGTATCCCCACCCACAATGTCGTTGTTCAGCACTCCCAGAATCTGCCAGCCCTCCGCTTTCGCCAGCTTGGCCAGGTGACGGCTGCCATTCAGCCCTTGTTCCTCACCATCCACAACCGCAAAGACCAGTGTCGCGGGCAATTTCATCCGGCTCAATACTCGCGCACATTCCAGGCTGACTGCGGTCCCGCTGGCATCGTCGTTGGCTCCGGGAGCAGCTTTTCGGGTATCCAGCGTGTCCGTGTTGCGGGAGTCATAATGCCCTGTAATCAGGTAGATCTCCTTCGCCCGGGCGGGATCCGTGCCACGCAAGATCGCGTATATGTTGGTGATTACAGTCGGTGTGGGAATGCGCGACTGCGGAGTCTCCGTGAATGTATCCCGCTTGACCGCCAGACACTTTCCGCAAGCGGCGGAGTAGCGCTCAAGTTCCGCCTGCAGCCAGTCGGCCGTCGCCGCTGCCCCCGTATTCACGGGCAGGCCCGTGTCCATGCTGGAGAGAGTATTGCGATTGCCGAAGCTCACCATCTTCTCGACGGTGTGTCGAATCTCGACCGGCGACACCCGGGCCAGCGCCTGCCGGATAGCTAAATCGGCTGCCGCCGCCGCGATGGGCCTGCCCGCGGCGTCCAGATCCCGCGCTGTTTGAGCTGCCAGCGCATATCCCGGACAGGTCGCCAAGGCTGCCGCCAGGCACAACAACCAAATGCTGCGTCGGGGGTTTAGGTATAGGGAAGGGTAGAGTCGGGCAATCATGAATCCAACGCGATATTCCTTCATCCACTATGCTCCGAAGAGGTGAATTCACTATCATTGCGACTACAACGCTTGACGCGGTTCGAAGTTCACCGCTAAAACTAGCGGAGTCGCACCTGATAGGTGTGTCATCATCATCCTATTACTCCGATCAATTGGAGGGGTTCATGGCTACTTGTTCTGAGTGCGATACGGTGCTGGACTTCGATGCAGAAGAAGCCGAAGAAGGCGACGTCGTCGTGTGCGTTGAGTGTGGCACGGAGTACGAGATCGTAGCGACAGAGCCGCTGGAATTAGCGAAAGTCGACGACGATGGAATTGATGACGAGGATGACGAATTCTCGGAAGAGGAGGAAGAATGATGCAGTCAAAGCAGTCGGGTTCTCACAGTTCAGGTAGGAGTGCTGCTGTCGTCGCCGTGGTGTTGATGGCGATCGGCATGACGTTCCTGCCATCGTTCAGCAGCGCCCAGCAACAGAGGATTATTCAGGGAAAGGTCTTTGACTCGAGCGATGGCCCCCTGCCCGGGGCAGTCGTATACCTCAAGGATGTGAAGACCCTTGGCGTAAAAAGCTTTATCAGTACGCAGGATGGCAGCTACCGCTTCGGTCAACTGGCAGAGGCCGCCGACTATGAGGTTTGGGCCGAATTGGGCGGTAAAAAGAGCCCGAACCGGGCGGTTAGCTCCTTCGACCAAAAGAAGATGTACACCATCAACCTTAAAGTGGGCAAATAATCTCAGTTCGGGCAGATGAAGCAGCCCGGCCTGGATGCCTCAGGCACAGCCGTGCTTCGCTACCACCCGGACGCAAGTAGCAGTGGAATCGTTCTAAGCAGAGGGACGTAAGTTTCAAGCAAAACAGGCCGCTCCGTCGGGAGTGGCCTGTTTGCTTTTTTTGAACATCGAACCACTGGCATACAAGACAACGCAATCTCATTCGGACTTGTGCGCCGCTTATTCGCTGCTGTTGGTTTCGTGCTCGCTGCGCTTCCAGTTCATCAGGTCGCCCAGCGTAGTGGTGGAACTGGAGGAGTTCGATGATGAAGAGGAGGACGACGTGGAGGGCTGCTTGTAAGCTTCCACATCGGCTCGGCTGGCTTCCTCGCCCACTGCACGCAGGCTCAGACCAACCTTCTTTTCCTCGGCGTTCATCTTGATGATCTTGAAGTCGAATTCCTGACCCGCTTCGAGCTTCACCGGAGCACCATGACTGTCGGTGGCCTCAGATACGTGGCACAGACCCTCGATGCCCTCGGCGATCTCTATAAAAGCACCAAACTGAGCGGTGCGCAGTACCTTGCCCTTGACCACATCGTTCACGCGATGTTGTTCGAAGAAGGTCTCCCAAACATCCGGCTGCAGTTGCTTGACCCCGAGGGAGAGGCGGCGATTCTCCGGTTCCACGCCAAGCACTACGGCGCGAACCTTTTCACCCTTCTTCAAAATCTCAGAGGGATGCTTGACGCGCTTGGTCCAGCTCAGATTGCTGACATGCACCAGTCCGTCAATGCCGTCTTCAATCTCGATGAAGGCACCGAAGTCGGTGAGGTTACGAACCCGGCCTTCGACGATCTGCCCGGTGGGATAACGCTCCGCCAGGTGCTCCCAGGGATTCTCCAGCAGTTGCTTCATGCCCAGCGAGATCCGACGGTCATTCGGGTTCACGCTGAGTACCACCGTCTCGACTTCATCGCCGGGCTTAACCAGCTTCGACGGGTGCTTCATGCGCTTGGACCACGTCATCTCCGACACGTGCACCAGGCCTTCGATACCTTGCTCCAACTCCACGAAAGATCCGTAGTCGGTAACACTCAGCACCCGGCCGCGAACATGCGCGCCGATGGGGTAACGCTCCACCGCATCCAGCCACGGATCCGGAGTCAGCTGCTTGAAGCCAAGCGAGACGCGCTGCTTATCCTTGTCGAATTTGAGCACCTTGACCTGGATCTCGTCGCCGACGTTGACCAGATCACGAGGATGCGTCAGACGGCCCCAGGACATATCGGTAATATGCAGCAATCCATCAATGCCACCCAGGTCGACAAACGCGCCGTAATCGGTCAGGTTCTTCACCGTACCAGTCAGGACCGTGCCCTCTTCCAGATGCTCGAGCGTGGTGGAGCGACGGGCATTCTGCTCTTCTTCGAGGATCTCCTTGCGGGAGACGACCACGTTGCCGCGTTTCTTGTTCAGCTTGATGACGCGGACTTCAATCTGCTGGCCAATGTAACCATCCAGGTTGCGCACCGGACGGATCTCCAGCTGCGAGCCCGGCAAAAATGCCTTGATGCCGATATCGACGGTCAGTCCGCCCTTGACGCGGCCAAGCACTGTTCCTGTCACCAGGGTCTTCTCGTTGGCAGCCTTTTCGATCGTGTCCCACACGCGCAGCCGCTGAGCCTTGTCGTAGCTCACCAGGAAGCCGCCTTCAGCCTCTTCGCGCTCGATTACCACGTCCACGGTATCGCCCGCCTTCAACTTGGGCTGACCTGCGTGGTCCAGTACCTGCTCAATCGGTATCAAGCCTTCGGACTTTAATCCCACATCAATGACGACGTGCTTGTCCGTAAGCTTGATCACGGTTCCCGTGACGATGTTGTCATCAAAATTCTGGGTTGCTGCTTCGGCGGCCTGCTCGCGATCAAAAGACTCGAGGGCGGCGGCAAAGTCTTCCATGCCACTCATTTCGAGATCGTGGTGCGCGGCATGCCCCGGCACAGCCACGGTCTCTGGCTGGGCAGCAATTGCTTCGGTGACGGGAACTTCAGCGGGGGTATCGTGGATTTCGAGCGCTTCGGGGTTGAGGGTTGATTCAATGGACGGCTCAGATAGCTCCGTCGCTGCTTCCAACGTTGGGGTTTCCAGTTCGGTGTTCAGGGGTTTGCTCTCGGTTTGTTCAGGATTAAGGACGTCTGCCATAACTGCCAGCTCCGGGATTCTTCGTCGACGGATCCCGCTTCCGCCCCTGCGGTGCTCGAACCTCCGGCTTCAAAAAGACGG
>JANXZS010000278.1 GCA_025355385.1 Acidobacteriaceae bacterium | reverse complement strand
TTACACCGGTCGGATCTCCGGGGCCAAGGCACGGCGGCCGGGGCTCGATCAAATGATAGAGGATGGACGCTGTGGCCAGTTCGACGTTCTTCTCGTCTGGGCGTCGGACCGGATCGCCCGGTCCGTGAAGCACTTCCTTGAGGTACTCGACGAACTCAACCGGCTGAACATCGAGTTCATTTCGTCCCGCGAGAATATCGACACGGGTGGTCCACTGGGCCGGGCCATTGTGGTGATCATCGGAGCGATCGCAGAACTGGAGCGCAGCCTGATCGTCGAGCGGGTGCGCGCTGGCATGCGCCGCGCCAAGCTCGAAGGACGCCAGATCGGACGAAAGCCGGTCGAGTTCGATAAAAGGTCCTGAAAACACGCCCGCTAACTCGCACAAATCAAACAGCCCGATCTTGTTGATCCGGCTGTTACAAAAGGTGGGGGTAAAGAAACAAGACAGACGGTCCTGCACGCGCTTCTTCTTGGTACGGTCTGCGCTTTCCTTGAATCCACTCTCTCAGCATGATCAATATTGACCGGATTTTACATTGAGGTCATCGATAACATAAAGTTAGTCAAAGGTTTTCATGTCGTCGGTTTCTAGAGCGCGCAAAGTCTTCCTTCAGAAGCTTCGCGCCCACTAGATGGCCTCGCCCAAACTCGAGTTAACGAGTAACAGCTGTGCTTGACTTTGGCTAATGTTTCCCTATTCAAGATTCAAGGGGTTCAGTGTTCGGAATGAAGGGACTTCAGTGAAAACGAGGCTGCGCAGGACAACGGTCATATCGTTTCTATTCGGCTTTATCTTTTTTTTCACCGAGCGGGCCAATGCGGTTGCAAGTTTCGCGCGCCAAACTGGCCTTTCGTGCAATGTGTGCCATAGCAATCCTCCGGAACTCACCGCCTTCGGACGCAACTTCAAGCTTAAGGGCTACGTGTTGTCAGACATGACCGCCAACGACAAGATTGGGACAAGCAAGGATCTTCTGCTGTCCAAGTACATCCCATTCTCAGCTATGGTGCTGGTCTCGAACACCTCGTTTCAGGCGAACCAACCCGCAAGCCAGAACAATGCAGCCGGCTTCCCGCAGCAATTAAGTCTGTTTCTTGCCGGCGGGTTCGCCTCGCATTTCGGCGGCCTCGCGCAGCTCACCTATACCCATTCCAACGACCACTTCGGCATCGACAACACCGATCTGCGTTACGCGAACCAAGGGGAACTCGGCGGCAAAAACTGGGCTTATGGCATCACCCTCAATAACAATCCGGGCGTGGAAGATCTGTGGAACAGTACCCCGGTGTGGGGCTTCCCCTGGATATCGACCGCATCTGGCATAAGCCCGATCGCCTCTCCGCTCATCAGTGGTGCCTTAGGCGGCGATGTCGCTGGAGTAGGCGGCTACAGCATGTGGAACAACCACCTTTACACCGCGGTCTCTGTGTATCGTTCGGAGCATGCAGGCTCGGCGTCACCCATAACGGGAACTGGCCAAGCGCACAACATCAGTGGAGTCGCACCATATTGGCGAGCGGCGTGGCAGCAAACCTGGGGCAGCAACTATCTTGAAGTCGGCACCTATGGCATCTACGCCAACTCCTTTCCCGGAGCCATCTCCGGCCCCGAAGACCGCTATGTCGATCCCGCCGCCGACTTCCAGTACGAGCGCCCCTTAGGCCCCAATCTGCTGGACATTCACGGCACCTATATCCACGAGAAATCGAATCTCGGCGCGACCTTCCTCGCTGGTGGAGCATCCGCTGCGTCACATCACCTGAATACCTTCAAGTTGGACAGCACCTACCATTGGCGCAACAAATACGCTGCCACTGGCGGGTACTTTTCAACTGCAGGCGATAAGGATCCTCTCCTCTATGCTCCCGCCGCACTGACCGGCAGCAACAATGGCCACCCCGATACTAGTGGCTACACCGCGCAGTTCGCCTACTGGCCTGTGCAGAACATCGACATCAACTTCAACTACACCGGCTACTTCAAATTCAATGGGGCCAGCACCAACTACGACGGTGCGCTGCGCAATGCCTCTGATAACAACACCGCGTACGTAGCTTTGTGGCTAAACTTTTAGGAGACGGCGTGGAACAAGAAAAACTTACGGAAGTAGTCCACGGGAAAGACGTCATTGTCATTACCCGCCGGTCCTTCTTTGGAGCGCTGCTAGCGATCGGCTCGGCGGGAATGGGAGCAATCCTCGCAGTGCCGGTACTCCGCTTCGTTCTTTATCCCATCTATGCCAAGGCCGCAGGGACCGAATGGTCGGATGTCGGCGAGATGAGCGAATTCGGCGCAGGCAAAGCGCCTCTGCGAAAAACGATCACCTTTACCCAGCGCGACGGCTGGCGCGAGATCGTGTCTGCCCAGTCGGTTTACATCAGCCGCAGCGCGGACGGCCAACTTGAAGTTCTCTCCGCCATCTGCCCGCACCTCGGCTGCAGCGTCTCGTGGCAGCAAGGCCAGAACGAGTTTGTATGCCCCTGCCACGGCGGTCGCTTCTCGCCGGACGGCCTGCACGTCTTCGGTCCCCCACCGCGCTCCATGGATCGCCTGAAGACAAAAGTCAACGGCTCGAAGCTGCAGGTCCATTTCGAATATTTCCGGTCCAACGTGCCCAACCAGGAACAGATCAGTTAGAAGCCATGAAGAGGAAGCAGTGGACGAAAAAAAGAAAGTAGCCGCAACCGTCCTTCCGGGCAACAGCCTCTCCAAGCGGATCTTCCGCTGGATGGACCGGCGCGCCGGTGTCGACAAACTGATGAAGGAGTCGCTCGACGAGCCGATTCCCGGCGGTGCGCGCTTCGCCTACGTCTTCGGGTCGGGACTGCTCTTCATCTTCATCTCGCAGATCATCACAGGCATCTGCCTCGCCATCTACTATGTGCCATCCGCAGAGACCGCGCACACCAGCGTGGCTTACATCACCAAGGAGGTCGCGGCGGGTGCGTTCCTGCGCAGCCTGCACTACTACGGCTCAAGTGCGATGATCATCGTGCTGCTGCTGCATTTTCTTCAGACGTTTCTCTATGGCTCATTCAAGGGGCGGCGCGAGTTGCTCTGGATCTCCGGCGCTGCGCTCTCGCTTATGGTGCTAGGCATGGGCTTTACCGGCTACCTGCTGCCCTGGGATCAGAAGGCCTACTTCGCGACTGCCGTCGGCACCAACATCGTTGGCCAGATACCGCTCATCGGCAACTGGCTCACGCGCCTGCTGCGGGGCGGCGACACCATCGGCACGCTCACCCTGTCGCGCTTCTATGTGGCGCACGTCTTCCTGATTCCAGCCGCCATCTTCTCCTTCATCGCCATTCACATCTTACTGTTCCGCAAGTCTGGAGCGGCGGGCCCAATTAAGGAGGATCCGATTGAGCCGAAGCTGGCACCCGAGGGCTTCTATCCCAAACAGGTCCTGATGGACATGGCCTTCGCCCTGCTCATTATGGTCGGCCTTGGGTTCCTCGCATACTTCCATCCAGTTGGCCTGGGCCCCATCGCGAATCCTGCGGATACGCATTTTCTGCCGCGCCCCGAATGGTATTACCTGTCCATGTTTGAGTGGCTCAAATACTGGGAAGGGCCCAAGGTCGTCTTCGCGGTCGTAGTCATTCCCGGAATTCTGGCTGCGCTGTTCTTCTTGCTGCCGTTTCTCGATCGCAGCCTGGAACGTCGTCCGTGGCGCAGGCCCATTCCTGTGCTCGCCGTCGCTATAGTGATGGCAGGCACTGTCTTCCTCGGCGTCAAGAGCCACCTCGACGACCGTCACGATCCAACCACCGCTGCGCAATTAGCCGTGCAGGACGAGGAGGAAAAGAACTACACTGCGGTGCCGTTCCATCCCTATATAGAGTCGCCCGGAGGGACAGGCCCGCTCGCTCTGGCCACCGGCCCGGTCAATCCGCTGGTAGCCCACGGCCGCGGAATCTTTCAGGCACACGGATGCGCCAGCTGTCATGGACAGGTCGGTCTCGGCAGCACCGTTGCGCCCAGCCTCGAAGGCGTAACGACCAAATTCCCAGAGACCCAGTTGATCGCACTGCTGCATGATCCAACCCCAAAAATGCGCGCCGGACACATGCCTGCAGTGGACGCGTCCGTCGGTGACATGTCCTCGCTGCTTGCCTACCTCAGCGTCATTGGAACCAGCGCTGCGAATGTGCAGGCATCCTCCGGAGCCTCGTCGCAGCCGCTCGCGCAAGGCGTCGTGGCGGAACCCATGGCGAACGGCGCTCCAGCACCCGCAAGTTCTGCTTCTCCATCGCGGCTCTCCGCCAGCGCAACTGCTGGCCGCCAGCTCTACCAGGAGCGCGGATGCGCCCTCTGCCACGGTCCCTCGGGCGAGGGAGCCCGTGCGCCATCGCCGGCTACGCTTATCGCGCATGTCTCGGATTTGCAGTTGACTCGGCTTCTCGAAACACCCAGCCCCAAGATGAAGGCAGGAGGCATGGCACCCGTCACCGGAACCCCCGAGGAACGCGCCTCGCTGGTGGCCTATCTGCGCACGCTGCGGGTCCCGGCGACGCAGCCGCAGCAGTTAGCGGCCGCCGAACCCGGCATCCACGGAGGCAGCGTCCCCTATCCCGAAATGGCGCCACAGGAACCTGTCGGTCCCGGGGCTCCGGCGGCCGCTCCAATAGCTACAATGACCGCTTCTGCCGCCTCCGCCGCAAGCAAGCCCAGTCCCGGACGCGTCATCTTTATGGCTCAAGGCTGCGCCGCGTGTCATGGACCCACAGCGCAGGGAACCCAATTTGCCCCGACTCTCATCGGTGTCGGCAAGAAATTCCCCGGCGACAAGTTGCCTGCGCTCCTGCACAACCCAACCGCGAAAATGCGCGCCGGCGGAATGCCCGCCCCGAAGGTGAATGAGTCTGAGATGCAGCAGTTAGTTACATACCTGTCCACCCTGGACTCTGCTCCTCCCCCGCCACCGCCCGGGCAGCCTAATCAGCGAACCGTTCCGACCGGCACGCAAACCGCATCGAGTGCCGCGCCCGCAGCACAGGAAACTCCCGCACCCGCCGTGCCGGCCCCGCCGCTCAGCCCGCTGGGCCTGCGTGGCCAGCGCGTCTTCCAGAGCTCCTCCTGCGAGACCTGCCACGGAGTCGGCGGCCTACGTGGAACCGTTGCTGCACCCCCACTTGCCGGCACAGCCTCCATCCTTCCGGCGGACGTCTTGGAAAACCTCTTGCGCCACCACTCCACACGCATGCAGAACGGTGGAATGCCCCTCACCAACCTTAAAGCCCAAGACATGAACGCCCTCGTCAACTTCATCCGTTCTATGCCCCAGCAACCTTGACGATTTGGCAGATTTTTTTGCCGATCGTCTGCATTGCACGAAGGCAAACTTTACGTAGATGGAGGTAGAGTTTCGTTCAGCGTCGCCTGGCTCGATGTTCAGCCGGTTGAGTTCGTCGAGTACTTCAAGGAAGTGCTTCACGGACCGGGCGATCCGGTCCGACGCCCAGACGAGAAGAACGTCGAACTGGCCACAGCGTCCATCCTCTATCATTTGATCGAGCCCCGGCCGCCGTGCCTTGGCCCCGGAGATCCGACCGGTGTAA
>JANXZS010000252.1 GCA_025355385.1 Acidobacteriaceae bacterium | reverse complement strand
GACCGACGCGTATGCAGCCTACGACCGTGTCGGCGGACCGAAGATGGTGCATGCCGCATGTTGGGCGCACGCCAGAAGACGATTCGTCGAGGCGATCCGTATATATAAGATTAATTAGATATTTATGGGAGAAGATCACGAACGGGGCGTTGGCAATAATCTTCTGCCCAGCTCGTTGTCCAACCTTTGAACAACCCGTGATCCCATGTGGAATCTTTGAAGCTCTCTCTGCCAGCAGTTTTCTCAATCGACGACGTCACGCCCGCCCGCAATGCCATCCGGCAGATCGGCCAGTGTGCTGGTGTTGTTGAGGGCGGGCTTGCGACTTTCACTCGAGACAAGCTTCATGGCTACCTCTTTACTCCGGTTGGAGCCCAAGAGCCGATTCTCCTCGTCCTAATCAGATCAAGACAACTGCCCGACAATTACAGGTATGTAGTCGGGACCGATTCGGTGCCTACGCCGGCTGAGTTAGACGCCTCGAAAGGTCGATGGCTACGTCACCCTTTGATGGCACCAAGCAGTAATCCAGCTGGCAATGAGCTAGCAATCCTACGGGTGTTGGAATCGTGGGACGAAGCGTTCTCGTATGTACAGGAGGATTCAGCGAGAAACAAGATCGGCCTACGGTCGCCACAAATTGGTGCATTGCACGCCATCCATGCTCACTGGACTGTAACCGAATCAACCGCAACGATCGTAATGCCGACCGGAACTGGAAAGACCGAGACCATGCTCTCGATCCTCATATCTATGCGCTGTCCGCGGCTTCTAGTCGTCGTACCCACCGACGCATTGCGTTCCCAGATAGCGGACAAGTTCTTGACACTCGGAATTCTGAAAGCTGTTGGCTCCAACGTTGTGAAGGCGTCTGCGCTCTACCCAGTTGTCTGCAAGCTGGAGCATGTACCCATCACTGCAGCCGAGGTGGACGATCTGTTTCGTAGGGCACAGGTGATCGTCACCACCAGCAGCATTGCAGGCCAATGCGCCGAGAATGTTCAGACTCGGTTTGCGCACCATTGCCGGTATCTTTTCATCGACGAGGCTCACCACGCGGAAGCTCCCACGTGGAGGGAATTCAAGAAGCACTTCCGGGAGAGGCGGATTGTTCAGTTCACCGCCACGCCGATCCGCGAGGATGACCGACCCTTGGACGGTACCATCGTCTTCAAGTATCCGCTGAAACTGGCCCAAAAGGAGGGCTACTTCCGGGCGATTCATTTCGAACCCATCATTGAATTCGACTCGAATCGATCCGACGAAAAGATAGCCATGAAGGCCGTGGAGTGCCTCCGCAGAGACTACGAGAAAGGCCACGTTGTCATGGCGCGCGTTGAAAGCGTTCCCCGGGCCAAGCAGGTGTTTGAACTCTACCGACAGTACCAAGAGTTCAATCCCGTTCAACTTCACACGGGTATCACCTCATTAAGGCAGCGCGAAGCCATTCGGGAACAAATCATTTCTGGAGCAGCGCGGATAATCGTCTGTGTTGACATGCTCGGCGAGGGATTCGATCTTCCCGAGTTGAAGATCGCGGCTTTCCATGACATCCGCAAGTCACTCGCTGTGACCCTCCAGCTAGCGGGCCGATTCACACGAGCGCGGGCCGATTTGGGCGAGGCGACGTTCATCGCCAATGTGGGTTACGTCAACGTGCAGGAAGAACTGCGCAAGTTATATACGCGTGACCCGGACTGGAACCTCCTTCTTCCCGAACTGAGCGAGAAAATGATCGGTGAGCAACGCGTTTTGCAGGATTTCGTGGATGGGTTCACAGATCTGCCAGAGGAGATACCTCTCAAAGCTGTGGAGCCGGCTACCAGCGTCGTGATCTACAAAACACGCTGTGAGACCTGGCAGCCGGAGCGATTCCGAGACGGTATTCCGGATCCTGATGGGTGCGAACGAATCTATCACTCGATCAACTACCAGGAACATACGCTCGTAGTCGTGACGGCGCGCCGTACGGCCCTCATATGGACCAATGCGGAAAACCTCTACAACTGGATCTGGGATCTGTATGTTGTCATTTGGTCACCGGAGCAACACGTCCTATACATAAACGGGTCGAGCAATGCGGGAGAGTTCAACGCCCTCGCCCAGGCCGTCACCACCAACCAGGCCACCATCGTCAAAGGCCAGGAGGTTTTCAGGTCGTTTTCCGGAGTCATTCGCCTCCGGCTGCACAATGTGGGCTTGACCGACCAGATCGGCCGAGATGTGCGATACACGGGGAGCATGGGCTCGAATGTCGAACCGCGTCTGACGCGTGTACGACTCGGATCATCCCTCAAAACTGTGCTCGACGGCTGCGGATTCCAGAACGGCGCGACCGTGACTGTGGGCGCCTCTCGCAAGGGCAGAATATGGTCTCATCGACGTGAGCGCCTCGACAAGTTCAGTGCATGGTGCAAGCAAATCGGCAATAAGGTGTTGGACGGCAATATCGATCCTGACGTCGTGTTGGAAGGGACTCTTCGCCCCCATGTGATCCCGGCAAGGCCGGCAAAGATGCCCATCCGGATAGATTGGCCCGAAATAATATGGATGGATCTGGAGGCCATGTGGTTCTTTGAAGTGGGTAACCGGCAAGCAGGTGTCAGCGAGGTCAGCATTAACCTGGTCAGACCGAGCATCGATGGACGGCTACTCTTTGAGATTGTCGCCGACGAGTTCGGCGTGGAACTAGAACTCGAATTGCTCACAGACGGGACGGTGCACGATTACAGATTTCTACTCTTGGGCGACGATCCGGCTATGGCGAAGCACGGCCGCGGCGCGCAGCCCAAGGGCTTGGTCGAGTTCTTCTATAGCAATCCTCCCACAATTTGGTTTACGGACGGGTCGTCGCTCGAGGGCAACGAATACACTGAGCTTCGAAACGTTCAGCCGCCTTACGATGCCCGCAGTATACAAGTCTGGGACTGGAGTGGGATCAACATCATGGAAGAGTCTCAGGGTGTTGAGAGACAACTGGACAGCGTACAGGCTCGGGCGATTCTGGAGGTGTTAGGCCGCGGATATGATGTGGTCTTCGATGATGACAGTGCCGGGGAAGCCGCTGATATAGTCGCGATTCGAATCCTTGGTGGAATGGCTGCTCCTACCGCGATCGAGGTAATGCTTTGCCACTGCAAGTATTCAATCAGCGCGCAGCCGGGCCACCGCATCGACGACTTGTACGTCGTGTGTGGGCAGGCACAGAAAAGCGTCGCTTGGGCATGCTCTGACAATAAGAGGTCAGACATATTCACCCACCTCTTGCGTCGAGAGAAGGATCGTATCAACAATGGCCGTCCGACTCGGTTCGAGCTTGGGGACATTGATTTGCTTCAGACAATCCGGGAGATGAGTTACATGCTTCCCGTTTCTCTCTCGGTAGCCATAGTCCAGCCCGGCCTGTCGCGCGCTGGGGTGTCGCCCGACCAGCTTCAGCTACTCGGCGTAACCGAGAACTATCTCATGGAAACTTACCAGCTGCCGTTTGAAGTTATCGCAAGCGCGTAATTATGTGGCCCGGTCGCGTCGAGATGATTTTCGGTACCCTACGACGCCCACCAATCCTTATTGGCCCCTTATGGCCCCACGGTTGGACCCGCGTGCCGTACTCGCCAGATCTAAGTGATTGAAAGTATTGGTCGGGACGACTAGATTCGAACTAGCGACCTCACCCACCCCAAGGGTGCGCTCTACCAGGCTGAGCCACGTCCCGACTTTGTGTTGCACGCACCGTCCAGGCGGACAATGTGTGGGGTATCCTGCAGCGTTAAGTGTAC
>JANXZS010000249.1 GCA_025355385.1 Acidobacteriaceae bacterium | reverse complement strand
GATGATGCAGCAAAGCCCTCCAGGAGCCAGGACTCTGCGAATCTCATCGGTGAGTAGAGTGCGGTCTTTGCCGTGCACGTGATGGTAAACACAAACGGCGGTGACGAAGTCGAATGAGCCATCGGCAAAAGGCAGTTCAACCGGCGAAGGTTGCTGCTGCACCATGAAAGAAGAATTGGAAGAAAGCATCACGGCGGATGGATCGCAGCCGGTCGCCTGTTTGAATTTTTTGCCAGTTAGTTGCAGCAACTGTCCCTGGCCGCAGCCAACATCCAGCCATCTCTGCGTTTCCGGGGTTACGCTGAGACGCTTCAGAATCGCCTCGATCAGCAACCATTTTCTGCGATGGAAATGGAGAGGGTCGCGAGCGAAGCGTTCGCGGAGTGGATCTTCCAGTAACTCGGTGTAAGCGGGAGCATACTGGTCGAATTCAGGCGACTGCTTCGGATCGGTGGGTGAAGGCATCGCTACATTCGCTCCATGATGCGTATACCGTTCTGCTCCCAGATGACCCTGTAGTGAGACTCGAAGTAGGGCTCGATAATGCGCTCTTCGGGGCGCGCACGTTTTATCGAAGGAGAAAACACAATAGCTCTCTCTTCCATGAGCGTATCCCATACGACAAACTGAACTCGACGTTGATCCAATATTTGGACGACCTCTTGAAAATCCCGTCGACTGTTGTAGTTGTATCCCAAACCACTCCAGGGCGTGGGGTTTGTTGTGCCCGAAAGGAAGTAGTACATCGGCGAGTATGGATATACGAAGATTTCTTGTCCGGGAAGCGCGTGCCCGTCAAGGAATGTTACGGCAGGATCATCCTTGAATACACCTACTGAGCCGGCACGTGTGAGAAAAGGATGTGCGCTGAGAACAAGGAACAGATTGAAGCAGGCGAGACAGCCCGCACTCACCGAGATACATTGAAGTGCAAAGTCGGAGAGTTTTGTCCGGTACAGCCCCAGATAGTAAACACATAAGATAACGAGCAGCGGCGATCCGAAGGCGAGGTGCTGAATATCCTTGCGATGAATCTCGGCCAACCACATTGCCGATCCACAAAGCCAATACAGGCTAATTTCCACTGTCCAGGAAGGCTTGATTGCAACGGACAGCAAAGGCAACAGAACTGGGATTGCAGCAATAAGCAGGAAGGGGATAATTAGAATCGACGCAATCAAGATTTGCCAACTTATTGCTGGCGCGGGTGCCCAGACTGCCCAGTATTGGACGAAGATGCCTTGAGCATAGGTGACGACGTTGGCGGGCCCGTAGTGTATCGATGGCCAGATGTAATTTGCATTGATCAAATCCCAGAGGGCGTGGTGGACCCAAAAATAGACCAGCATAATGCCAAACGCGCCGATATATCCCGTGCAAACCACTCTGAGCGATGATAGGGACGAAGAGCGCCTCCGGTATTGTAGCCACAGCCAAAGCTCAAACGCACATAACAGGAAAAACCCCTTCGGCTGGTGGAAACAGCTTGTAACTCCTGCCAATGCGCCGGTGGAGAACAGCAGAACGGTCTTGCGCGTGTCGCTCCATAGAACCATGCTTACGACGGATAGTAATGCGAAGAAGTTGCTGTCAACGTGATGGCTGATTGTGGGCCATACCATTCCAAAATATGTGCCCGCCACAATTATGCAGGGAAGAAGTTGATAGCGTTCACAAATCCTGCGTGTCAGGAAGTAAATAGCCAGAGCGGTTCCCAGCGATGTGACAAACAAACACAGACGCTCTGCCCGAAAGGTCACGCCGAATAGTTTGAAGAACATGGCCAGCCAATAGAAGGTTCCGGGGCCAACGATCTCAAAGAAATCGCGTGCGAATACCTGCCCATGAGCAACCCTGACTGCGCCCGAAACGAGCAGACCCTCGTCTGTTCCCAGTAGGAGAAGACGCATAAACGGAAACAGGTATGTGCCGACGCAGAGTACAAATAGCAGATAGCTCCAGAGATGCCGGTGACTCGAGCTCGTCACGCCAGTTGTTTGTAGGACCGCGGAAGTTGAGGTCACACCCATTTTCTACCTCGGCCTAATCGTGGAGTTGAGAGTGGTGACCGGATTCCGTTCCATGATGCGAATTCCGCCGACGATTTGCACCAGTTTGTAGTGCGACTCGAGGTATGGTTCGATGACCAGACCGCCCGGGGGTGGTTTATTGGCTCCTGGGAACGCATCCGCTGT
>JANXZS010000225.1 GCA_025355385.1 Acidobacteriaceae bacterium | reverse complement strand
AAAATCCCCGTCCGCGATTACCTCGCCGCTGTCCTGCCAGGACTCGCCAACTTATCCATCCACAGACTTCCACAACTCACGCCCACCGCATGGGCCGCTAGAAATCTGTAGCTGTCAACATGCGTTCGTCTGACGGATACGCTCCAATGAACCTTCGGACCGCCGGAGACTCATACAGCAGCTCTTCCATCCCGGGGTCCGACAGGTTGAACCACTGCTGCACGAAGTAAGTCCGCAGCATGATCGATAGACCTACGGGCTGACGGCCATTGCCAGCCTTCGCGTAGTGCGGACGCACCAACGCCTCCATCGAAGACCATGGAACCACCTGCTCCATCTCATCCAAAAACAGTTCACGACGGCTCTTGCGACCAATAGACATCAGGATGCTGAACTTGTGCAGAGTTTTCCTAACGAGTATGTTTCGTGTCTCCGAAAGCGGCGCCATACCGATTACCTTTCCGCCCTCAGGCATGCCACGACTCTGGAAAGGAACTATGCCGTGGTTGTGTATCCCTGTGACTACTGTGGCGGTCTGCACGTTGGTCACCAAACTCTCACCATCAAACGACAACCCAAAGCCGAAGCGGGCATCCGGCCCGGTAGATCCACTGCTGCGCGATATCGCCAGAACAAAACGCAAAATCGAGATAAAGATCAAGCACTTTGAAACCGGCGTGTCACCAACCCGCGTCAGGTTACAGTCAAGAAATATCAACAGTCCCTCAGGGACCTCCGAGAGCATCTGGCTTTTCTCGAATCGCGACTACCGTTGGTTCAGTAATCGCTACAAAAGCTGGAGCACGAAGGATCAATCACCGAACAAGGCGCTTCCCGAACACGTAGCAGATCACGAACACGGCCGGAAAACCCAGCAGACCAATCGCTCCGGTGACCAGCGTCACCAGTAACCATCCGACACCGATGACACCAACAATCAGGATTCCCCATGCACTCAAGGAGCCTACGCCCCGCACCAGTTCCGACGGTCGGCCGCCCCGGCCGCCGGTTTGCCGTCGGCTCTTTGTCAAAGCCCACGCCAACCCAACGATACAAAGCAGCAACAACGCGAACACGGGAATCCTCACAACTTGAATCAACTACTCCGCTTGTCCTGGCGCGGACCCTAACCGCGACGACGACCAAGAGATCAGAATGCTTGCGCTCCACCTCTTGCAACTCTCCCTCGTCTACATCAACACGCTCATGATCCAACAGGTTCTGGCTGAATCTGCATGGGTCGGCCGCCTGAACAATCAGGATCTGCGGGGCATCACGCCCTTGATCTACAGCCACGTCAATCCCTACGGCAGCTTTCTTTTAGATCTGCACTCGCGCCTGCCCATCGACCCGCCATGCTTCGGCCCTCAGTCCGTCGGTACCCAAATGTCGCTCGGCTATTGATCAGCTCACCGGCTGAAGACTACTTTGCGGCCCGTGACACCAATGTTGGGTTTGGGCCCTCATCTTCGTCACGATCTTCATGGTGAGAATCCGTCCAAGCCCCACACCCATGCCGCCGCCCATGCCACCTCCACTGCCGCCGCCATTTCCACCACCGCTGCACCGGAACGGCCTTCGGCTTTATCAGCCTGATCGCATCCACCCGAGGTGGTCAGCCGGGCCGGGCCTTGTAGCGGAATGGTAAGGCCGGCCGGTATGGGACCGAGATCGAGCGCCTCGCGAATGAAGGCGCACAGCGATACGACCAGTTCTTGGGTCTGGACAGGCCTGCTGGTGACAGGCTAGCGCGCGGAGCACGCTGCCAGCGGGACCTGTTCCTCAGTGCCCAGCAGGATGATGTTGGACAAGGCCGCCTCGCCTGCATCCCGGACCCGGCGTGCGCGATCCGAGGCTGGCAAATCAACAACACCCAGCTCCAATCGCGTCGTCAAGGTGGCCGTCGGCGGCTCGGCGTGCCGACGCAGATCACGACGATGAGTGGGATCGACGGTCAAGTCGTCGGTGAAAGATCCGCCCAGCGTTTTGTAGCCGGCGATCAAGGGGCGCAGCCGCTCGTTAATCTGGGATCATGCTTTCCCTGCGCTGCTGAATCGTGACCTGGGTAAGCAGGCGAATACCGACGCCGATCAACGTAATGACCTCCACGCTCAAAAGCTCCTAGAGCGAGGTCCGTAACAATCACGGCGGCTTTGCGTTCATTCTCACGACGCTACATGTGAGAGCTGCCCCCGGGCCAGCTCCAGGTGTGGAGGTCTGGACTCCAAGCGATACCGATACTCGCAAAGTTATCAAAGCCGCCACGTGGATCGGTCTCCGGGTACTGAGAACCGTGAAAGAACATGAGTGCCTTCCCTACTCCTGGATCGCTCCGCAGATCCAGCACGAAGGCGGCGGTCAGTCTTCCATGCGCCCACACCCACTCATTCTGCCCTAACGTAATTACGCCTTCGTCGCGCCAGTGGCTCAGATCTGAAGATCGTTTGACACCGATTCCATTAGGAGGCGAGTGAAACAGGACATATTCATTGTGATCGACTATCACACAAGGGTTCTCCCCAGCGTCGATGTGACCGAACGGCTTCCAAGTCTGCAGGTCCGTAGATGAAGAGATGTTTATACCATTTTGCTTATAGAAGCACCACCACTTGCCGGGCACGTCTTTGTCTCTGAGCAGGTATGGATCGATCATCCTCCCCATCGCTTCTTTGGGAATGGACGGCCCTTTCACCGCAAGCAATTCTGGAGCATCCCAGTGCTCAAGGTCTTCACTTCGCATTATCCAGATTCGAGAGTCGCCATTGCCGTATTTCTCCCCATAAGGGCGTGGGTATGTCTGTAAGCAGATAACCCAGTGATCGTTCACTCTTACAACGTCCCCCGGCGAGCCAAAGTCGAGTGTTTTGTCGCGACTTGTGATGATCTTTGGCGGCGACCAATGTTGCAAATCCCGGCTTTTGGTCCACGCAACATATGAATAAGCGATGGAGTCGTCCTCAGTTTTGATCAGAGTGAAATATAGGTAGAACCAGCCAGCGTGAAAGGTCGCAGCCGGATCGCGATACGCCGTTCTTGCGTCGCCTTGGAACAGCACTGGCGAGGTAAGTAGCGAGAGCACCGGTCCGCGCTTTGCGGCCGCTGCGACAAAGCGTGTGAACGAGAGGCCGTTCGCGTCGCTCAGCGCAAAAGAACTTGCTACAGCAGTCGCACACCGCAAGACCTCGCGGCGTGAGTAGCCACGGCTCCCTTGTTGTTCAGTTGAATTGATTCCCCCGGCCCCATCTTTGCTCACCGACACCCTCCACAGATCTGCTAGCAGTATCATGTTATCGTTATCGAGTCTTTCCGACCACGGGCCTTACCTCCAGGGTGACGGAAGCGGATTTCCAGCAACTCTTAGCAATACGACACGGAACGATCGCTGGCACCGACTACGGCGTCCGAGCACAAATCATCACAGAGGTAAGAATGAAAAGCAGTCGCGAGAGTGAAGCCGAGATGCTTGGGCGCAGGGCTTTCCTGAGAAATGGCGGAAGCCTTTTAGGCGCAGCCGCGGCCGCGTACCTGCTGAGAGGGGAAGTAGCGGCCGCCCAAGATACCGGTGAGAGCATCACTCACGACCTCGGAACGGTGACAGGCCTTGACGTTCGGAACTTTGGTGCACGGGGCGACGGTACGACGATCGACTCAGACGCCATCAACCGGG
>JANXZS010000219.1 GCA_025355385.1 Acidobacteriaceae bacterium | reverse complement strand
CCTGCGAACTCCACACCATGGTAGGCGGAATCAAGGTCCACCTGGTCGAAGAGACTGAATATCCTTTCCGCGAAACTGTACGAATTGTCGTCAATCCTGAGACGCCCGCGCGCTTCCCTCTCAGCGTGCGTATCCCTTCATGGGCTAACGGCGCAACGATCAAAGTCAATGGAAATCTGGAACCCGCTGCAGCGCCTGGCGGATTCGCGCGGATGGATCGTACCTGGAAATCTGGCGATCGGGTGGAACTAGTCTTCCCCGCCGTGCCGAGACTCGTCCGTGGATTCAATAATTCCATTTCGATCGAGAGAGGTGCCCTGGTTTTCTCTTACCCCATCGCCGAAAGCTGGGTGAAACTGCAGGATCGCGGCATGACAGCAGACTGGCAGGTCTTTCCTGCATCGCAATGGAACTATGCCCTTGCGGTAAGTGAAACAAAAGTAAGTGCGCTGCCGGTTGATGAGTTCCCTGTCGGCGCATCTCCCTTTACCCGGAAGGACGCACCAGTGAAGTTACAAGTCACGGCGCGCAAACTACCCGTCTGGAGAGCGGAAGACGGCGTGGCAAATCCCGTGCCATCAAGTCCCGTCACTAGCCAGGAGCCTGAGGAAACAATTACTTTAGTTCCCTACGCAGCAGCAAAACTCCGAATCACCGCTTTCCCTCAACTGCGAAGCTAGTGCTGTCAATGCAAGTTCGGTCGTACTTAATACGTACAACTCATGGGGGCACGCCAAGAAACATCTGGAGAGAGTCATAAAGATGAGCAAGTGGATCCTAGCGTTATTACTTGTAGCACTGACTGCATCAGGATTAGCCCAGCAAGGCGTTCAGCAACGATGGACCGAGGAAAAAGCATCGGCATGGTACGTACAACAGCCCTGGCTCGTGGGCAGCAACTTTGTTCCGGCCGATGCCATCAACGAGCTTGAAATGTGGCAGGAAGCCACCTTCGATGCGGCGGAGATAGATAAAGAGTTCGGATGGGCCGAAGGCATCGGCATGAACACTATGCGCGTCTTTCTGCACGATCAGTTGTGGAGCCAGGATGCGCCCGGCTTCAAAAAGCGAATCGATACATTCCTCACCATCGCTGCAAAGCACCACATCAAACCGCTGTTTGTCCTCTTTGACTCCTGCTGGGAAGCAGTTCCCGTGTTAGGTCCGCAGCATCCGCCGATACCCGGAGTCCATAACTCCGGCTGGGTCCAAAGTCCCGGCGCAAAGTCGCTGATGGATGCCTCCACTTATCCACATTTGAAGGAATATGTGCAAGGTGTGATCGGGGCATTTGCCAAGGATGACCGCATCCTTGGCTGGGACATTTGGAATGAGCCCGACAATGGCAACGCTGGCGCTCAGGAGCCTAAAGACAAGGTCAAACTTGTAGAAGCGCTTCTGCCAAAGGCTTTTCTATGGGCTCGCGAGATGCATCCCACGCAGCCTCTGACCAGCGGGGTATGGCAGGGAGACTGGAGCCACGCAGATAAAGAAAGCGCGACAACGAAGATCCAGCTCGCCGAGTCCGACATCATCTCGTTCCACAACTATGGCTGGCCTGAAGACTTTGCGGCTAAGGTACAGGAGCTAGAAACTTACCATCGGCCCATCCTCTGCACGGAATACATGGCGAGGGGAGCGGGCAGCACCTTCGACACGATTCTCCCAATAGGAAAGCAGGAAAAGGTAGCCATGATTAATTGGGGATTTGTCGCCGGAAAAAGCCAGACCTACTTCCCTTGGGACTCATGGCAGAAACCATACGTATTATCACCGCCTACAATCTGGTTCCATGACGTCTTCCATGCGGATGGAACACCGTATCGCCAACAAGAGATCAGTCTCATTCATCAGCTAACTGGACGCGGAAGCCTACCACCCCCGCCCGCAGTAAATGGTGCAAAGTAGTCTCGTGTTCTCTATTCTTTCCATTTCAACAGCAGCAGAGACACCGCCTGCCGCGGAAGCGTCGTTGTCAGGACCGCCTCGCCTCCGTGCACGCTTATCCACTCTGGAGAATTCATTTGCTGCAATTGACCCGCGCGCCGGAGTTGCTCCAACTGCGCAGGCGTGGGGCTCTGCGGTGAACCCATTCCTTTCCATGTTGTGTAAGCGTTGCTATGGGTCTCATCGATGCGGTAATGCTGCAGAAGCACACGATGTACGCCTTGTGGTATAGCCACAACTGTTATCCTGACAGGCGTTGCCTCGGCGGGCACGTCATCGTCATGGTAGTTCCATATCATCAGCGCGGCCTGATGGTCTTCTCGCGTCCCTATGGCGTCGATATCTGGCGAACCGGTGACTCCGGCTTTCAATATGCTATCCAGCGGCACCGCCGCCGTGCTGCTAGTGGGCACACGCTCACCCGACATGAGCCCGGCCATACGAAAGACATTTAACACCGGTTTATGGACGCCATTGGTGGCGAGCGATCGAAAGCCCTCAAAGTACTGCTGACCTTCAAATTCAAACGACCAGCTAAGCATCGCAATCAAGTTGACCTTGTAGCGGTCCTGCAGTTCAAACAGTCCTTTGATCGCTGCGGCCGTGTAGGTCGGATAGAGCGGACCATTGCGATACGCATTCGACGGATTCACCTTCGACGAGCAGGCGGCACAGCCTTCCGGGTCAGCCTCGCTCAGCAGGATGGGAAGCTTGATGAACATGGGATAGCTTGAAACGATGCGGAACCCCTCTTTCGCATCGAGCATCTCCTTATCTAGACCCATACGGACATGCGATCCCACCAGGGTGGGCCGGCCCTTTACATGAAATGAGATGAAATCAAGAGGTATGCGCTGGGCATTCGCCGCACTCTTGTCATGAGCGCAGTGCCCCAGAAAACCATTCAGAAATTCTGCCGCCTTGCTCGCGCCCGGCCCCGTACTGGCAGGCCCACCCACGCGAGCGCCCGGGAGCGCAGCGCGAACGCCGTCTACTGCGTAGTCATAGAGTTTGTAATACTCTTCTGCGGTGCCGTGCCAATAGCTGATGTCCGGCTCATTCCAAACCTCCCAATACCATGTAGCAACTTCTTGTCGGCCATAGCGCTGCACAAGGTGCTCAGTCACTTTCCGCACCAGTTGGCCCCACATTTCATAGTCTTTTGGCGGATAGTTTGAGCCGCCTGAAGTAGTGTTCCCCGGGTAGTGCACCTGGTAAGGATCGGCCATAGTCGATAGGTCTTTAGGCATGAATCCAAGCTCCACCAGTGGGCGAACGCCCGCCTCCCGGTACGTGTCGAAGATTCGATCAAGAATGGCGAAGTCGTAAACTGGCTTTCCAGACGCATCGATGGTGTAGACATTCGTCGAACTCCACTTCAACTCGGGAACACCGTTCCCGGAGGTAAGCAGGTGGTGTGCGCGGATATATACCGGAACCGGGGCCAGGTCATGCAACTCACGAAGTAGCTGCTTCCCATATTTCATGTCGGTATAGTTCGCTTCGTCGTAGCCGAACCAGCTATAGATGGGCTTATAGGCGCCTTGCGACTTACTTAGATCGGCATGGATCTGCACAAGAGCCTGGGCCGCGGTCTCGAGCGCCGCTGCACACACCAGGATAGAGAACAGCTTATGCATCGGTGTTTTCTCTCTCTGACTCGGAGCGGCCATCGCCATCCGTGGAGCATCCAGCGAAGGATGGACTAAAAGCGGTACTTACTGACTGCACTCAGATTCTCAAGAATATGTTGCGGCGGTATAGCCACCATAAGAACAGCCAGTAGGTAAGCAGGGCGGCTATCCCCAGCAGCAGGGGTTCCAGCGCAACGCCAAGAATTTGAAAGGTCTTGTGTCCCAGATGAATCAACCAACTGCTCAGAACAAATTGTTCCCACATGTGGGCGATGAGATAAGCCGCAATAGAATTGGTGCCGACTACTACCAGCGGAAATGCCCACTTACGATGGCCATTTACTTCAATAATCTGGCTGAAGGCAGCCAGCAATAAAAAGCAGACGCCGCCGCTGAACAGCACCCAGCCTGGAGTCCAGATGCGCTTCACGATTGGGCTTATTCCCAAATCGTGCAGCACTAGACTTACAACAACGCAGGCAACGCCCATTGCCAGGAATCGCTTGATCGGAATGACCGGAGAGAACTCACGCAGCCATCGACCTGCTGACAGCCCCAGAATCATAGTGCCCAGCGTAGGAATAAAGCTCAGCGTTAGATATCCGCCGCCGTTGTAGACAAATGGGGAATCCCTGCGGAACAAGTTTAAGAACCATTGGTCCACCGCTGAGCCCAAATTGCTATTCTTGTTCCAATGTGCAGCAAAACCGGAGAAGTTGTGGTGCCAGTCCGCAGGAACTCCCACAGAAGCGTAGTCGAAACCCGGGCCAGGAGCAGGATACAGGGCCCATGCCAGCCAATATCCTCCAAGAATCGCACCCAGGATCACCCATTGCTTGCGGGGCGAGAGGAATGCAAGAAGGAAAAGGAATGGATAGCCCATCCCTATCTGAGTCAGCGTGTCCTCAAAGGTAAAATTTGTCAGCGGGCTAGCCATGGAGCGCAGAAAAATACCGAGTGCCACGAGCACAACCGCTCGCCAGAGGGTATGAGCAAACATGCGCCGGAAGCTCTCGCCCTGGCGCACGCGGCTGGCAATGGAGTAAGGCAAAGCCACGCCAACCAGGAACGTAAACGAAGGCTGGATCAGGTCATGAAGCGAACATCCTGCCCATTCGACGTGGCTCTGGTTATATGCCAGGATCCTCCAGATCATGCTACCCGGGAAAGACTGCGCGACTTGGGAGAAATGCAGAATCTCGCCCATCATGAGTAGCATGACGAACCCTCGATAGGCGTCCACTGCCACATTACGCGTAATCGGTGCCAGAGCTACTGGAGGAACTCTACTCGTAGTCTCGATTTCAGCCGCCGGCGTCTCTTCCTTAAAAATCACGTGTTTATTCCCCATGCTCAAATGATAGAAACGTCAGGCTCCAGCCAGCCACAGTCCCAGCCCATTACAGCTGCAATGCCTGTATCGTTAGCTTGCCTTATACTTCGTACGGAGACGCGTGTAAAGTAGGATATTCGGCTCCCGCGTCAGGCGGGTAGATAGTGTTGTGCGAACGATTGCATAACGACGCAAGTTTCAAGTGCCGGGCAGGCGCAGGCCGACGGTCAGCTGGCGAAGCAGGTTCGCTCAGCCACTTCATTTTATTTCGGAGGATCAGGGATGGCTGGCGACAACTCGAGCTTTCGCTCGTTGCTTTCTCGTAGACATTTTCTCGAGCTTGGTGCGATGGCTACGGCCGCGCTCGGGCTGAAGCAGTCCAGCGCGGCAGCATCCCATCCGCCATCGAAAACTGTGCTCGATCTGCCCTTCACCGCGGGCAATCCCCGAATCGGCATCATAGGCACCGGCGGCAGAGGAACTTCCCTGCTGCAGGACTTTCTGGCGGCAGACGCCCAGGTAGTCTCCATCTGCGACATCGTGGCAGAGAAAGCGGAACACGCTCGATCACTGGTCGAAAAAGCTGGCCAGAAGTCTCCAGCCCTCTACACTCAGGGCGACTATGCCTACGAAAAATTGGCTGCACGCGAAGATCTGGATCTGGTTGTCATTGCAACACCCTGGGATTGGCATGTAAGGATGGCCACCTTCACAATGGAACATGGCAAACACGCCGCAGTGGAAGTTCCCGCGGCGACCACCCTCGAAGATTGCTGGAAGCTGGTTGACACCTCAGAAAGAACCCAGCGGCACTGTGTAATGCTGGAAAACTGCTGCTACGGCTACAACGAGACGCTGATCCTTAATATGATCCGCTCCGGTCGATTTGGAGATCTGCTTTACGGCGAGGCCGCCTACCTTCATGACCTTCGCGAGGAATTATTCTCCACCCAGGGAGAAGGTTTGTGGCGCCGCACCGTCCACACGCAACGCAATGGAAATCTCTACCCAACGCATGGCTTAGGGCCCGTGGCCAACTACATGGGCGTCAACCGCGGCGACCGTTTCGATTTCATGGTTTCGATGAGCACTCCCCAGCGCGGGCTCGACCAATATCGCAAGTCGCACCTGCAGCCAGGAGACCCCCGACAAGCGGAGAAGTACCTGACTGGAGATCTGAATACATCTCTGATCAAGACCGCCAATGGACTCACGATCACTCTAAAGCATGATGTCTCCAACCCTCATCCATATGACCGGCTGAACGTCATTGGGGGCACAATCGGGGTATTTGCTGACTACCCACCGCGCATCTATTTTGACCAAGAAAAGGGTGGCGACGAGTGGGGCACTATCGATTCCTTTAAAACGGAGTTTGAGAATTCGCATTGGCGGCAAGAGGGCGAGATCGCACGCAAGCTCGGCGGGCACGGAGGGATGGACTTCATCATGGTCTATCGACTGCTCCAATGCATGCGCGAAGGTTTGCCGCCGGACCTGGACGTCTACGATGCTGCGGCATGGTCGGCGCCAGGGCCGCTCAGCCGTCTTTCCGTTAACCAGGACAGCGCGCCGGTCAAGTTCCCAGACTTCACTCGCGGATTATGGAAAAAGCGAAACGGCTCAGCGATCGGGAAGACTGCGTCGAGTTGATGACTCATTGTTCGTGCGCATAGTTACGTTGGCCGTAAAATTGAGAGGGGTATATTGAATACTATTCGGTTGCGTCTCGTTGCGTTTCTGGGTCTTTACCTGGTTCTATGCTTTAGTTCTCACACCATGCTGCAGGCACAACATTCTCCTAACCTCTCGATCATGCCCCTCCCTGCCCATGCGCAGCGCAACGCTGGATCCTTCGTTATCGATGGGTCAGTGGGCATCAGTCTCGAGGGATATGGGGAGCCGCGTGTCGTTCGCGCGCAGCAGCGCTTTCTCAGTCGCCTGTCGGCTCAGACCGGCATCCCGCTATGGTCCGCGCAGGGCAATAAGCCCAACATTTTTATCCGGACCACTGGTCCGTCAGCCAAGGTGCAACAACTCGGAGAGAATGAGTCCTATCAATTAAAAGTGTCCCCAACCGAAATCCACCTCCAGGCCGCAAATCCCCTCGGCGTGATTCGAGGACTACAAACACTACTGCAACTCGTCGAGATTTCTCCCAGTGGTTTTGTGGTGCCTGCCGTGGAGATTGACGATAGCCCGCGATTCCCGTGGCGTGGTTTGATGATTGATTCGGGGCGACACTTCATGCCCTTGGATGTTATGGAGCGCACCCTCAACGGAATGGAAGCCGTCAAACTCAACGTCCTTCATTGGCACCTTTCTGAGGATCAGGGCTTTCGTGTTGAAAGCACCAAGTACCCCCGCCTCCATCAGGATGGTTCTGACGGGCTTTACTATACCCCGGCGCAGATTCGCGATCTGGTCGAGTACGCCCGCGACCGCGGCATTCGTGTGGTTCCTGAGTTTGACGTGCCTTGTCATACCACTGCCTGGTTTGCCGGCTATCCGGTATTGGCCAGCGGCAAGGGTCCTTACCACATCGACCGAAACTGGGGCATCGCCGATGCGGCTATGGATCCCACCCGCGACACAACCTATAACTTCCTCGATGGATTTATAGGTGAGATGGCAGCGCTCTTCCCCGATGCCTACTTCCACATTGGGGGAGATGAGTGCGATGGCAAAGAGTGGGATGCTAACCCATCCATCCAGAGCTTTATGCATGCTCACCAGATTAAAAACAATGCGGAACTACAGGCATACTTCACTGCAAAGGTACAAACAATCGTTGCGAAACACGGCAAAATCATGGAGGGATGGGACGAAGTACTTCAGCCGGATACACCCAAAGATGTCGTCATTCAATCCTGGCGAGGCCCGGAGTCTCTATCGGAAGCCGCGCACCGGGGATATCGCGCACTGCTGTCAACCGGCTACTACATCGACCTCAACCAGTCAGCGGCTAAGCATTACGCTGTTGACCCATTGGGAGGTGCTGCTGCCTCGCTTACGGATGCGGAAAAACAACGCATCCTGGGAGGAGAAGCTGCGATGTGGTCCGAGTATGTCTCGCCGGAAACCATTGATAGCCGAATCTGGCCGCGTACCGCTGCCATCGCTGAGCGGCTGTGGTCACCGCAGAATGTTCAGGACGTCGACTCCATGTATCAGCGACTCGATGTGATTGCGCAGAAGCTGGAGTACTACGGAATTCAACCCGTAGCAGTAACAAACCTTATGATCCATCGTATGTCGGGTAGTTCAGACCCGGCTCCGCTTCAGATTCTTGCCAGTGTTGTGCAGCCGCCTCAGGGCTATGCTCGCGGAGATCTCGGTGCTTATACCAGCCTCACACCACTCAATCACCTTGTCGACGCCGTGCCACCCGAAAGCGAAGAAGCCCGACGGTTCCTCAACCTCGCAAAGGAGCTCGTAGAGGGCAACGCCACCGAGCAGAAGTGGCAGCAGGCCCGCCAATCCCTCACACTATGGCGCGATAACGATGCGCTGCTTCAACCCACATTGGCCCAGTCAGGGCTGACGAAAGAACTTGTTCCATTATCGACAAGCCTGCGGATGGTAGCCGAAGTGGGCCTGCAGGCGATTGAGCAACTGCAGAGTCGTCAATCTATTACCGCTGCCGAAAGGGACAAACAAATGGAATTCCTAAAGAAATCGCAGGAGCCGCAGGCAGTTCTACTGAACATGGTCGCTCCTGCTGTTGCAGTCCTTGTTCAGGCAACTGGTCCCAAGTGAACCGCGTTACCAATTTGTCATAGATCGATGTTTGGTTTGTTACGGCTGCCGGTGGCAGGGCAAGTGAAGGTACTGCGCTAACTGCACCGAAAATCTAGTGAGCACTACTTTAATCCCTATGACCTCAATTGAGTCCTCTCAATCCCCTCCGTCTGCTTTCGACGACCAGAAAAAGCGTTATAACCGATTTCTTCTGCTGGTAGCGGGGCTCGGGGGCCTGCTATACGGGGTCGACGTCGGCATTATTGGCGGAGCGCTCCCGTACCTCGAAGCCACCTCGGGACTGAATGCTGGCCAACTTTCCATCATCGTCGCAGCCGTGTTGCTGGGCAGCGTCATCTCTACTCTGTTTGCTGGCCTTCTCGCCGACTGGATGGGACGCAAACCACTAATGGCGCTCAGCGGGATTACGTTTGTCCTAAGCATTCCGGTAATCGCCCTTTCGCACGGCTACGGACCATTGTTCCTGGGCCGATTGCTGCAAGGCATCAGCGGCGGTCTTATAGGCGTAGTTGTTCCCCTCTATCTCGCCGAGTGCCTGTCTGCGTCCACTCGCGGCAAAGGGACCGGGATCTTCCAGTGGTTGCTCACCCTTGGGATTGTCACGGCGGCACTCATCGGAATCTATTACAGCTATCGCGTCGAGGCAGTTGCAAGGGTCGCCAGCGCCGCTAGTATTCTCGCGTTCAAAGACCAGGCGTGGCGCCGAATATTCTGGGTTTCCCTCCCGCCCGGCCTGTTGTTTGTTATTGGCAGTTTCATGGTTGCCGAGTCCCCACGTTGGCTGTTTCAGCGCGGCAAAAAAGATCTTGCCTATGCCGCGCTGCTGCGCTCCCGCACTTCCCAACAGGCAGACATTGAATTGAAGGAGATGGAAGAGACCGCACTCGCCGCCCGCTCGCAAGCGTCAACCGGATCAAGAATCAAAGATTCGCTTTTGCGCAGAAAATATGTGATCCCCTTCCTGCTCGCCTGCGTCATCCTGTTCTGCAACACCGCTACGGGTGTCAATTCGATCATTGGCTACAACACCGGCATCCTGCTGCAAAGCGGTCTCTCCGACGTTCGCGCGCACTGGGGATATGTGATTTTAACTCTGGTGAATTTCCTCATGACGATTGTCGGCATGACACTGGTGGACCGAAAGGGCCGCAAGTTTCTGCTTATTGTAGGCACCGTGGGAATTATCGTATCTGTAACCACCGTAGGCACATTATTCCTTAAAACTGAAAAACTTAATGTTGATTGCCGAGAAATCTTGCAGCAACTGATTCGCCCCGATCAGGCTCTTACGCTTCGATTCAACCAGGACGAAGCGCGAAAGCTGCTCGATGCTAAAGGTTACACCGGCAGTGAAATCAATGTCGCGCGTGCCTCGCTCGCGGTCATTTATTCCTACGGAGACTTCACGGCGGCAACCACCTTTGTGCGCTCCGATGACCAGGCAGCCGTTCCCATTCAGATCACCCGCGCCAGCTGCGTGCCGACGAACAAAATTGAAGCCTTCTTTAAGAATCCCTTCGCTGACCTCGACGCTGCGCGCACTGCCCCCTTGAAGATTGAAAGGGCTTTAATCGGTCGTGTACCGGACGCAAGGCACGGCTGGCTGGTCGCAATTGGGCTCTATGCCTTCATGGCGTTCTATGCACTCGGCCCCGGTGTGTGCGTGTGGCTCGCGCTCTCGGAACTTATGCCAACGCGCATCCGCTCCAACGGCATGAGCTTCGCTCTCGTTATTAACCAGATGGTCTCCACGACCCTTGCAGCGATCTTCCTGCCCGTCGTCAGTAAATACGGCTATTCAACCATGTTTTTTGTTTTCGCTGCTTTCACCGTGCTGTACCTGATCACTGCGGCGTTTTTCCTGCCGGAAACCAAGGGGAAGACCCTCGAAGAGATTGAAGAATACTTCAAGACCGCAGGTAAGAAGAGTCCCGCACACTGAGCAATACCCCTGCCCGCAGCATCACGCTTCGGGTAGGCTGGGAAAGAATAGGCATTGACTCCATGAGTGATCCGCAAACCCCCGTCGACAAGTTCGTGGCCATGGTCACAGCCAAGGTGGAAGTAGATCTGCGCCTCAGCGATTTCCAGCCGCGTTCCATGCTGCGCACTCCCACCCACCAGCTTAAGGTTCCCAGTTTCCCTGCGATTGATTACCACAACCATCTCGATGCTCAGGATCCCCGCGAAGTATTGCGTGTGATGGATGCATGCGGAATTGAGCGCATCGTGAATATCACAATGCGCGTCGGCGAGGATGCTCTCACCACCATGCGAAAGCTCCACGCCATGGCTCCAGAGCGCTTCTCGACCATCGGATGGATGGACTGGCACGACTTCCCTTCCCCTGGGGTCTTTGACCGTGCCGTCGATCGTCTAGAAGAACTCGTAGAGCAAGGAGCTTGCGGCTTCAAACTCTGGAAGGACCTTGGGACATCTATACGCCGGGAGAATGGCCATCTGCTCCGAATCGATGATGAAAGACTGTCACCGCTGTTTGAAAAAGCTGCCGAATTACGCGTGCCGGTGATGGTACATCTGGCTGATCCCGTAGCCTTCTTCGAGCCGATCGATGGCTATAACGAACGCTATGAAGAGTTGGCGGCCCATCCTGACTGGAGCTTCTACCAATCTGAATTCAGCAAGGAAGAATTGCTGACCCAGCGCGATCACGTATTCACCCGGCACCCCGGCACCACTTTCGTTGCCGCCCATGTAGCGGAGGCTCCTGAAAATCTCGCGTATGTAGCTGCGCTCCTTGATCAATGCCCCAATGTCGTCGTCGATATTGGGGCGCGGGTCGCGGAGTTGGGCCGCCAGCCCTATACTGCTCGCGATTTCTTCCTCAGATATTCAGACCGCATTCTGTTTGGCACGGACCTGATTCCGCAGGAAGAGATGTATCGTTTACACTTCCGGTTTCTTGAGACTGCGGACGAGTATTTTGAATATCCGTCCCATGCCTCCCGTCAGGGCCGCTGGAATATTTATGGCCTGTTCCTCCCTGGCGATGTCCTTCGCCGGATCTATCGCGAGAACGCCCTTAAGCTACTCGCGTTGAATCCCTAGCTGTCAACCGAAGCGGCATCCAGACGCAGCCGTGCATCCAGCCGGCCATGGCGCTCTATGGCATGTAGCGCGTAACAAGCGCTGATCGCATTCAGTGGAGTGGGTGACAACGATCTCGTTGCCGATCGAGCTATCGAGAGGTTCCCAGTCCGCCTGCCCCCGCATATTAAAATCCGCCTGCGCTAGAGTGAGGTCATTCATCGTGCGGATTGGCTGGAGCAGGCGTGGCTGTAGACTCGGCTCCTAATTGAGTGATGGGAACCCGCGCAGGGACATCGGCCGAGGGAGGTGGCGCGGAGGGGCCTGCTAGCCGCTTCTCGGCGGCGGCGGCTTCGATTTCACTGTTGATCTCGGCACCTAGAAGTAACATCAGTCCCGTGATGTAGAACCATGTGAGCAGGATGATGACGGCACCCAGAGAACCGTAGGTTACAGAAAAGTTGTTGAAGAAGTGCAGGTAGACGCGGAGGCCGAGCGAGGCGAAAAGCCATCCCAGAATGCCTACCGCGCCGCCAGGGGTAAGCCAGTGCCAGCAACGCGTTTTGACATCAGGTGCCCAGTAGTAGATGACCGCGAACGAGAGGGCTAAGAGGGCAGTAGCGAGAGCCCAACCGAGCAGTCTCGCGGCAACGGCGGCGGCGGTAGCCAAAGAGTGGGGGTAAAGGCGGTGCAGAGCGAGCGCGGCGAAAAAGTCTCCTCCGAGCATACTGGCAAGTATGAGAGTGATGATGATTGTAAGAAGGATGGTAAGACCGATGGCGTAAATGCGAGCTTTGAAATAAGAGCGAGTGTCTGGAACCTTGTAGACGATGTTGAGCGTGTCCTGGATGGCGGAAATGCCAACGGAGGCGGACCAGATGGCTGCGATGAGGCCGAAGGTGATCTTACCGGACGTAGCAGCGGCGGTGGTCTCATTAAATGTTCCAAGCACGGCACCGAGAGCAGCGGTGGGAATGACGAGTGCGAGATAGTGGAGGAGACTATCGTAGATGCGACTGGCAGAGCGGGCGGCGAGGCCGAGGATGGAGCTGGCGCTGAAGAGCA
>JANXZS010000185.1 GCA_025355385.1 Acidobacteriaceae bacterium | reverse complement strand
GGCACGCAGGGAGTTCCGCGTTCGACGTATAGTTTCCGGCATACCTACGCCACGCTCCGATTGCAGGAAGGAGTGGACGTGTACTTCCTCGCCGAGCAGATGGGAACTTCCGTCCTCATGATTGAAAGCCACTATGGACACGTGAACACCATCAAGCACGCCGACCGTGTGTTGCAGGGCATGGCGGGATGGGAACTGCCGCAACCGGAACCGGACGATACCAAGGCCAAGGCGTCGAAAGCGGCAGCGAGCCACGATCAGTCCAAAAGAGGTCAGCGCAACAAGCCGCGCTGACCGTAAACCTCCCGAAGCCGTCTTTTGCCGGAGCCGCTGGCGGAGGCTGGCGCAGGGAGGTAATTGTTCCAAAGTCCGGCCCGGACTCTCCTCACTGAAGTTGTTCTGATTTGGCGCTGCCCCGCTGGGGCGTTTTTAGCGGCAAATCTCGTTGCACGAGCCGCCGCTGGCGGCTGTACTTCGTGCAGCCCCAATCTCTTGGTATCAGGGGAGGGGTCGGTAAGGAAACGCTATGCTGCTGCTCCCTTTAATAAGAACCGGATATGACAGTTAGGAAAGACCGGCTCACTCGGCTTTGGCCGTTTGAGCTTCACCGTTTCAAACGCGGCCACCACGTCGGCATTGAGGTGGACAGTCCGCGAGGAGCCGTTCTTAGTCTTCGTCAGGTCGATGGTTCGGCGGTCGAGATTGACCTGGCCCCAAGCGAGCGAATACTGCTCGGAGAGACGCATACAGGATCAGAGATGCAGTGATGAGGGCTGCTAAGACTTAGAGACCAAGTTCTTGATCGTAGGCGGAAAGCTCCGCGAGAGCGGCCTTTCGTTCCTCGCCGAGCGGTGATGCTTTTGTCGGTGTCATGACCGCACGCTCAAATAACGCAGATTTGAATTGACGCTCCAACTCTTGCTTGCTCCACTTCTCCTGCGCGGCAAGGCGTAAGTAAAACTCGCGCTCCTCTGGGCGTTTGCTTTCGCCCAGGATGATGAGGTGGTGAGTCCACGGCAGTTGTCGCAGCAGCGGTGCGAGTTTCTCGTCGCCACAGTAAGTCTCGTAAAACCGCCTCATGCGGAATAGATTGGCACGGGTGAAACCGTGTTTACCCGGATGTGTCTTGGCAATGTATGCCGCTAGCTGTTCCATATCGCTTTCGCGCCATGCAGCCTCTTTGATCTTGCGGCTAATCGTTTCGCCGATCTGCCAGTAGAGTTCGATGAGTTCTGCGTTGACCGCCTGAAGCGCTTTCTCGCGTGATGCCTCGATGTTCTGAACCACCCTAGAGAAAGATTCCTCTTTTGTGTTGTTCGTCTTCCTCGCAACCGTATTGGGATCTTTCATAGGGTTCTCTCTGCAAAACACAATCATAGAGGTAGCGTGGGCTTGAAGTCTTAACTTTCCAAGTGCTTCGATCTGTAAGCCATGTGTCCGGTCTAGTAAAAGTCTCATGAGGGAGCACGTTTCCTCCCTGTCTCCGGCCCTTCGGTCCTCCGCCACCCACCTCTGCAGGCCTGTTGCTGCCCGCAACGCCGACCCTAAAACAAGTACCAACGCACTTCCCCGCACTCCGCGCCCAGCAAGGAAACCGAACCTGCTGAGGAGCGCCGCTCCTGACGCGCGCAAGGCGATGGAAAAAGCTCCGTGCAGCTCCAGGCATTCGCTTCCTCCGGCCTGCGGCTGGCCTGAAGGCCACTTTTCCCACACCTTGCACTTGTCGCCCTCGATGGCGTGGGCCATGGCCAAGGCGTGTTTGGGAGCAAACACAGCACAGCTATTCAAAACGGAGGAACCAACCATGAATACCGCCATCGTCACCACAACCGCAGCCACCGTCAGCCCCTTTGTCCAGAACCTTGAACAACAGAAGCAAAAGCCGCAAACCGCGAAGGAAGCCATTGCGGCCAACGTCCAAACCCTCATCGAACAGCTTGAGCAGGGACACAGCGAAGGTCTAACCGCTTACCTCACCGCGATGGGCAAATTTCACAGATACAGCTTTTCGAATATTTTGGAGATCGCGAGACAAAAGCCTTTGGCAACGCGCATCGCCGGGATGTATGCGTGGAACCAGCTTGGCCGCAGGGTGATGAAGGGTGAGAAGGGCATCCGCATTCTCGCTCCTGTTATTGGGATCAAGCGCAAGAAGGACAAGGAAGCCCAGAAGGACATCACCAAGCAGAACCGGTCCGTGCTTTTAGGATTTCGTTCGGCATGGGTTTTCGATGTTTCGTCCACGGATGGTGCTCCTTTGCCGGAGTTGTCCGAGCGCGTTACGGGCGATGTTGGGCAGTACAGCGAAAGGCTCCTCACCTTCCTCGCAGCACAAGGCATCTCGCTTGAGTTCAAGGAGAGTATCGCTCCGGCGCTAGGCCTTTGCTACGGCAACAGGATTGTGTTGCTACCGGGGCAGTCTCCCGCTGAGGAGTTCACCACCTTAGTTCACGAGGTAGGCCATTCGCTCCTCGGACACGCTACACGGCGCACAACCACCACCAAAGCCGTGCGCGAGACGGAAGCAGAAGCAATTGCGTTTGTAGTTGGGACGACTATCGGCCTGAACACGGGAAACGCCGCCGCCGACTACATCCATTTATTCGCAGGTAACGCGGCACTGCTTACAGAGAGTCTTGAAGTCATTCAGAAAACCTCAGCCCTCATCCTCTCAGCGTTGGAGAACCCAGCCGAGAAAGCCACCACACCCGAAACAGAACCCGAACTGGCGGAAGCCAGCTAACTCCCTCTCTATGGGCGGACGGCATGATGCCGTTCGCTCCAATGCCCCCGAATGTCCAACCGTACAAGGAGTAGTCACCATGAATCCCAACACCGCAACTGAGTACCGCAACCTTCCCCTTAACGTCCTTACTGAGTCCACCACCAACCCCCGCCGGATATTCGAGGATGCCGCTCTCAAGGAATTGGCAGCCAGTATCAGAGTCCAGGGCGTTCTCTCGCCCTTGCTTGTTCGGCCTCTCACCGGGCAGAGCTTCGAGATCGTCGCAGGAGCCAGACGCTACCGCGCCGCGCAGATCGCCGAGGCCGCAACCGTTCCCGTCCGCATCGTCAACCTCACCGATGCCGAAGCCTTAGAAGCCGCTCTCGTGGAAAATTTGATTAGGGCTGACGTGCATCCGATGGAAGAGGCCAACGGATTCTTTGCGCTTCTTGCCTTGGAGGAGCCGAAGTACACCATCGAGCAAATCGCAGCGAGAACGGGAAAATCGGCCGTGTTCGTGTGCGCCAGATTGAGGCTGACTGAGCTTACACCTGTAATCGTCGAAGCCTTCTACCGCGAGGAGATTGGCGTTGGACACGCGCTGCTACTGGCGAAGTTGCAGCCAGCCCAGCAGGAGCAAGCACTCCCCAACTGCTTCCGCGAGGATTGGGGCGGGGGCAGCGGCAAAGCCAAGCGCATCCTGCTCCCCGTCCGGCATCTCCAGCATTGGATAGAGCATAACGTCCTCTTGTTCTTGAAACAGGCACCGTTCAACAAGCGCGATGCCCAACTCGTTCCCGCCGCCGGAAGCTGCGTCGATTGCCCGAAGCGTACCGGGAACAACAAACTGCTCTTTGTGGAGTGGGCAGAGAACGAATCGCAATGCACCGATCCAACTTGCTATGCCGTGAAGGTGGAAGCGTTCTTGCAGAAGCAGATCGCTACCAAGCCGGAGCTAGTGCAGATCAGCACAGCCTACGGCCAGCCGCAGGAAGGCAGCAAGATCATTACCCGCAGCAAGTACGTTGAGATCAAGTCGGAGAAGCCCGACACCCCGGAGAAGGCGAAGTGGCCGGAGTTCAAGACGTGCAGGTACACCACTGAGGCCATCGTCTCCGAGGGCATCGCCAAGGGCGAAGTGAGAAGGGTTTGCGCCGAAGCGGATTGCCCGATCCATCACCCCAAGAAGCAAAACACCAAGGCTGATTCCAGCTTCAAAGCCGAGCAGGACAAACGCCGTAGAGAAGAGGCGCTGGCAAACGCTACCGGGATGCGTGTGCTGCAAACCATCGCCGCCGCCGTTCCAGTCCGGTTGATGAAGCGTGACCTGCTCTTCATCGCCGAACAGATGCTTCCGTTGCTTGACGATAAGCGTGTGGAGATGGTCGCTCGGAACCGAGGCATCAGAGCGAAGGAAGGCGAATCCGCAGCCAAGCTGCTAATCGCTTTTCTCCGCAAAGCCGACGAAGGAGCAATCGGTAAGTTGATTGTTGAGGCTGTCATCCTGCTCTCAGCGAGTAAGCAAGCGGACGGCGGCAAGGTACTCCGTGCCGCAGCTCAGGCTTACAAGGTGGACACCGATACCATTGCGCTCAAGGTGAAACATGAGTTCGCTGCCAAGGCCAAGGTGAAAGCCGTTCCAAAGATCGAGCCGAAGCCGGTCCCAAGAGCATTGAAGAAGATTGCTTAAGCACCACAACCTCGATTGAGCCTGTCTTCGGACAGGCTCATTTTTTGGCCCGTCTTTCCCACCCTGAAGGTCACTCTCGCAAGCGAGAGCGTCAATGTTCTGCCCACCCGACGGAATTGCACATCTTGCAGAAAACACTGAGAGTGAACTCGCGCTCGCAAATAAGAAAGTAAACACGTGCGGATTACTTTTCGACCAGGCGGGCAGTCTTCGGATCGTAGACCACATCCGTGATCGAACCATCACGGATGTGCTGGACCGCTTCGTCAATCACATGAAGCGGAACGAGTAACCATTCCTGCGGACGCACCGGATGTCCGAAACGATCAGGAATGGTGAGATCAAGCTGTGCTGCCAGGAAGATGCGGTGAAAGAGACTTTCCAGCTTCGTGCGATTGATGTCAGCCAACTTGTAGCTCGCGACGACTTCAACGGCCGCCAGCAAATAGGTGGCGTCGTTTGCCGCATTGGCGATTCGGGTTTCCACCTTTCGGCCAGTGACACCGATCTTGTGAATCAACTCACGATGGTCTGCAACAAAGGGGTGATTCGACCGACTCCGCAACACATAGATCGTGCCGCTTTTGTCATTCATATCGACGTGTGCGATTCGGGAAATGTTGGCGGAACGCTAAATGCGTGAGTTGAGGGCGGTGCTTGCCACATCAGACCAATACTTGACAAAAGAGTATGGTTATGGGAAAATTCGGCAAGTTGGAATTGCCCTGATGAAGATCACAGCTCAAGAAGAATACGGCCTACGCTGCGTCTTGCAATTAGCTTCCGTTCCCGAGGGGGAGCCTCTTGCTGGCGGCGAAATTGCGCGTCGCGAAGGTCTCTCCTATTCCTATGTTGAGAAGCTGCTATGGACTTTGAAGAGAGCTGGTTTGACTAAGAGCCATCGAGGGATCAAGGGGGGCTACGTTCTGGTGAGATCTCCTGAACAAATCAGTCTCGGCGATGTACAAAGGGCGTTTGGTGGCCTGTGGGCGACCAAGGACATTTGTAGCCGCCATACGGGTAACCGAAGCACATGTATTCACCACAAGGACTGCGCCTTGCGCCCGGTTTGGGAGGGGATAGAGGATTACATCGTGGGGGTGATGGACGGCATTCCAATCTCCCAACTTCTAGGCAAGGAGGCCCTGGTTCAAGTGTCGCTGGACAAGACATTTCGCATGTCTGCTTAGAGTATGGAACGCTGCTATTTTTTTGACTTGAAACATGACAGATTGGTAAGGATTTAATGATCGGCGGCTGCACAGCATGGAGCGCGTTGAATCGGACGCGTTGAACTCTGAGAGGTGACCGCATGGGGAACGTAAGGAATATATGGCTTATGTAATCGCAGAACCTTGTATCGGCACGAAAGACACCGCCTGCGTTGACGCCTGCCCGGTTGACTGCATTCATCCTAAGAAAGATTCGCCCAAGCATCCTGAAGTGGACCAGCTCTTCATAGACCCGGTGGAGTGTATTGACTGCGGCGCGTGCGTGCCGGTATGTCCGGTGTCGGCAATCTTTGTTGCTGACGATCTGCCCGACAAGTGGAAGGACTACACGGAAAAGAACGCCAAGTATTTTGGAAGATAGCATTCAGTAGTCAACGTTGAATCGGACGATTGAACTCTAGGAGGAGACAATATGAGTACGGACACGAGGACCATAGATACTCTCATCGAGGCCGAATACAAGTGGGGCTTTGTCACTGAAGTTGAGTCGGATTCGGCCCCAAAGGGTTTGAACGAAGAGATCATCCGGCTTATTTCGACCAAGAAAAACGAGCCAGAATTCATGTTGGAGTGGCGCATGAAGGCGTTTCGCCACTGGCTGAAACTGGAGAAGCAGCAGGCTGAACCAAAGTGGGCCAATATTAAGTACGACGCCATCGACTATCAGGACATCATCTATTACTCGGCGCCCAAATCCAAGAAGGCCGGGCCAAAGAGTCTTAATGAAGTAGACCCCGAGATCCTCCTCGCCTACGAAAAGCTTGGCATTCCGCTGAATGAGCAGAAGCGGCTGGCAGGCGTGGCGGTGGATGCCGTATTTGACAGCGTCTCCGTGGCCACTACGTTTCAGGCCGAGCTTGCCGAGATAGGCATTATCTTCTGTCCCTTCTCGGAGGCGGTGCAGCGCCACCCCGAGCTGGTGCGGAAATATCTCGGCTCCGTGGTGCCCTACTCTGACAACTTCTTCGCCGCTCTGAACGCGGCAGTATTCTCCGACGGTTCCTTCATCTACATCCCCAAGGGCGTTCGCTGCCCGATGGAACTGATGACTTATTTCCGCATCAACGCGGCGGATTCGGGCCAGTTCGAACGCACCCTGATTATCGCGGATGAGGGTTCCTACGTAAGCTACCTCGAAGGCTGCACTGCGCCGACTCGGGACAAGAATCAGTTGCACGCCGCAGTGGTCGAGTTGGTTGCGCACGACAACGCCGAGATCAAGTATTCAACTGTGCAGAACTGGTATCCGGGAGACCCGGTGACGGGCAAGGGTGGGATTTATAACTTCGTCACCAAGCGCGGCAAATGCGAAGGGGTGAACTCGAAAATCTCCTGGACGCAGGTGGAGACCGGAGCGGCCATCACCTGGAAATACCCGAGTGTCATCCTACAGGGCGATAACTCGGTGGGAGAGTTCTACTCGGTGGCGCTCTCGAACCACTGGCAGCAGGCCGACACCGGCACCAAGATGATCCACATTGGCAAGAATACGCGGAGCACAATCATTGCCAAGGGCATCTCCGCTGGGCACGGGCAAAATACCTATCGCGGCGGAGTCAAGATACTCAAGAGCGCGGTAGGGGCCCGCAATTACACGCAATGTGATTCCTTGCTGATTGGCGACAAGTGCGGCGCGCATACCTTCCCCTACATTGAGGCCAAAAATTCCACAGCGCGCATCGAGCACGAAGCGTCCACATCGAAGGTTGGCGATGACCAGATCTTTTACCTACAGCAGCGCGGCATCCCGAAGGAAGATGCGCTTTCGATGATCATCAACGGCTTCTGTAAACAGGTCTTCCGCAAGTTGCCCATGGAGTTCGCCGTTGAGGCGCAAAAGCTGCTGAGTGTGAGTTTGGAAGGGAGTGTTGGATAGTCTATGGCTATGTTAGAAATCAGAAATTTACATGTGAAAATTGAAAATCGCGAAATCCTCAAAGGTCTCAACCTCAAGGTGAATGCCGGGGAGGTCCACTCCATTATGGGACCGAACGGCTCCGGTAAAAGCACTCTAGCACAGGTGCTGGCCCGTCGCGAGAGTTACCTGGTTACCGAAGGTGAGGTGCTGCTCGATGGCAAGGATCTGCTGGCCATGAAGCCAGAAGACGCAGCCTGTGAGGGTGTGTTCATGGCCTTTCAATACCCTATCGAGATTGCCGGCATCAGCAACGCCTATTTCCTGCGCGCTGCGCTGAACGCCGTCCGGAAATATCATGGCAGGAAAGAGATGGACGCCATGGATTTTCTGCCGTTCTACAAAGGAAAAATGAAACTGCTTGAGGTGGACGAGAGTTTTATGACCCGCTCCGTGAATGAAGGTTTCTCCGGCGGCGAGAAGAAACGCAATGAGATTCTGCAGATGGCGTTGCTGGAGCCTAAGCTCGCTATTTTGGACGAGACCGACTCTGGACTTGATATTGATGCGCTGCGCATTGTGGCCAATGGCGTGAACGCCATGCGCAGCCCTGACCGGGCCACTATCGTAATCACACACTACCAGCGCCTGCTGGACTATATCGTTCCGGATTTCGTACATGTGCTCGTCGATGGGCGGATCGTCAAGTCGGGCGGCAAAGAACTCGCGCTAACGCTCGAAGAACAGGGTTACGTTGGGGTCGAGACAGAAGCCCGCGCCCTTGCGGTTGCGGTTTGATGGAGGGACGAACGGTGTCGACGACCATACAGCAGCTCCCGAGTTACCTGGAAGCCTTCCTCCAGTTGCAGAAGCAGTCGCCAGTCCATCGCCAGGAGTCCTGGTTCCGGGCTGTGCGCGAGAGCGCGTTTACCAGCTTCTGCCAGTTAGGCTTCCCCACCATCCATGACGAAGACTGGCGCTTCACGAGCGTTGTGCCCATCGCGCAGGCCACATTTCATCTCCCCGAGTACGACTCCGACGGAGTCACGGAGGACGACATTTCTGCCTACAGGCTGGAGGGTCTGGCTGCTCAGCTTGTCTTTGTGAACGGGCAGTATGTGCCCAGGCTCTCTCGCCTGCCAGTGGAACACAAGGGCTTGCGGGTTTCCAGTCTTGCCGAAGCGATGTTGAAGGATCGGGAAACAGTCGAACCGTATCTCTCGCGCTACGCCGACTACAGCAAGGAAGCTTTTACGGCGCTGAACACCGCGTTCTTCAAGGACGGCGCGTTCGTGTTCCTCCCGCGGAGCCTGGCGCTTCAGGAGCCGATCTATCTTCTGCATCTCAATACCGGCAGCGCGACGCCAAGGATGGCGCACCCGCGCAACCTCATCGTGGCCGGAGAGAACAGCCAGGCTACGATCCTCGAGGACTATGTCTCGCTCGGGGCTGGCGTATCGTTCTCCAACGTCGTGACCGAGATTGTTGCGGGTGAGCAGGCCGTGCTTCACCACTACAGAATCGAACGCGAGGGTACTGACGTATTTCACGTCTCCACGCTGTGTATCCAGCAGGAACGCAGCGCAACGGTCAACTCTCACTCGGTACTGACCGGAGGCGCGCTGGTACGCAGCAATATTCAGCCCGTTCTGGCCGGTGAAGGTGGCAACTGCCTGATCAACGGACTGTTCATCAGCAACGGGCGGCAGCATCTCGACAATTACATGAAGGTGGAGCACCGGAGCGCACATTGCGGAAGCCATCAGTTCTACAACGGCATCCTGGATGGGGAGTCACGCGGCGTCTTCCATGGCCGGATCCTTGTGTGCGAAGGCGCGCAGCAGACCGACTCGAAACAAATTAACCGCAATCTGCTTTTGTCGGACACTGTGCAGATGGACACAAAGCCGCAACTTGAAATCTTTGCCGACGACGTGAAGTGTACGCACAGCGCAACGATCGGCCAGATCGATGAGGAAGCGCTCTTCTATCTGCGCACGCGCGGACTGAATGAAGCTGCTGCCAAAGGCCTGTTGTTATTCGCCTTTGCCAGCGAGTGCCTGGAGCGAATGAATTTGGGTTTGATTCGCAACTACATGGCAAAAATCATCATGCGGGCTTTACCTCAGGCCAAGCAATCGGAGGTGCTATGAGTACAACCGCCAATCGCGTCGGCTCTGTGGCCGTCGGCTTTGATGCTGTTGGGTTCAGTCAAGACTTCCCCGCGCTGCATCAACTCGTGCATGGCAAACCACTCGTCTACCTGGACAACGCCGCGACGTCTCAGAAACCGCGGTCCGTCATCGACGCCATCACCCGCTTTTACGAAGAGGACTGTTCAAACATCCACCGCGGTGTGCACCTACTCTCCGAGCGAGCGACAAAGGCGTATGAAGAGGTGCGGCTGGCCGTCCAGCAGTTTATCCATGCTGCTAGACCCGCAGAAGTGATCTTTGTCCGCGGGACCACAGAAGCCATCAACCTTGTGGCACAGAGCTACGGCAGGACGCATGTTAAAACGGGCGATGCTGTTCTGGTTTCCGCCATGGAACACCACTCCAACATCGTTCCCTGGCAGATTTTGTGCGAGGAAAAGGGCTCCAAGCTTCGTGTCATCCCGATGAACGATCGCGGCGAGCTCTTGCTGGAGGAGTATGAAAAACTGCTGACGCCTGAAACCAAACTGGTGGCGGTGGCGCATGTGTCCAATGTACTGGGCACGGTCAATCCGGTAAAGCAGATCATCCGCATGGCGCATGAATACGGCATCCCGGTGCTAGTGGATGGCGCTCAAGCTGTTCCTCACCTTCAGGTGGACGTACAAGATTTGGACTGTGATTTTTATGCCTTCTCCGGACACAAGATGTACGGACCGACGGGGATAGGCATCCTGTACGGCAAGAAGCGGCTGCTCGAAGCCATGCCTCCCTATCAAGGCGGCGGCGACATGATCAGCTCGGTCACCTTCGAGAAGACGACCTACAATTCTCTTCCTCACAAGTTCGAGGCGGGTACGCCGAATATCTCCGGGGTCATCGGCCTAGGCGCGGCCATCAAGTATCTAGCGCGCGTTGGGCTCGACAACGTGGCGACGCACGAGCACGATCTGCTTGCCTATGCTACGGAGCAGATCACCCGATTTTCAGGCGTTCGTGTGATTGGCACGGCGCAGGCAAAGGCCGCTGTTCTTTCCTTTGTCCTCGACGGAATACACCCCCACGACATTGGCACCATCCTAGATCACGAAGGGATCGCTGTCCGCACCGGGCACCACTGCGCCCAGCCAGTGATGCAATTTTTTGGCATACCGGCGACCACACGCGCTTCCTTTGCGCTGTACAACACAGAGGCGGAAGTCGATGTCTTGCTGAGGGGGATCGCAAAGGTCCAGGAGATGTTCGCATGATGCCAGACTCGCGAGATATTCGGGATCTCTATCAGGATATGATCTTCGAGCATTCGAAGAGGCCGGAGAACTTTCACGCGTTGCCCGATGCAAACCGGAAGGCGGAGGGGTTCAACCCGCTCTGCGGCGACCACTTTACAGTGTTCCTGCGACTCGATAACGATACGGTCACGGACATCAGCTTTGAGGGTTTGGGCTGCGCTATCTCAAAGTCCTCAGCCTCGATGATGACGGCCAGTCTAAAGGGCAAGACGAAAAGCCAGGTACAGGAGTTGTTCGCGCAGTTTCAACGGCTTGTTACGAACCGGGCGATCGAAACTGACGATGAGGCCGAACTCGGCAAGCTGGTTGTCTTTTCTGGCGTCTGCGAGTTTCCGGTGCGGGTGAAGTGCGCCATCCTGGCATGGCATGCGATGATGTCTGCCCTCGATCAAAAAGCGGATATGGTTTCGACCGAGTAAGCGCCGAATCGAGTCGCCATGCAAGGAGCGGCCAAAGCGGGCAACAGCTTGAAAGTTTTTAGCAGACTTATCAATGAAAAGGAGCGCTTGATGATTACCCTGACAGCAAATGCGGCTGAGGTTGTACGAGGCAATATGGTCAAGGAAAAACTACCGGCGAACACAGCACTGCGTCTCGGCGTCATCGACGATGGCTGCAAGAATAGCGGCACCCAATACCGCTACGTGCTGGAATTCGATTCGGAGACGGTTCGCCTCGGCGATCATCTCTTCGAGAGCGAAGGCATCCGGATTCGGGTCGATCAGGAGAGCCTGGCCCATCTGGATGGGGTTCAACTTGGGGTCAAGCAGGGCCCCAAAGGAACCGAATACATGTTTCTGAATCCCCGCGCAGAGCATAGTTGCGGTTGCGGAAACACGTTTTCGGAAACAATGCCCAACATACAAGCGAAGGAACTGGAGGCAAACTGATGGCTGAAAACGAAACCGTTTCTCTTAGTCGCGATTGTAAGGTCAGCATCATCCCCAGCGGAGACACAATGATCCTTGCTGCCGGCAACCAGGTCCGTATTACGCAGTCGCTGGGTGGGTCCTATACGGTGATGACAGGAACGGGACATCTAGTGCGCATCGATAACAACGACGCGGACGCTATCGGCAAGGAGGTTACGCCTCCACCAGCCAGTAGCGCGGACGGAGCGGTTGAGAGTTCTATCGAGAGGATGGTCTGGGATCAATTGAAAACATGTTACGACCCTGAGATCCCCGTTAATATCGTGGACCTCGGCCTTGTGTATCACTGCGAAGTAACTCAGCTGCCCGAAGGTGGAAATAGAGTTGACGTACGGTTCACGCTGACTGCTCCAGGTTGCGGCATGGGCGATGTGCTTAAGAGAGACATCGAAGGCAAGATCGCCCATCTTCCGGACGTAACCCAGAGCAACATCGAGGTTGTCTTAAATCCGCCGTGGAACCAGGGCTTGATGTCGCCGGCGGCACAACTACAGCTTGGCCTGATGTAAGCCCGCTGCGAGGATTGGAGAGCGATGCAACGTGCACTCGAAAGTGTGGAAGGAAGCGACATGCCAACTGCCCCAGCAAGAGACCGCGAAGAAAAACCCGCAACCTCGTCGGCCATCTGCCCGGACGCCACGATGGCTGATATCCTTCAGGCTTACCCAACCGCCAAAATAGGTCTCTTTATCCGATATCACATTGGGGGATGCACCAGTTGCAGTTATCAGCTCACGGATACGCTGGCGGAGGTCCGCCAGAATTATAGCATCGAGGATTCTGTCGAAGCCATGGTCGCTATCATCCTGCAAAGCGCAAGCGTGGAGGCGAAAATCCATATCTCGCAGGAAGAGCTTGCAGGCGCACTTGAGCGAGGAGAGAACCTGCGGCTTCTCGATGCGCGATCGGCTGAAGAATGGCAGGCAGGCCACCTGCTGGGGGCGCAGCCAGTCACCGTGGAATCAACCTTCACTGCGCTTGATTCCTGGCCTAAAGAGACGCCGATTGTCTTCTACTCCAACGAGGGGAAGAGAAGCCTTAGCAAGGCGGCCTACTTCCAAGCCTACGGCTTTACCAACGCGCGAAGCCTCGACGGTAAAATTCAGGCCTGGTCAGGCGGGCTCGAATCACCCTGACCGCCGCTCTTCGTAATTGAAATACTTGCAAATCAGCGTTTAGGTGACAGAAGCGTCGACGCGATGTGCTAGGCCACGCAACAGGTCGCACTATGAGGGAGATAGCGCGGCGGCGGGTGCCCTACCAGATGAGGAGATCAATGCACTGCTCGATCTCTTGAAAATGACGCGGCACGGCGTTCCTAGCCGGAGCGGGTAGAGACACTGACCCTGGTCGGCAGAGATCATGGGGTTCTTGAAGTTCTGTTGGGCAGGTTGAGGCCCAGGTGGAGGAATTTATGGATGGCATAGACATCGGCAAGGCACATCCTGATCACACCGACATCGTTATTGTCGGCGGCGGCTTCGGAGCGATGAACGCCGCCATGGCTCTGGATCGCCAGCTTGAGCGCGGCCTGAAGGCCGGGGTGACCCTCATCAGCCGCAACAATTTTTTTCTCTTCACCCCCCTCCTGGCGGAGGTCGCCGCCTCTCTGGTTGAGCCGCGGCACGCAGTGAATCCCATCCGCCGGATGCTCAGCCGTGTCCGGTTCATCGAGGGGACGGTCCAGGAGTTGGACCCGGGGGGGCGGACAGTGCGATTTTTAGACAAGAACGGCCGTTCCCGGTTGCTCTTCTATGAGCACTGCGTGCTCGGCCCCGGGGGCGTCACCGAGTTCTTCGGGATACCGGGCCTGGCAGAGAACGCGCTAACTCTCAAGACCCTGGGGGACGCAGTCCGCATCCGGAATCGCATCATCGACCTGCTGGAACGAGCAGCGCTTCTCCCAGAGCAGGACCGTCGGCCCCTCTTGACCTTTGTTGTGGTCGGCGGCGGGCTAAACGGGATTGAGATTGGGGGCGAACTTCATGACTTCATCCTAAAGGCGTTAGAGGACTATCCGTCGATCAACGGCGGGGAGATCCGCATGGTGCTCATCGAGATGCACGATCGGCTGGCGCAGGAGCTGCCGCCTGAGCTTGGCAAGTATGCGCAGCGGAACCTTGAGAGCCGGGGGATCGAAATCTGGCTCCCTGCGCGCGTCACGTCGTACGAGTCCCATTGCCTGAGTGTCCATGACGGGCGCCAACTAGAAGCCGAAACGGTCATCTGGACTGCGGGCGTCCGGCCTTCGCCTTTGATCCAAACGATCGAGGTTCCGCTGCCGCAAGGGGGCGACCACCGGCTCCCCGTGAACGAGTATCTTCAGGTGCGGGGCTATGGGACGCTGTGGGCCATCGGCGATTGCGCCTTGGTACCGAAACCTGGTGGAGGCTACCAGCCGCCCACGGCGCAGCACGCGATCCGTCAGGGCCGTCATGTGGCCCGTAACCTCGTGGCGTCCCTAACGGGCCAGAATTTGGAACCTCACGATTACCGTGGGCTCGGCATGCTGGCAACGCTGGGGCGCTACCGAGGGGTGGGCCAAGTGATGGGGGTGAGTATCACGGGGTTCGTGGCATGGTTCGCTTGGCGGACGTATTACCTGTTTGCACTTCCGAGGTGGGAGAGGCGGTCCCGCGTGGCTTTCGACTGGTTTCTTGACCTTCTGTTCCCTCCGGACATCGTCGAACTCAAGGTGGAAACCCTTCAGCCCGGCCGGGAAGCGCTAACCGCGGAATCGAAACAGGTGTAAGAGCCCGAAGCCGAGAACGTGATTACGAAGACAGGGCACTGGTAGAGGGGGTCACTACACCAAACATCAAAAATCGTACGCTAACGGTCTTCCGACCTTTCAGCTAACGCTACTTCCGAGTTGCCGACGACTCGCAAGTTACACTGAAGCATCGGCCGCAGAGGCACTCAAAGGCTGCAATGCCTCGGTTCGAATTGGGGTGAGAGTCTACGATGACGGTATCTGTATTTATCGGGACCAGCGTAGACGGATTCATTGCGCGGTCGAACGGGGATTTCGACTTTCTGCCGCCGGGCGGCGGTGAACTCCACGGCTACGACGAGTTCATGGCAAGTGTCGATGCGCTTGTGATTGGCCGCAAGACCTTTGAGACTATTCTGACCCTTGCGGAATGGCCATACGGCGACAAACGCGTTGTGGTCTTGAGTAGCCAGCCGGTCGACTTGTCTGCGTCGCGCGGAGGCATCGCTGAGCAGATGGCCGGACCTCCATCCGTAATTGTCTCCAAACTTGCTGCGAGTGGAGCTCACCACCTATACGTCGACGGAGGGATTACGATTCAACGATTCCTGCGTGCCGGTCTTGTTCAACGTCTTATTGTCACTGGGGTGCCTGTACTCATTGGAGACGGAATTCCCCTCTTCGGCACCCTGCTGAGCGATATCCGACTCCATCACGTAGCGACTCAGCACTACAAGAGCGGTTTGGTGAAAATCTAGTACCAAATTGTCGCTTGACGAGAGGGCGCGCCTGTTAGTATTCATCGCTATCGCTTGCGAGTGACGGGAAAATCGGAAGTATCACCTCAGTGCCTACCCAGGGCGTGCGCAAAGGAATGTTTATGCGCGACTTGGAGCAAATGATCAAAGCCCAGCGATTTGCATTGCAAAAACCTGTTGCAGACAGCCTTGTGAAGGCGGCAGGTTTGCGCACCAAGGTATTAGCGTAAGATTTTTGACGTTTGGTGGTGACCCCTAAATCAACACACTACACAAAAGACTCGTAGGAATTTCCATAAAGCCCGTCCAACATGGCTTCGAATCCAGCACTGTTCTCAGGCAGGATTTTTGGGAAGCGTTATGCCCATCGAGTCGACCACGTGAGAGATCGAATTCCCAAGTGTCTGTCGTTGGCTCTCGGCAGCTCGCCGCCAGTCGCGCAGTCCGAGCAGTGCTAGAACTACTAGCAACAGGTACAAGGCCGAGGTCCAGTAGAGGTTCTTATAAAGAAATACGCCGGTATAAATGCAATCGACCCCAATCCAAAGCAACCAGTTTGCCGTGTGCTTGCGTGTCTGCCACCATGTGGCCAATAAGCTGAAACTGGTCAGTGCCGAATCGATGCTGGGTAGCGCAGCGTTGGTGTGGTGCTTCATGACGAAGCCGAGTAGGAAGCTACCCACGGCACCGGTGGCAAGGCCCATGAGTGCCGCCGGCCAGCCCAGCGGTTCCACCCGCACGATGCCTTCATGTTGTACGCCGCGCTGCCAATGTACCCAGCCATAGACCGAAAAGACGAGAAAGGCCGCTTGCAGCAACGTATCAGAGTAAAGCCGTGCTCGATAGAAGACCACCGAGTACAGCAAAATGGAGACGAGAACTATCGGCCAAGAGAGCATAGATCGCCGCGTGCCAAGCCAGATGCCTACAAGGCTGAAAAGTACAGCGACAATCTCAAGCCATGGCATATGTAGTGATCCTTCTCCTGTTTCAAAGTATTTCAGGATTACTGTGGAGCCTTAGAGCAAGGTAGATTTTGTTAGGGAAACATCTCCCTAACATGGAACCGCTGCAGACTATACCAATCCTGAAGATGCAGTGGCTGGGCTCCGTCTGTGACGCCCCGCCCATGTGTGAAGATGGTCGAGTAACCCCTGTCCCTCTGGCGTCAAAAACCAGCGAGCATGTCCGCACAAGTAGAGAGGACACGCGTAGGCAGCTTTTTCCGGGGAGTGCAGTGAACCGTAGAAGTAGTCGGCTTCTGAGAGAGCAAACTCGGCATGACCAAGTGCGGTCATCGGTGCCAACGCGGCCGCCTCCGCGTGGTCGAGCGGACGAACCTCTTCGTAGCCTGCCAACATCGCGTCCAGGTGGTCAAGATGTACCGGTACAGGGAGGCGTGCATCTGTCCCATCAGCCGTCAGCGCCAACCACTCGACAATACTGCGGTCAATCGCTTGTGCCAGGTCGTAGACGGCGTTGGTACGGTCGGCCAGACCGAAATCGATGATGGCGACTGCTTCGGCCGCGTCACTCGAATCGCTCCAGAGTAAGTTCGATCCATGCAGATCGTTGTGTGTCCACAGAGCTGGGAGCGCGTCGAGCCACGGTGCGAGTTGTGCGTAGTGTGGGGCCAGCAAATTGAGCGCTTCCTCGCGGCACTCGATGAGCGCCGGATAGCTGGCTAGCGCGGGATGCTGCGCCAGGTAACGATCAAGCGCTACTGTGGGACTGTCTCCGGCGAAGATTGTAAAGCTGGCCACAAGGGGTTGTGGCTTTCTCGCCGGAGCTTTGAAATCGACCGCGGCACGGTGAAGTTGCGCTAGCATCCGGCCCGCCGACCAGGCATGACCTGCACTGAGAAACGGGGTCCAGGAGAGTGCCTCGGCGTAGAGATCGATGCCCAAGGGAATCTGATGAACCTCGTATGTCCACTCTCCAACTTGGACAGATGTAGTACCGGTGTTTGTGCGCAGGACCCCGGGAGTCGGCACGCCCCTCGCCCGCAGGTGAGCAAGAAAGCGGTGTTCCTCGGCCAGGCCAGCGGCATCACGCACGGTGCACGCTTGTCGTTTGACGAAGACCTGCCCTTGTGGCGTGGCTACCACGCTCGCCGCCGAGAAAGGCCGCGGGCTAATGGAGAGTATGTGGACGGCATCTCCATGCAAAGAATACTCACGCAGCACGGGCCGGACTTCTTCGAGAGTGAGTGGCGCCCAGTCGGGGGCGACCAGTGTCCCATTCATGCCGTGAACTATATTGCCGTGTAGATTTGTGGCCGCAGTCATTGGACGGATTGATCCCTTATCGCTATGCATGTTAAAAGGTGTAGTGGACCGAGAGTCGAACTGTCGTAGGCGCGCCCAGGTGAAGAAAGGTATCGCCGTAATTTGCGCCGGTGTCCTTCCAGTAGTGCTTATTGAGGACATTGTCTGCGTAAATCCGGAAGGAGACGTGACCCTGCTCCCCGCCGGGGCTATAGCGGGCGCCCAGGTTGAAGAGGTTATATCTGGGCACGCTTACCGCATCGTCGCGCGTGGCCTCTTTGCGTCCGCTATAGCCCCAGCCGGGCATCAGGTGCAATCCGCGCACAGAAGGTAGCGCGATATCCGCGAAGAAGGTCGTGCGCAGATGCGGCACATTGATGACCTGCTTGTTATCGAAGGCCGGCGTGCCGGTTTTATCGGAGAGAGCGCGAATGGCCGCCGTCGAAGCGGTAAGCCGCATCCAGCTTGTGGCCTTGCCCTGAGCATTCAACTCGAGGCCATCGTGCGTTTCTCGGCCCTCGGAGACAAAGTTTGGATTGCCCACATTGTCGACGACTTTGGGATAAAAAAAAGGCGCGCGCATGCGGAAGAGCGCCGCAGTCACCAGGATGCGCTGGCCTGGCTGAAACTTGGCGCCAACCTCGACCTGGCGCGTGTAGAACGGCGGCAAATAGAATCCTCCCGCCCAGAAGGGCGCCTGCGGCCCCAGGGACAACAGCACACTATAGTTGCCGTAGAGCGTCAGATTATCCGCCGGGTTTAATGTGACTGCGTATTGCGGTAGCCAGATAGTCTTGTCGGTGGTGGTGCCGCCGGCGTAGTTGTGGTCGCGCACGGAATCGAACCGCCCTCCGGCGAGCAGTTGAATACGCCCAGGCAGATGAATTCGTTCCTGTATCACCGCAGCCGACTGATGATTGTCTTCGTAAAGGACGCGCGGACCAGCTTTGTCCGGCACACCCGAGACCGACTCGATTGAAAACGGTTGAATCGGCTGATAGACATTCTCAGACCCCACGTAGTCGTAAACCGCGCTGGAAGGCTGCTGTACGCTGCGGCGGAAGGCCACGCCTCCGGCTGCCAGATCGTGGCGGATCACACCAGTTTTAGTGTGACCGGTTGCCATCAACTCGGCCTGAGAGTTGATGCGCAGCTCGCCAGGGTTGCGGTAGTCATAAATGTCATATGTCCCGTCCGGAGCGAAGAACCACGGTGGGGACCCGCCCGGAAGAGTGCAGGCATCCTGGTAATAACAGCCATAGGCATAGACAACGTTATCGTCGATCAGCGAATGGCTGTAGCTCGCTGAAGCGAAGATATGCCAGTCGGGATGCAACGCATAGTCCAGCCGGGTGCCGGTATTGAATGTGTCAAACGTGTTGGGCTTGGACCAGGCTTGTTCGCCCAGCATCGTCGAGGGATATACAGGATCGGGCACGGTCCTTCCGCCCAATAGTTGGTAGCCAACCACTGAGCGCTCCACCTTGTGTTGATATTCAAAGTCGTCCTTCAGGATTGCCTTCGGGCTCAACATCCAGTCGGAAGAAACAGCGCCAGTCGCCCGCCAGCCGTTGGCGTCGTTCACGTAGCTCTGAATCTTTTCGCCAGCAAGATTCATACGCAGGCCTAGCTGTTTTTTGCTGCCAAGGAAACCACCTAGATCGACAGCGCCGTAGGCAGTTCCTCGATGGTCCGTCGCCAGGTCGACGGCCTTGACCACGGCTGGCCGTTTGGTGACGTAGTTGATGAGGCCGCCGGCCGATGCTACGCCACTCTCCAGCCCAGCGATACCCTTGAGAAACTCGACCCGCTGCTTGTTTTCTAGGGGCACATCCTGCTCGCCAGCGATGGTCATGCCGTTGATTTCAAGGCCAGTGGCGAGATCGACGGGGAAACCGCGAATCTCGAAATCGCCGTAGTAGCCCACCGGCGCATAATCCTCGCCGATCGAGGCGTCATTTTTCACCAGGTCAGAGAGCACGCGCGAAAACTGGTCGGTCAGCAAATCGCGGCTCACCACTGTGGCCGAGAACGGCGTCTCCTGAATCGGCGCTCCGTCCAGATTGCCTATCGAGAGCGCGTCAGAAAGATAATCGTCCTCCAACTCGCTGGAGTTGCTACCTGAATACAGCGGTTCCCACGGCAACACATTCTCAACATCCGAGTGGGAAATCCAGCGCAAACGGTGGGTGTTTCTGACCTCCAATCCCGGCTACCGGGAGAAGATTCTGCCGCTCCATTCCGTGTGGCTCGACCTTTTTATCCTGCGCATGATGGGTGACTGCGACGATCCTAATGCGAAGCCCGTATGGTTCGTCATCGATGAACTCGCCAGCCTCAACAAGCTGCCTCAGCTCCATACCGCTGTCACCGAAAATCGCAAGTATGGCAACCCGGTCGTACTGGGATTTCAGGGGCGCAGCCAGATGGAAAAGCGTTACGGAAAGGACGCCGAGGCCATGCTCTCGCAACCGGCGACCAAGGTGTTCTTCAAAACCTCCGAACCCCGCGCCGCGAAATGGATCTC
>JANXZS010000152.1 GCA_025355385.1 Acidobacteriaceae bacterium | reverse complement strand
CCCGACGGATACGGTTTTCTGCGTTCGCCGGACTACAACTATCTGCCTGGACCCGACGACATCTATGTCTCGCCCTCGCAGATCCGCAAATTTGATTTGAAGACTGGCGACACCGTCAGCGGCAACGTCCGTCCGCCGCATGAGGGCGAAAAATACTTCGCGCTGGTCAAGATTGAGGCTATCAACTTCGAGTCTCCTGAAGAGACTCGCAACAAGATTCTCTTCGACAACCTAACCCCTCTGTACCCCGAAGAGCGGATCAAGATGGAAACCGTTCGCGAAGGCATCAGCGGCCGGGTGATGGACTTGCTGACACCGGTAGGTAGAGGCCAGCGCGGCCTGATTGTCGCGCCGCCCCGCACCGGCAAGACAATGCTGCTGCAATCCATTGCGAACTCCGTCACTACGAACCACCCCGAAGTTGCACTGATCGTTCTATTGATCGATGAACGCCCTGAGGAAGTCACGGACATGCAGCGATCGGTGAAGGGCGAGGTCATCAGCTCAACCTTCGACGAACCCGCAGCGCGCCACGTACAGGTAGCCGAAATGGTGATTGAGAAGGCGAAACGACTGGTCGAGCATAAGCGCGACGTGGTCATCCTGCTTGACTCCATCACCCGCCTCGCTCGGGCCTACAATACCATCGTCCCACCATCGGGCAAGGTCCTATCGGGCGGCGTCGACTCCAATGCACTGCAGCGGCCAAAGCGCTTCTTCGGTGCGGCCCGCAATATTGAAGAGGGCGGCTCACTGACGATCATCGCCACCGCACTGGTCGATACCGGCTCGCGCATGGATGAAGTCATCTTCGAAGAGTTCAAGGGCACCGGCAACATGGAAGTCATTCTTGACCGTAAGCTTGTGGACAAGCGTGTCTTCCCGGCTATCGATATTCAGCGCTCCGGTACGCGTAAGGAGGAGTTGCTGATTCCCAAGGAAGACCTGCAGCGCATCTGGATTCTTCGCAAAGTGCTCAATCCGTTGTCACCGGTGGAGGCAATGGAGCTCCTCACAGACAAGCTGGCGAAGACGCGCAACAACGCCGAGTTTTTGCTGAATATGAGTTCCATCTAAGCGGTGGAGTTATTAGCCACGTTTGAGAAGCGAGACGTGGGCCACCCAAATTCATCGATCGCACAAAGGGATGGCGGAATTATTTTCCGCCGGGAACTTTTGCTGGCCAGTATTCGGCGCGGACGTTATCCAGCGATGGCAGGAACGTAGGGTAGACCTCGACCGCAAGGCGGCCTGCCTTAACCGCGGGATCCAGACTGGCAAGTGCCCTTGCATCTTCCGCGGTCTTCGCGTCGATGATCATTACACCCGCCAGTCGGCCCTCGTCGAGCACCGGGCCAGCGACCAGGTAGCGCTGCGACTCCAGCTGCTCGCGCAGAAACGCCAGTTGGAGCGGCATCAGCTCCGCTGCCTGCTCACCTTTGGGGTCATTCCATCGCTCCCCTTTTACCAGCAGGCCGAGAAAATACTGCTTCAGGTTGCGGGGTACGTCTTTTATGCGAGTCACTTCGTCCGATTGAGACAGCTCTTCCGGCATGGCAAAATGATTCCTCAATAAATGAAATTGCTGCTGTTATGAATTGCAAAGCAGACCATCGGCCCTGTCTGAAATCAAGATCAGGCTGCCGGCAGGGCCACAGGCCTTAGAATATAGAAAATCATGGCTGAGCGTCTCTATTACACGGATTCTTTTCTGTCGAGTTTTCCCGCACGCGTGACCGATGTGCGCGAAGTATCGCGCACGGCGGGTCAGTCGCTCTGGCAGTTGGCTCTTGATCGCACCGCTTTTTACCCTGCCAGCGGTGGTCAACCCTCTGACAAGGGGTCGATTGTGGCCGCATCGCGCAGTGGGACCACCATCGAAGTGCCTGTCCTTGATGTGCAGGAGAGTGATGTGCAGGAGGAGAGCGGCGAGGTATGGCACTTCACGGAAAAACCGTTGGCGGCGGGCACGGAGGTAAAGGCTGCCATTAATTGGACAAGGCGGCTGGACCATATGCAGCAGCACTCCGGGCAGCACTTGCTGTCAGCAGTTTTTGCTGCGGAGTTGCAGGCACTCACCGTCTCCTTTCATTTGGGAGAAGAGAGCTCGACGATCGTTCTGACCTCAGAGGGCATCACTCCCGCTGGATTGGAGAGAGTTGAGCTGGTGGCGAACGGGATTATCGCCGAGGATCGGACGATCTCCGCCTTGACCGTCAGTCGGGATGAGGCGCACGCGCTGCTCGCCGCCGGACGTCTGCGAAAGCTGCCCGAGCGCACGGGAACGATGCGCTTGATCGAGATTGACAATTACGACCTGAACGCCTGCGGTGGCACGCACCTACGATCGACCGGGCAGATTGGCGGCATCCATCTGCGTTCCACGGAGCGGGTTCGCCAAGGAGTGCGTGTGGAGTTTGTGTGCGGCCTGCGAGCGGCAAAGGTGGCGCACCGGGATCACGCCCTGCTCTCGAGGACCGCCGCTCTGCTCTCGGTTGCAGCCGCAGAATTGCCGCAGTCAGTGGAGCGGCTGCTAGGCGAAGCAAAGTCGTCGGCAAAGGAGCGTCAGAAGCTTCGAGAGGAGCTGGCTGACTACCACGCATCAAGACTCATTGTTGAGGATCTGATCCACGACGGCCTGCGTATCGTTCAGCGCATCTTTGCCGACCGCGATGCGGCCTACTGCAAGCTACTGGCTTCGCGGGTGGTCGCCGCCGCCCCGCAAACACTGGCGCTGATTGCGTCCACGCAACAAGAGCCTGCCGCGGTGGTGATGGCCCGCAGCCCAGGGCTGTACTTCTCATGTGCTGACTTGTTGCGCGATCAGCTTGCCCAGCTTGGGCTTCGAGGTGGTGGCTCGCCAGATATGGCCCAAGGCCAGGCTCCGCGCAAGGAAATGGAATCACTGCTGAATGTACTGAACGCGGCAGCGCGCACGGCGAAGTAGCACTGGGCCGATCATTGTTCCGCTGCGGAGCGATCGCAGGAGTCGGGTTCAGGCGCCGACTGGCTTTGCTTAATCCCGGTCCGCTGCTAGAATCACCGGAGTGTTACCGCCCGCTTGTGGGGCTATAGCTCAGCTGGGAGAGCGCCTCGTTCGCAACGAGGAGGTCAGCGGTTCGATCCCGCTTAGCTCCACCAATAACTCAACAACCTATGGAATATTCGAACCAGGAGCTCTCTGGTCCCGCTGTTTGTGTCGCGACTTTTCGCGCTCCGAACAGTCAGGTTACATGGCGACATGGAAAGAGACGCCAGGAATACATATTCCCTCGGCTCTCAAGCATCTTGCTGAAGCCCCTCAGCAAGCCCCGCACACGATCCTCGGTCGTTCACGGCAAGGGGTCTGGCGAAATGTTTCTCCGCCAGACGGACCACACCATATTTGCTATTGCTGCACCATATCCGACGGACGGAGAAGGGTGTCATACAACGGTTCTGCAGCCTGCGTTTGATCGCTGGCTGCGGCTGCTGTGATTGCCAGAATACGGACGCGATCGTTGACTGGTAAGGTCAGCGTTTTGGCCCCCGCCGGTACATCGATGGTGTAGGCATAAAGATACGAGTAGTTATAAATCTCGTTGCTGCCGTCTGTACCATGCCGGTGCGATGCGTACCACGCCACTGGCGCTCCCTTCATAAAGCCCGGTGTAATGCTGCTAAGCGTGGGAGCCATCATCGAACCGTGAGTGTAGATGTATGCGAGCGTGCGCGTTGCACGTTGCGCCGCTGCGCTAGTGTCTCCAGGTGCGGGACTGGCCGGCGGGGGAACCGGAATGGTCTTCCACTGGCGGTTATCCCATTGTCCAATGTAGCCAGTCCAGTTCTGAATCGTTAGATCAACTGAAGTGCTGCCGATCTGGAAGGTCGCCTTCTGATCTCCTGCAAATGCAGCCGCCAGCAAATACAGGCGGTTGAAGTTTCCTTCGGGCAGGGTGATAGTTTGTCCTTGCGCAGTTACGGCGTTTGGCCCGCCCGCTCCAGCAGGAGCGAGACTGAATTGAATTCCATCGTAGTCGATTTCAGTGGGAAGCATTTCCGCTGGCAGCGATTTGCCTTCCGCATCGAAACCCCCTGCCGATGGGCGGTGATCCTGCGTCGCCACGGATACGTCGTAGAGTAGCTTGACCGGCTGGGACTGCTGCGCAGACAACTTTGCCCCAGCCCGTCCGAGCTTCAGCGCAAATGTACGGGGCTGGTATGGAGCGAAATCAGTTACCAATTCACCCTTAGCAACTGTCGCCGAACCAACCTCTTCTTCTGCACCGTTGATTTCGCGTGCACTGGCGACAGCAACAGGGAATGTTACGCGGACGCCCTTTTGAGGCCTGCCCGCCTCTTCCACCAGGCGGACGACCATTTCGTCGCCTGCCTCCGCCTTCTTAACGGCCATCACGCGCACCCGGCTATTACTCATACTCAGCAGTGAAAAATCCTTGCCCAGTGTACCGTCGTGTTTCGAACTTACAAAAGCGACGAGTGGTTGATTCAGGCGAATTCCCTGCCAGTTGGTCTCTTCCTTGCGCCAGTCGCCTGCATGACTCGCGAGTCCATACTTGAACTCGTGATGTCCCCAATCCTGTGTCGCCTGATCGCTGTAGGACATGCCCCCGGGGCTGATGCCGGGAGTGCGCAGGAGGGTCAGGCGTAATGTGCTGTCGTCGGGCTTATCCGAACCGTGTTTGTAATCGGAAAGCACCGTCACACCGAAAGTTCCGCTCTTGTCGGTCAGATCGAACCATTGGTGCGATGCCACTTCAAACTTCCGCTCGTCGTCGTTCCCGCGCTCGATCTTGCCGATGTCCCAGTTGTAAGTAGCCTTCGGGTTCGACGCGGTCAGCGGGAAGGTGGCCTTCAAATTTGCCTCCGCTGTTTTCCAATCGACTACATTACCAACTTCAAGACGATCGCCGGCACCGCCAGCCGCCAGCCGGATGGTCTGCACAAACTTGGAGCCTTCTGTCTCGCGCATCACTTCGAGCGAAACGCGTGCCGGGCCGCTTTCAAGAACCTTGACCTTCACCGGGCCGGAGACATAAGCGCGGGGCGCCTTCTGCTGATCCGCCCAATCCATGTTCCAGGCAGGCCACTCCCTCGGCTTATCGGTTTTAATGGCAAGACGGGCGGGGGCCGAAAGGAGCTCGTGCTTGATGTTCTTGTCATAGACGCTTGAGACGTCGCCGTTCTCATCGACTTTGACGCGATACCGAGGATTCTCTAAAGAGGATTCGGTAATCTTCAGCGTATTCGTCCCCGATACTTCGCTCGCCACCTGTACGTCATATACAGCGAAGCCGACCGACGGCACCTTTGCCAGGAAGACAACTTTGGTTCCATCCCTGGTTGAGCCTGCTAGTTGTGCGGCTACGTCCTTGCCATCCGGTCCAATTACGCGCACAGCCTTGGGAGCGGTCTCGGCGAAGACGATGTTCGCTTCCACGATATCTTCGCGCGCGATGGAGAGCGGGTTGTACACTACGACGGCAGTACCCTTTGTCTGCGTATTCAAACCGGAGGCAACGGCGTCGGCAGCACTCTTCAGCACTCCACCAAACTGATTCATCGCGACAGACTCGTCGTTCCATGCATACTCATAAGCCTTTGGAGTGGCGGTGCCCGGGATAAGGTCATGAAACTGTCCGCCCATCACCAGCGTCCAGGCATTTGTCAGCCGCTCTTTCGGATAAGGCCGTCCACCCAGCCACTCGGCAGCGACAGAGGCGCGCTCGGCTGCATCCCCCAGGGTTTCATTCGCGCGGTTCCAACGCTTCATATATGCTTCGGAAGTTAGTGAGCCCGCCGAGTGCTCAGTGAGTTCCAGGTCGCCCGTATACCGAGGCAGGTGGCGAGCATCTTCAGGCTTGATGTCGAGGAACATCTGCTCCGCATTCGCCTCGATAATGTGCAGTGGCCCTTCGCCGACTTTTACTGCGGAGCCTTTCGCGGCCGAGTCGGACGCAGCGGGAAGAACCGCCGTCCCCTGGGTCACGATGGCTTCCATCAGTTTGACTGAAGACTCGCGAGGGGAGCCCCCTATGTCGCCCGTGCCGTAGTACCGGTAATCAAAGTAGAGTCCACTCGACTTGCCATTGCTCTCAGCGCGGCGCATCCACGTATTGCTCTTGGTAAGATCCTCCGTAACGTCGCCGCTGTAGTTGCTGGCATTGAGAGCGGCAATCACGCTCTTTCCGTCGGGCCCTTCCCATACGCCCACGTTGAACGGAATACCCTTCGGCGTATCCTGCGGAGAGCCCGGCCCACCCGCTGTTGTCGCCGAATGCCAGGTCAGCTTCTGCGTCGAAAATCCCTTGATTCCGGTGTGAGCGAGAATGCTTGGCAACGACGCGGGAAAGCCAAAGCAATCCGGCAGCATATATTCAGCACTGGTGCGGCCAAAATCGTGGCGGAAATACTCCTTGCCATAGAGTATCTGTCGAATGATCGATTCTGCAGAAGGGTTGTTTACATCACCCTCCTCCATGGAAGAACCCGCGACAAACCACCTGCCCGCTGCCACGTACTTCTTTATCTTTTCGTAGTCGACGGGGTAGTACTCCTTCATCATCCGGTAGCGGTTGGCACCACTGAAGTTAAAAATATAGTGGGGATATTTCTCAAACAGAGCGAAGTTGTCCCGCATTGTGCGCGGAAGATATTCACCGATCGTGTTGGGATATTCCCAGCGCCACTCCGTATCCAGATGAGCATAAGGCACCACGTATAGCGTGGCGTTCTTGCCTGCGTCCAGCACAGCAGTGGGCTCGACAGCGGCAACGGGTTTGGCCACCGAGACAGCTTTCTCCTCCGGATCACCGGGTTGCCGGAGCCGGGCGGTGAAATTGCCCTTCATGTCGATCGGATCGACGAAGAGATTGCCTTTGATCTCCGAAGCGGAACTCACTGTCCCGGTAAATGAGATGATCAGCGTGCTGCCGCCGTCGTCCTGTCCGTACTGCCACATAGCCTGGTCGCCATGGATAGATCCTTGAACTTCCACCGGCTGGTCTTCTTCTAACTTGCAGGTGCCCGTGAGCTTTTCACTTTGCTGCTTCAGGCTGCAGACAGCTGTAACCGGGTTTCCCGCCGCATCGCCATGAATTTGCCATACTCCGGAAATGTCAGATGCTGCTGCAGGAATTGCTGCCAGCAGAAGAAGTATATTTACAGCCTTCATACTCGTCCCTTTCATTGCTGTACTTTCGTTCGGGTCGACCCGCCGGAGCGGTACGCTTCTTGCTGAGGGAGCCAGAGGTTCCTGCAATAACTTCTACTGCCACAGGTCCGGCCTGCGCTCAGGACTTTCCACCCATCATACGAGCGAACCGGCCCTAATTTCCTGAGTCCTTGGTGCATCCCGCATCGGAGCATCGACCCACGCCTCCATGCGTCTGACCCGCGGCGACCCGGCGGCGAACAAAGTAGCAAGCACGTGCTCACTTGAGTGTGACGGGAGTCACCTGATCCTCGTTGCCACCCTGCCGACGCTCAGCCCGCGCGTTTTGCCGCCTGGAGGACTACCCTCGGGAAAACTCCGTAGTCCGTCCTTGACAGTGGATATTGCCTTCATTATAGTTTTAGTCACTGGAATCGTTACCATAACCGAAATTCTGTATATTTGCAAAGGTTCTGAACCGTTTCCGGCATACACTGAAAACACCACTTGAACAGGGATATGTTGCTATTGGAGGCAGAACTATGAACTACAGACAAGGACCGCTGGCAGGCACGCGGACCAGGGCAGCGATATGGATCGCGCTCTGTCCGGCTTTTCTTTTCGTGCTACTGCTTTTCTCAACCACGCAAACCCAGGCGCAAGCCAACGCCGGCATCACCGGAACAGTCATCGACCAATCCGGTGCCGTCATTCCTGGCGCTAATGTCACGATCACGAACGATGAGACAAAGATCGCCAACCGCGCCGTCTCATCGAATGCAGGCACATTTACCGTCACCGGCTTGAATCCGGGCCATTACACAGTGAAAGTAGAGGCTGCCGGATTCAAAACCAATGTGCAGAATGGCGTGAACGTCGACGTCAGTACACAGGCGACCATCAACGCCGCAATGTCCGCCGGTGCAGCAACAGAAACAGTTGAGGTTACCTCCTCCGGCGTTGCGTTGAACACTACTCAGCCTCAACTCGGAACGACAATCGAACCGGAAGTCGTAAGGGCGTTGCCCAACGAAGTCGGTGGTCGCGGACGCCAGATCGACAGCTTTCAGTTCCTCGCGCCGGGCACTACGGGCAACACCTTCTCCCATCGTCTCAATGGTGGTGTGGACTTTGAGCAGGAAGTCGTTTTCAACGGAATTCCCTTTCCCCAACCGGAAACGGAAGGCTACACGACCAACGTCAATCCTCCTTACGAGCTCGTCCGCGAATTCCGTGTCGAGCGCTCCACGTTTTCCGCACAATTCGGCCTGGGTCAGGGAGCGATCACTTACCAGATGGCTCCAGGTACGAACCAGTTCCACGGAGATCTGTTCGAGATCAACCGCAACAGCTTTTTCGACTCTGTTGGGTTCTTCAACAGCAAGGCACAAGGAGGATCGGGCAAGGTTCCGACCGACCACGAGAACAACTACGGATTCTCGATCGGCGGGCCGGTGTGGATTCCTAAAGTGTATAACGGCCACGACCGCACCTTCTTCCACTACAGCCAGGAGTGGTACAAGCAGAACAGTGAAGACACCCGTATCTCCACGGTGCCGACTGTGCTCGAAAAGACTGGAGATTTCAGCGACTACGTAGACGGCAAGACAGGTCTACTGATCCCAATCTATGACCCTCAGACGGGTAAGCAATTCAACTTCGGTGGCAAGCTGAACGTGATCGATCCGGCCCGCATCAGCGCCAATGCGGCTCTGCTCATTCCATCTATTCCTAATCCCGATCGCCCGGGGTCAGGAGTTGGCGGGTTAGACGCCAACAAGAATTTCACGCCATTCATCAACCCGCATATCCAGCATGTCTTTGGCTTCAACATCGATCACAACTTCACCCCGACGCAGAGCATTCACTACAGCCAGTGGCGGAACAGCTACAGCAACTACAGTTTCGACACCACTCCGCTAGTGGTCCAGCCCAATCCGCTCAACAGCATGAAGTATGAGCCGGCACTTGGTTCTGGCTTCCTGCTGTCCTACGGGAATGCAATCAGCCCGAGTCTCTTGATGACGGCTGGTGCGGGTTGGTTCGGCGAAATCAATAATCAATTCAATCAGACAAAGTACAGCTTCCCCGCGGTTGGGCAAGGTATTATTCCGCCGGAAGAATCCTTTGACGGGCAACATGCTCCGACCCAATGGGGAACGAGCGGTGCCTGGACACAATCCATCAACCGCAAGCTAGGTATTTCACTAGTCAACAACTGGCTGTGGAACAGGGGTCGCCACACCTTCAATATCGGCGGAGAGTTCCGTCGTACTTACCAGGACGACAACGAAGAGCAGACGGCTGGCGGCCGCTTCCAATTCAGCCAGCGCACAACCTCTGGCGGTGCTGACCCGAGCACGAACGGCAGTTCCTTTGCCAGCTTCCTGTTAGGTCAGGTTGATGCAGCCAATCGCAGCAACTCGCAGGAACTCCGCCTACGCAATCTTGATTTCTCGCCCTACATCCAGGACGACATCAAGCTGAGCCCCAAACTCACCATGAACCTAGGCCTTCGCTGGGACATCATGGCTCCATTTACTGAAGTCCACAACACAGTTGTCTTCTTCGATCCGAAAATTCCGAATCCCGCGGCGGGCGGCCTATTGGGCGCTGCTACGAAGTTCGGAAGTTGCACCGGATGCGCGGGCTTCTCCAGGGCAGATATCCACTGGGGGCATTTTGGCCCAAGGTTCGGTCTTGCATATGAAATTAACAACA
>JANXZS010000151.1 GCA_025355385.1 Acidobacteriaceae bacterium | reverse complement strand
CTCGCACGCTGTTTTTGCCCGCCCGAGAGAGTGACGCCGCGTTCGCCGACCATGGTGTCAAAGCCTCGCGGAAAATCCTCGAACTCTTTGCGGATGTGGGCTGCCTCCGCGGCTCGCATCACATCTTCCTCGCTCGCTCCCGGCGCACCAAATGCGATGTTCCCGCGAATAGTTTCGCTGAAGAGGAATGTCTCCTGGGGCACGACTCCGAGATTCGAGCGCAGCACCGCGAGCGGATATTGGCGGATTGGTCTGCCGTCGATCAGGATCGTTCCTGGCGACGCGTCATAGAGACGCGCAATCAGATTAACCAGCGTGGACTTTCCTGACCCAGTGGGTCCGACTATGGCAAGGCTGCTGCCAGCCTCAAGTTTGAGAGATAGCGACTGGAGAATGGGGTTGGTTTTTTCGCCATCGGCCCCATAGTCGAAAGTAAGGTTACGAAACTCAATATCGCCTTGCACGGCGAAATCAGGCGGAATGGAGGGGTCTTGGTCGCGATCGTCAATCGTTGGTTTTTCCGAGAGCAGTTCGTCAATGCGGGTGACCGAAGCGGTGCCGCGTTGGAAGAGGTTCACCACCCACCCTAAAGCGATGATCGGCCAGGTGAGCATCAGCATGTAGGTATTGAATGCGACGAAGTCACCGACGCTGATGCGGTGGGAGAGTACCTGGTGCCCGCCGACGAACAAGGAGATGGCCATGGCTAATCCCAGAATGAATTGCAAGGTCGGCCACAGCATACCCATCAACTGAACGAGCCTCAAAGAGCGCCGGATATTCTCCCGGTTGGAACGCTCGAAGGCGGCGATCTGGGCCTCTTCCTGGGCGAATGCCCGCACCAGCCTTGCACCGGAAAAATTCTCCTGCGCCTGGGCCGAGATCTCAGAGAACATGGCCTGTATGCGCTCGAAACGGTCATGAATTCGACTGCCCAGAACCTGCACGAGGACCGAGGCTAACGGCAGCGGAACGAGTGCCACTAAGGTAAGAGTCGGACTGATGCGCAGCAGGAAAAACAAAGCTCCCAGTGAGAAGAGAATGGTGTTGGCGCTGTACATGATGGCGGGCCCGAGCAACATCCGTACCGCGGCGAGGTCGTTGGTCATGCGTGCCATGATGTCGCCGGTGCGGTGTTCCTGGTAGTACGCGGCAGGTTGCTTCTCAAGATGGCGAAATAGATCGTTGCGCAGGTCGTACTCAATCTCGCGAGAGACACCAATAATGATCCAGCGAGTGAGGAATAGGAAGATGCCCTTAAAGACTGAGACAGCGATCAGCAAACCAGCATAGAGCAGAATCTTATGATGCGTAATGCCATGATTCAGGTCGTCGATTGCGTTGCGTATCACCTGCGGAAACAGGATCCAGATGGCGTTACTCAAAATGACTGACACGCCTCCCCATACGTATCCTCGCCAGTAGCGGCGCATGTAAGGAAAGAGGGGGTGCAGGCGTTTGAACATTCTCCCCCTATCTTAACCGAGCGGGCTCGACGTGCGCCGGCTGAGCATTTCCCCTAAAGGTGTAGAGGTAGAAAAATGAGGCTGAAGTAGCCGTTCCATTGAAGAACGGCTACTTCCGAACGAGGCAACCACTTGAACGCATTAGGAGAGATACTCTGAGCATCAAGTGGGTGTTCGCAGCAGCAGATACCCGGCAGCGAGCCCGAAGAGCAGGTCAGGGGACCAGGCGGCCATTACCGCCGGCAGCATATTCACGTTTCCCATCTGTTCAAAGGTTCCAGCTACAACCGAGTACGCGATGGCCACGGCAATGGCCACGGCCACTCCGGTGAGCGAACCGCGTCTACCCATGGAGAGTGCAAAGGGAACGGCTAGCACGGCCATCACAAGAGTGATCAATGGATATGCAAGTTTGCGGTTGAGTTGGACACGAAGGCGCATGGTGTCGAACCCACTCTGCCGCAAGTCGCGAATGTAGCGACTGAGTTCGCCGAAACTCATCTCCTGGGATTGACGGCTCTCCTTCTTGAAGTAAGAGGGTTCTTCGCCGATATCGGGAAAAGTCTTTACCTCGTAGGGCTGGTAGCTGGTGATGGCCTCGCCCTGAAAGGATCGATCCCAACCCTTCTCGAAGATCCAGCGGTGGAGTTGTGGCTCCCAGTGTGCGCTGGAGGCAAATATCCGTCGCGAGATGGAGAAGCTTTCTGGATTGAATTCAAACACGCTGATATTAGCGAATTTGTCCTGGTCAGGGTCAAAAAACTGGTAGTAGAAGATACGCCCGGGTTTGCTGGGTTCCTGATGGCCAAACATCCACTTCTGGTCAGGGCGCAGGAAAGTTTGCGCAGGCTTGCCTTTGATGATGCTACGCAGGGCCTCTTGGCGGCGGTTTGCGCCTGGCAGATAGAACTCGTCGAATGCAAACAGGGCACCCGCTAGAATGCAGGCGATCACCAGCACTGGCAGGACCACGCGATAGAGGCTGATTCCCGTGGCCTTCATCGCGGTCAGCTCATTGGAGCGATTGAGCGCACCGAAGGTAACAAGTACCGCAATCAATACGCTGAGCGGAGTGATGATGTAGATCATGCTGGGCATGAGGTTGATCAGGTACTCGCCCACCGTAACGAGGGCGGTGCGATTGCGGATGATATCGCCCAGGAGCTCGAAGAAAGTGAAGACGAGCAGCAGCAGAACGAAGCTGATCAGTACCAGGCCAAAGGTCGTCAGAAATTCCCGCAGCACATACTCGTCGAGGATAAGCGGAAATCTGCTTCTTCCTTCACGATCTCGACGGGAGAAGGAGGATGCGACCTGCTGGACTCTTGTCTTGCCCGGTAAGGCTGCCCGGAACCACGAGCCGAGCGACGAAAATACCGTTAGCAACCCACCGCCCACCGCCATCTGCCGCAGCAGTATCAGGCCGCACAGGGCGAAGACAGAGTTCGCCATCCAGACCCCCGCAAACGCCGATAGCTTATCCTGACGCCCCAGGGCGATCCCGGTGGAGGAGAGGAAGTAATAAATAAACACAAGGCCGATTGTCAGCACAAAGCCCGCGCTTTTCCCGCCGCGTTTTGAGGAGATGCCCAGCGGAACGCCGACCAGCATTAGGACCAGGCATGCGGCGGGATAAGCGAAGCGCTTATTTAGTTCGATGAGATACCACTTGCCCCCGGGCCCGCGCGACTTATCGAGCAAAGTGCGGTTAGTCATGGCCAGCATTGGGGTATCATTCCGGCTGATTCGCGCATCGTTTTGCGATCCGATCAGCAGCGGCAGGTCGGTGTCACTGAAGGTGGAGATACTGTACTGGCCTGGATCGCCGGTTGGCGATTCGTGCTGTGAGCCATTTCTTAGTCGCATGCGGACGGTCTGATCATCACCATTGACCACCGTGGCCGATTCCGCTGTGGTCACCTTGGGCGACGATGGATTGCTCAGGTCCGCCAGGAAAATGCGCCGCCAGTTGGCTGAGCCGGAAGCTGGCTTCACATCCTGGACGTAAAGTACAAAGGTTTTGAAGTCTTCGTAGAAAACGCGAGGCTGGACCTCAAAGGACGCCTGAGAATTTCTCAGGGAACCCTCCAGGCGAAGCAGCGCTTGCGCTGCCCTTGGAGCGAGAAAGAGCGAGTTGCCCAACCCGATTAGGAAGGCCATAACGGCAACGCCAGAAATGATGCGAACGAAGGTCCATACGCCGATACCGGAGGCGCGCATAGCGGTGATTTCGCTGTCTGCTGCGAGTCGGCTGAGGCCGAGCAGGATACCGACGAGAACCGCCATCGGAATGGTCACGGTAAAGGTGTTTGGAAGCGTAAATAGAAAGACTTTCATGACGCTGGTGAGCGATGCGCTGTTCCTGACCACCAGTTCAAGGATTTGCCCGAGTGGGCGCATGAACAAAACAAAGGTGAAGACCGCCCCGCCAATCAAGGCGTGCGACAACACTTCTCTCAAAATGTAGCGCGTCAGAATCCGCAAAGGCTTCCGTCCAAATCCAGTTTACAGGACGCGCGGCGCGAGCAGGCTGGATGCAATTTCACACAGGCGTGCCCTCGTTAAAACTATGGCGAATGCCTTCTCAAGAAGATGCGCGCCCCGGTTTGTGCCTCAATATTCCGCAGTTGTGATCACTCTATCGGGCATGCATATAGACGAGGTCCAGCAATTCGTCATACATCGCCTCGGCCGATGGGGAGCCCTTGCCTATTGCATCGGCGGCGCAGTTCTCCAGGTGGTTGCGCATTAACTGGCGACTGACTCCGCGCAACGCCTGTTGCACGGAACTTATCTGCACTAGAATGTCGGCGCAATAACGCTCGGACTCTACCATTTTTCCCAAGCCGCGAATCTGTCCTTCGATTCGGGCCAGGCGTCGTAGGGAGGCAGCCTTGATTGCCGGGTCCACGGCTATAGCTTTTCGTCCGGATGCACGGGCGCAGGCCTTGCCGTGATCGCTGGCGGTTTGTTTGCGAGGAGTTTTCGAGGTGGTCACCGGAAGCTCCTCAGCCGCAAGCTGTTGGCCAATACGCTGACTGAACTGAGCGCCATGGCCGCACTTGCTACGGCGGGACTCAACAGAATGTGGAGAGCAGGGTATAGGGCGCCGGCTGCGATTGGAATGCCGAGCACGTTGTAGCCGAGGGCCCAGCCGAGATTCTGGCGCATCACGCGCAGCGTCTGGCGGGCCAGTAGAAATGCCGTGACGATCGACTCCGGCTCGCCTCTTAGAAGTATTGCGTCACCTGCCTCGCGCGCCAAATCGGTCCCAGTGCCCATGGCGAGCCCTGCATCGGCCTGGGCCAAGGCGGCGGCATCGTTGATACCGTCACCCACCATGGCTACCTTGCGGCCGCTTTGCTGGAGGGCGCGGATGCTCTCCAGCTTCTTTTCAGGAAGAAGTTCGGCATAGATCTGGTCGATGCCCACATCCCTTCCGATCTGCTCAGCGGAATCCTGCCGATCGCCGGTCAACATCACTGTCTTGAGGCCCATCTTCTGCAGCGCTTGGATCGAGGCGCGAGCTCCGGGGCGAACCGAGTCGCGAGCAGCCAGCCATCCGTAGAGTTTGCCATCCAGGGAAACGTAGAGCAGAGTCGCTCCGGGTGGGTAGTCTTCTTCAAGAGCGTCGACCTCGATGCCCAATGTTTGCATCAGCCCCCGATTGCCGGCCGCTACCGGCCGCCCCGTAATCATGCCGGTGATGCCGGTTCCGGGATGTACTTGAACTTCTGTTGCTTCGGCGGTCGCAATATTTTGTTGCCTGGCCTTCTCAAGAACGGCATGAGCCAGTGGATGCTCCGAGCGCTGTTCGAGCGAGGCAGCTACGGATAGCAGGTCCTTCTCCGACACGCCATCCGCGCAGCGTAGAGCAACGATTGTCGGTCTTCCGTAGGTCAGCGTGCCAGTCTTATCGATCGCCACCGTGTCCACGCGGGCGAGACGCTCGAGCGCTTCTCCGCCCTTGAAAAGGATCCCTAACTGGGCGCCCCGCCCGATAGATACGGTTAACGCCGCCGGCACAGCGAGGCCCATCGCACACGGGCAGGCAATCACCAGCACGGCGATGGAGACGGCGAATGCGCGGCTGACTCCGCCGATAGGATCGAAAAACGCCCACGCAGCAAACGTAATCGCCGTGAGCGCAAGCACGACAGGCACAAAGACGGAGCTTACCCGATCGGCAAGCTGCTGCATCGGAGCCTTGGACGATTGCGCCTCCTGCATCAAGCGCAGCATCTGGCCGAGCACGCTTTGCGCTCCGACTGAGCTAGCTTTGTATTCCAGCGCACCGTCGTAGTTCAGCGATCCTCCTATGAGGCGATCGCCGGGCACACGCGGTACAGGAACGGATTCGCCGGTGATCAGGGATTCGTCCACGGTACTGTGACCTCCAGTGACGAGGCCGTCGACGGGAATGCGCTCGCCGGGTCGCACGACCACAGTGTCTCCCACAACCACGGATGCGAGTGGTACACGCATCTCCGCGCCGTCGCGAAGCAAGATAGCGTCCTGAGGTTTAAGCTGGGCTAAGGATCGAAGCGCATCGACTGTCCGGCGCTTGGCACGAGAGTCGAGCCAGTTGCCCATGAGCAAAAATCCGAGAATTAACAAAACGGCTTCATAGTACACATCGGGAGTGAGCCTATGCCGAACGAATGCATGGGGGAAGAACGTAGCCGCGACCGAATAGACGAATGCGGAGCCTGTGCCCAACGCGACCAGCGTATTCATATTCGTGCTGCGATGCAGCAAAGCTTTCCACGCGCGGGCGTAGACGGAAGCGCCGGCCCAGAACATTCCCGCTATGGTGAGGACAAGAAGGATAAGTCTGAGAGCCTGCGCCGGAATGGTATAAATCGGGGGAAAAAACCTCATGAGGAGGTGATCGAACCCAGAATGCGACCTCGAAGCCATCAATGGCATGGAGAGAATCATCGCCACCGCGCCGGCGAACAGGGTGGAGAACGCCTTGGATCTAAGCGCGCTTTCGCCATGTGAATCATCTTCCGCCGCAGGAGGCAGATCCTTCGCAGCGGGAAGGGAAGCTTCATACCCTGCATTGTGAACCGCTTCGATGAGCATCTCGGGTCTGGCGATTGCGGGATCGAAGACTACTCGAGCAGAATTTGTCATTAGATTCACGCTGGCTTCGGCTACACCGGGCGTAGCCTGAAGGGCGTGCTCCACGTGCACCTGGCATGATGCGCAGGTCATGCCCGTGATGGAGAGTGAGAGTGTAACTGCGTTGTGTGTGACCGCTGTGGTTGTCATCGTTACAGCTCGATGTGCGCGGGATAGCCAGCCTTAGCGACGGCCGCGACAAGTGTCTCAGGTGAGATCATGCTGTCGGTCAGATGGACGCGTGCCGCGCCGATCTGGACTTCATCCACCTCAACCCCAGAGATGGAATTCAATGTCTGCGTTACGCGGCGAACGCACGCTCCGCAATGCATGTTTTCAATCCGCAGATTTACAGTGGACATTTTGGTATACCCCTCCCCCCTATATTACTCCATCCGGACGAAGTCACTCCGGCTCCGCGTTAACGGGGGTGTCAAAGGGCAGGAAGCGGTAGCCAATTCCGCGCACCGTCTGGAGATAGACGGGCCGCGAAGGCTCCTCCTCGATGTAGCGGCGGAGGCGGACCATGAAATTGTCGATCGCTCGCGTATCGGTATCCTCGTGGACCCGCCACACCTGCTCCAGCAGTTCCTTGCGGGAAATAATGCGGTTCTGGTTCTGTACCAGATAGCGAAGGAGATCACCCTCCATTAGTGTCAGGTGAATAGTCTTGTCGAGGCTTGTTAGTTCAAGAGTCGCAAAGTTGATCGTTCTTCCCGCGAAAGTGAAGCTGGTGAGCTCGTCAGTGGCCTGACTTGTGGACTCCTCGGCTCCTTTCCGATGCCATCCCATGCGGCGCAGCAGGCCATTCAGTCTGGCGATCAGGATGGAAAGATCGAACGGCTTGGCAAGATAGTCATCCGCACCCGCGGCGAAGCCTTGCAGCACATCCTCGGGCCGGCCTCGGGCGGTCAGCATGAGGATGGGAACATAGTTTTGCTGGTTGCGTAGTGCCTCCGCTACTTCAAAGCCGTTCTTTCCAGGCAGCATGACGTCGAGCAGAACCGCATCGAAGTGCGATCCATCCATCAGCCTGTGCAGAGCGGCTTCGCCATCGCCTGCAATCTCGACGGTATATCCCTCAGCCTGCAGGTTGAAGAGCAACCCTTGGGCGAGATGCGCTTCGTCTTCCACAACCAGTACATGGAAAGGACCGGACATCATTCCTCCCTCGTCAGCGTGGCGGCGCCGGAGTCTTCAAAATAGCGGGGCAGTTGCAGATTGATGGTCGTGCCCCTGCCCTCTCCGTCGCTGCGAGCGGTGGCATCTCCTCCGTGTTGACGCGCGATCGAACGGACCAGGAAAAGCCCAAGGCCAGTACCCTTCACCCTAAGCGTGCTCATCGTCGGGACTCGATAGAAGCGTTTAAATACGCGCTTGATGTGCGCGGTGGGGATCCCCACCCCATCATCGGTGACTCCGAGGATGATCCAGGCGTCATTCTCGACCTTAAGCCGCACTCGCACGTTCACCTTCTGTGGGGAGTACTTCACGGCATTGTCAAGAATGTTCAGAATGGCTGAACGAAGGTCGTCCTGGTTGCCGCGCACCGTGATTGGACCGGCTGCCGTGCCAATCTCGAAATGCAGTGCCGCGTCTGTGAGGTGATGTCGCTGCAGAATAGTGGTGATACATTCGCGGGTCAGCGAAACCATATCTACCGCGACGCGAACCTGGTTGCGAGTGCTCTGGCCCATCTCGCCGGCCTTCAGCACTTGCTCCACCGTCGCCAGCAATCGCTCGCTGTCCGCCAGCATGATTCCGTAGAACTGCTGTCGCTGCTCCTCGCTTAGCGCGCGACGCTGCAGGGTTTCCAGATAGAGCCGGATTGAGGCTATGGGCGTTTTCAGTTCATGCGTCACGGCATTCAGAAAGCTATCGTGGCGCTCATTCCTGCGCACTTCGCGTACCAGGAAGATCGTATTCAGAATAAGTCCCGCGATGAGGACGCCAAAGAATGCGATGCCAAGGATCAACGGCACAATTTTGCGCCAATTGAGAATCACCCATGTCACATTCAACGCGATGGCCAAAGCCACCAGACACACGCCGAGCGTGATGAAAAAAACGATCGCGGGTCGGCGTCCAGTAATGCGCATGGAACACAAGGATAACTCTTGGAAGAGTTCTCCGTGTTCGGAGCGGTCCAACCGTATGACGATGCTCAAAGCTGGTAGGGAGGGTTCGGCGGGGAGGATAAGTACTGCTCGCTGTAGCCGCCATTCCTCCAACGGCTACAGCATTCACACGGCAGATTCAATCGGCAGTTTCAACAACGTTGGCAATGGGGAACTATTAGGCTGTGCCTGCAGAACGCGGGTCTTGATGGTCAAAATGAGCCACTTTGACGTTCTTTGCGAGGCCGACCACCTTAAGCAGCAGGATGCCGTAATAATTCGGATCGAACTCATACCACGTAAGACCGTGACGGGCCGAGACGGGGTGAGCGTGATGATTGTTGTGCCAGCCCTCTCCGCCAGTGAGCAGCGCGACCCACCAGTTGTTGCGCGAATCGTCGCGGGTCGGAAAGCGTTTGGATCCCCACATATGCGTGGCTGAATTTACCAGCCAGGTGGCGTGCAGGCCAACTACCACGCGGAAGAAGATTCCCCAGAGTACAAAGCTCCAACCGCCAAAAGCCAGAAGCGCAAGGCCGACAATCGTTAGCGGTACCCAGTGATACTCGCTGAGCAGCAGCATGAAGCGATCCTTTGCCAGGTCGGGAGCATAACGCGCCAAGATGGAAGTCTGGGCATGCAGACCGGGTCCGCTCATGATCCAACCCATGTGCGACCACCAGCCTCCGTCGTGGGGGGTATGGGGATCGCCGGGGCGGTCCGTAATCTGATGATGTATCCGGTGTGTCGCCACCCAGAAAATCGGGCCTCCCTCGAGTGACAGAGTTCCGCAAATCGCCAGGAAGTATTCAAGCCATTTCGGGGTAGTGTAGCCGCGGTGTGTCAGCAGGCGGTGATAGCCCATTCCGATGCCCATGTTAATGGCAAAGACGTAAAGCACTGCGGAGACGGCCAGAGCTTTCCAGGAAAAGAAAAAAAGTGCGGCGGCGGCGAGGATATGGAAGCCAATCATGAACGATGTGGTCAACCAGTTGCGGGACTGACCCTGCGTGGCGCGGCCGAGGATGGTGGTCGGCTGCACCTGCGCGCCGCGAGGCGTGGTCACGACTGCGGGTGATCCCTGACTTTTCGCGGGAATATCGACAACTACCGGGGTTTCAAGAAGCTCGAGTGGCATATAGGAGTGCAATCCTTTAAGAAAAGTTCTTCCTAAATCCAACGTAACAGCAGAGTTATCAACTGGTCCGTAACACTTTTGTAATGGATAAACCTACGGAGGTGTACTTCGACGGGAGCAAACAATCGGGCCAGGGAGGAATAACCGCGGTTCCGGCGCAAAGTTTTATGACAATTCGGTGAAAGAGTGTTGCTTACTCGATTGCCCTGTCGTCTGGCCGTCCATTATCTGGTCAAATAGAAGTCATGAATATGCGGCTCCAATGGATTTGGCCTGTCTGCGCCGTCTGTTTTTCAACCCTCACCAGCGCCCAGCAAATTGAAAAGAAAGCGATCGATTTGCCGTCGAGCAAGCAGATTCTCTCGCCGGTGCCGGGTTCCCCAATGAGATTAAACAGCTTGCCGATGGTCTCGGCATGGTCGCCGGATGGTCGATATCTCGCGGTGTTGAACGCGGGCTATGGCACCTTCGAGTCCGGTTATGAGCAATCAATCGCTATTCTCGATACACAGGCCGGCAAGCTCACGGACTATCCCGAAACGCGCACCCGAAGTGCCCTGCCGCAGACCATGTATGCAGGCCTTGCATTCAGTTCGGACGGCGCGCATCTGTATGCGAGCTTTGATTCTCTTACGGCCCCGGAGGGCGATGGGGCGAAGAAGACGGGCAACGCCATTGCGGTATTTACATTTCGCGATGGAGTTCCGGCGGCGGAGCGCCTGATCCCGATTCCGGCGCAAAAGCTGGCTCCAGGCAAAACGCAGAATGCCATCGGAGCGAAGATCCCACAGGGCGATGCGCACCCGGCACCGGCGGGCCTTGCCGTGGTGAAGAAGAAGGGTGGGAGCGAGCAGATTCTGGTCGCCAACGAATTCTCAGACAATGCCCTGCTGCTGGATACTGCCAGCGGACGAGTCGTCCATCGCTTTGACCTATCGGAGAATGTTGTTGTCCCAGCGGCCTTCCCCATCGCCGTTACGGCGACCAGGGACGGCCGCCGGGGCTTCGTCGCTCTGTGGAATGGCTCGGCTATCGTGGAGCTTGATTTGCTGAAGGGAACAGTCGTGCATCGTCTGCCGCTGCTTCCGCCGCAGCGCGCGACATCAGCCAGTTCTCACCCCACGGCCTTCGCCTTCAGTCCCGATGAGAAGCTGCTCTATGTTGCCCTGTCGAATCGCGATGCCATTGCCGCCGTGGATATAAGCAAGGCCAAAATGCGGGTTGCCGGGATGTTCGATACGCGGCTGCCGGGCCAGACCTACTTTGGTGCGATGCCCGACGCGGTTGCGGTTTCGCCCGATGGGCACCGGATCTACGCAGCAAACTCCGGTTCAGATGCAGTTGCGGTCTTCAATGCGGAGGCTCTACATAAGAAGTCACAGGGCGAGAATACTGCGGTGAAAGCTATCGGCTTCATTCCGACCGAGTGGTATCCAACTGCGGTCGCCGTGCGTGGCAACCAGCTTTACGTGGCTACTGCTAAAGGCACCGGCACAGGACCGAACAAAGCTGCGCAGAGACCACTGCCCGGCGAGAAACAAACCGAGCGCGCACACACGTATATCGCAACGCTCCTATACGGGTCGCTGGCGACGATCGACCGTATCGATGCGGAGAAGAACCTGCAGTCTCTGACCTCGGAGACGCTGCTCAGCAATCGCATGAACGCCGCTGCGGAACACGTCGTCTTCCGAAATGGTGCCAATCCGATCCATCATGTCATTTACATCATCAAGGAAAACCGCACATATGATCAGATTTTCGGCGATCTCGGAGTTGGCGATGGCGATCCTTCGCTGACCATGTATGGTCGTGCGATCACCCCGAATCAGCATCGGCTGGCGGAGCAGTTCGGCGTGATCGACAACTTCTATGACTCGGGTGAAGTATCGGGCGACGGCCACGTTTGGTCCACCGCAGCCATTACCAGCGATTACACCGAGAAAACGTGGCAGCAAAGCTATCGCGGAGACCAACGCCACTACGACTTCGAGGGCATCAACGAGGAGGGCTATCCCCTGGCGGAGGGCATTCCCGATGTGAATGAGCCGGATAGCGGCTACCTCTGGACCAACCTTGCGCGCAATCATATGAGCCTCTACCACTTTGGCGAATTCGTCTCCACCAAGTTCTGCGACGACTCTGGGGAGGCACCAAAGAATGTCTCTCCAATGGAAGGCACGCCGGAGCCAAAGGGAACAGCTTGCCCCGTCAGCTATATTCGGAAGGGCGAAGCCGTTCCGCAGAACTATGGTGGCGGAGTCAGCCGCTACCCCTGGTCTGTGCCGCTGATCCAGGAAAATACGGCGACCAAGCCGGAACTTCAGGGACACTTCGATCCGCAGTACCCCGATTTCAATCCGAGCTTTCCTGATCAGTGGCGTGTTGAAGAATTCTTGACCAAGTTTCGCGGTTGGGTAGAAGCGCGCAAGGGCGGCACGGACGAGATGCCTTCCTTCATCCTTCTCCGTTTGCCGAACGATCACACGGCGGGCACAAGGCCCGGTGAACCGCGTCCCCGGGCGTCGGTCGCCGACAATGATCTGGCGGTGGGTCGCGCGGTGGAGGCGATTTCGCACAGTTCCTATTGGGACGACACTGCCTTCTTCGTTTTGGAGGACGATGCCCAGGACGGCGCCGATCACGTGGACGCCCACCGCAGCATCGCGCTGGTGGTGAGCAAGTACGCGGCGCGCGAGCAGACCCCGGTGGTGCATCATGGCTTCTACTCTACGGTGAGCGTCATCCGCACCATGGAGGATCTGTTGGGAGTGCCTCCGATGAACAACAACGACGCGTTTTCATCTCTCATGTCGCCGTTGTTTCAGGGCGCTGGAGACCAGCCTGCGTTTCAAACTGACTACAGCAACCGAGACAACGGCATGATCTATGAGGAAAACACTGCCTCCTCGCCGGGTGCAAAGGAGTCCAGTAGCATGGATTTCCGTCATGCGGACCAGGCGGATGCACAGAAGCTGAACGTGGTGCTGTGGCGGGACGCGATGGGCAGCAAACCGGTGCCGACGATGTTGACGCGGCCGCATGCACGTCACAAGGATGCGGATGGTGACTGAGTTGTGTGGCGGGCGGGTTTAATCTCGGTGGCGCGGTTTAGTTCTCATCCCGGGGGACCCAGCGATCATCCCCTGGGGCTTGATTGAAGCCCTTGGCAGAAATTGCTCTAAGCCATGGAGGGGCTTTCACTTGCTTTGTCCGGTTCCGGGAGCAGGGCTGCGGCGAGTGTCAACATGCAGGGTCGCTACTGGCTCCGATTGCAAAGCCGAGGCGGTAGCTGCAAAGCGAACCAGGCAATTACCCCCTGCGACCTTGGCCTGGCTGAGGGCGTGCTCTGTTTCGCGGAGAACCACAAGAGGAGAGCGGCCCTTGCTCTGGGCAATACCAAAGCTTCCAGTCAGCCTGACCAAATGGACGCCCACGTCAAAAGGGCGGCGAAAGAGCTTGCCGCGCAAACGCTCACCAAGCGCAACGGCATCGTCGGAACCGCATCCCGGCAGCGCGATAAGAAACTTGTCCTCACCGTACTGGCCAATCAAATCGTAGCTGCGCAGGTAGCGCCGAAAGCGCTTCACTAACTGTCGCAGAACCTGATCCGAATATTTTGAACCGTGTTCCTGATTGACCTGGGTGAAATGGTCGATGTCGACGAGCATAAGGCCGAGCGGAGTCTGCATGCGCTGCACGCGGTCTGTCTCCTGGAAGAGCATTCCCAACAGGTACTCACGATTCCATAATCCGGTCACGCTGTCGTGCGAAGAGCGGAAGCGCATCGTCTCGATAGAGTGATGGATTTCGCAGTGAAGCGCACGCACGCGTTCGGCGGCCTTAAGCCGCACATGCAATTCCAGATCGGAGACTGGCTTCACTAGAAAATCGTTCACTCCCGCGTCTCTTGCCGCCATGACTTGTTGCACGGAGGCGCTGTCGCTCAGAATCATGGTCCAGATGGGCATTTCATGGGGTCGACGATGCCACTGTTGGATGACCTCGATGCCGGACAACTGTGGGAGGTCGTTTTCAAGGAGGGCCACCGAGAGCGGCTGCTCTTGATTCAAACGCGCCAGCGCTTCCGGCCCACTCCGCACGACTTCAACAGCGTACTGCCAGGACTGAAGCAAAGCCGAGAGCGCGGCCGCGGATTCCGGATTGGGTTCACCCAGCAGGACCAGGGGACCCATTTTCTTCTCAAGGCTCATGGTCTACCCTTCCTTGCTATCGGCAACTCTCAGAATTTCCTGAGACCACGCGGGGCAAATAAAACGGGACGACTCTTGAAAAGTCGTCCCGAGTCGCACGCTGTCGATTGTGTCAGCCGATAAACTCCACATTTGAGGCCATGGGGATGATGCCGCGTTCGTGGCCCATCTCGAGGAGCCTACGGATCGCTTCCTTGCCGTCTTCCCCGTAGGCCAGGGTTCGCTCATTCACATACATGCTGACGAAGCGATTGGCAAGGCTTGCGTCCAGATCGCGTGCGAACTGCATGGCGTAGGCCAGCGCTTCCTCGCGATGATCGAGCGCATGCTGAATGCTCTCACGCAACGCCTTGGTCACGGTCAGCATGGTCTCCTCCCCGAGGCTGCGGCGAATGGCATTGCCGCCGAGCGGTAAGGGAAGGCCAGTCAGGTCACGCCACCAGACGCCGAGATCGATGACCTTCTGGAGTCCATTGGTCGCGTAAGTAAGCTGACCTTCGTGGATGATCAACCCCGCGTCGAAGTTGCCAGCGACGACTTCTGGGATGATCTTGTCGAAAGGAATGTTGACGGTTTCGATCCTCGGATTGAACAGCTTAAGCGTTAGGTAAGCGGTGGTCAGTTCGCCCGGAACCGCTACTCGAACCTTGCCCAGATCTTCCGGCTTGATCTTGCGACTGGAGACGACCATGGGACCATAGCCCTCGCCTACGCTGCCGCCGCAGGACATTAGAGCGTAGTTCTGCTGCATGTAGGGGTAGGCATGGAAGGAGATGGCTGTGACATCGTAGAAGGGCTCGGAGATGGCCTTACGGTTGAGCGTCTCAATGTCCGAGAGCGTATGTGTAAATTTGAACCCATTCACGCGAACCTTATTCGTGGCGAGCCCATAGAACATAAAAGCGTCGTCGGAATCGGGGCTGTGCGCGATCTTGATCTCGCGCACGCCTGCCGGCGAAGCAGCAGCTTTACCGCCCGTGTCGGGCTGGGGGGATGATGAAGTTGCGGTCACTTTCTACTGTTCCTTTCTACTGCGCGAGCAAGCCTGATGGATCAGCCTCGTCCGGGGTCTGTTGCTTGCAAAATCGATCAGTCGGCCTCGGCTCGTGGTTGCCGCTTGCGGATTCCCAGCCATGCCGTCGCCAGTGCAGCAGCAGCAATCACCTTGAGTGCATCACCGGGCAGGAAGGGAAGTATGGCCGTGTTCAAAAGCGCTTTTGGCTGTGCATGAGTCAGCAAGGCGAGCCAAGCCGCTCCGCACAACAGGAGCAGGATATTTCCGGCTGCCGCGGACCATACCCGGGTCGAGAACTTCGGCTCCCCCTTCCGTGCGAGCCAGGACACCATGGAAGCCACAAACGGATAGGAGAGCAGGTAGCCGCCGGTAGGTCCCAGCAACTGTGCCAGGCCGCCGACCCCTATGGGGGTAAAGACCGGGAACCCCGCTGCTCCCTCAGCCAGATACAGTACCAACGCCGAAAAGGCAGTACCGGGGCCGAGGACCAGGGCCAGCAGCAACACGGCAAAGGGCTGCATCGTCAACGGAACGGGGCTGAAAAGGAGCGGCACCGAAATGTGGGCGCACAGCGCCACGAACATCGAGCCAGCAACGGCGATGCCCACCCCGCGGAGAGCCGCACTTGCATGAGCCGGCGCACTGTCTGCCCCGACCCCGACCGCCTTTGCGAGACCATCTGTCATCCCTTTTCCTCCCAGGTATGCCGTGGTGTGGAACTACTCATTCACCCTTCGCGATCTTCGCAGTTGGCTTGATTCCTTCAGGCTCCCGCGCTTCCTGATCTAAGTGTCCGTTTTTACTTTCGGTTGAATTTTCGCTCCGCGTTGTGGCGCTGAATATGCCGGGCTACAGAGAAGGCCGCCCAAAGCAGCACCGCAACCGAAACGAACAGGACTAACAAAAGAATATGCATGACTGAAGCCAGCGTCAGAATAGCAAAGATGCCGCGAATTTATCTCACACTTGTCTGGATCCACTGTAAATAGGGGAGGCTGCCACCCACCACCGGTAGTACCACCAATTCCGGAAGCTCATAGCTATGAAGCGTTTTGAGGGTCTGTTCGACGCTACTGAGCTTGTCTTCGGTCGTCTTAATCAACAACAGTACCTCGGCCGCCTGTTCCACCCTTTCCTTCCATCGGTAGACGGAGTGGACGCCCTCCACGATATTGACGCAAGCCGCAAGCCTTGTCTCTACCAGGGCGAGCGCGATGCGGTCGGCCTCCTCTCGATTCGCCGTTGTAGTGAGGGCGATTCTGATGTCCATTACGCCGGAGCCTACTTCAACATTCATTGCCACCTCCTGATTATTACTGCGCTTTTCCGCTCACCTGCTCCCATGCCCTCACCGATGTTGCCTGCATTCCAGACGATTGCCAGACTGCTTTGCAATCGCACTGTGTCCTGCGACCACAGCGATATACGGAACTTAATTTGTCAAGGCTGATTCCTCTTGGCGAAATAACAAAAACTTGTGCTTGACTCACCAGTGCGGGAAAAGTCCACTGAAAAGAGAATGCTTCCTGTTGTGGTCGAAGGGCCCCCACCTCCACAATGATTCTGAGAGAACCGAGGCCTACAAAGTTTTGCCGTCCAATACCTCCAATCCCGCTCCCGCTGTCGGCATGCTGACACGCCTGGCGGGGATGCTGTTCCAATCACGGCGTCGAATTGCCACGGTCCTGGCGATCGCGTTTGCCGTGCTTCTGGGCTATCACGTCATGGTGGGCCATAACGGTATCACGGCGTACCAGCAGAAGCGGAGTGAAGACAAATCACTGCAGTTGGAGATCAATCTGCTTCAGGAAGAAAACGCAAAACTCAAGGAACACGTTGACCGCCTCAAGGTTGATCCGAAGACGATCGAACACGAGGCGAAAGAGCACCTCCACTACACGCGCCCCGGCGAGATTATCTATACGTTGAACGAAAGACCTGCGGAGCCGGAGCCTGTTGGCGCGCAGAGGCCCGCAGAGTAAAGCGGGGCTCTTCCCAGAGCAACAACCGTTCCGAGGTTTGCTTCAGTCGCAGGAAATTACCCTAAGCATGCAGTCCTTCGAGATCTTCTGAGAGTGCAGCTGACAGCTTTTGGCGCAAATCTTCTGCTAGTTTTTGCGCCGCTGATGTGAGGTAAAAGACATCGATGGCGATCTCGCCCTCGGTGTCGATCAGGGCCACTTCGATGTTGCAGTTGTGCTGGGCTAGGGCGCAGGCGATGGTGCGCAACAGACCGGGGCCATCCTGGGCCACCACCTGCAGCAGCGTACTGTGCGTGGAAGCTACATCGTCGAAGGTGAGCCGCGTCTGCACGTCCACTTTGGCCGCACCGTAGCGCGTGGCGGCACGACCCTTCATCAACACCTCAACCGGCATTTCGAGCGAGACCACCTTGCGAATGCTCTCCTTGAAGCGCTCGATCTCAGAGGGATTCAGTTCAAGCGTGCGGAAGCTGTCGGTGAACTGGAATGTATCCACGATGACGCCGGCGTCGTTGGAGAAGGCGTCTGCCTTGACAATGTTCATTCCCCAGGCCGAGAGGGCTCCCGCCATATCGGCGAAGAGCATCGGACGGTCCCGCGTGATCAGGGTCAGCTCACACAACTGGCGGCCGAGGCGAAATTCCAGACGCACCGGCTGCTGGTCAAGTTCTGTCGCCATCAGGAAGTGCTTGCGAACCTGCTCTGGCAGACGAGTCTGCAGGTAGCGCTGCGGCAAGCCCTCTAGAAATTGCTTCAATTCCCCTTCACGATCAGGAACCATGGAGCAGATGCGATACAGCAGAGTTGGATCGACATCGGAGTGGTAACGCACCTCGTCTACGCTGCGATCCATGAAATTCGAAGTCGATATGTAAAGCTGCCAAAGGGTTTCAGCCTTCCACGGAGTCAGGGCATCCGGGTGAACGGCCTTGATGTCCGCATAGGTCATCAGCGTGAGCATTTTGACCTGCATCGGGGTGCCGATCTTGTCGGCGAAGCGCCGGATGTTCTCCGGGTCAAAGATGTCGCGGCGTAAAGCGAGTGACATCTCCAGGTGATTGCGAATCAGTTTGCGGATGGTGTCGCGTTCCTCGGCGTCGAAGTCCAGGCGAGCGAGCAGGCTCTCGGCCAGTTCCACGCTCTGCTGAGTGTGTTCTCCGGTGCGACGTGCCTTGCCAATGTCATGCAACAGCAGCGCCAGCAAGAAGAGATCCATGCGATCCAATTCCGGCAGAAGGGTGGCGAGACGCTTCTCCCACTCCCGTGTTGGCTGGCGCAGGGCGTGGATATTATCGATGACGAGGAAGGTGTGTTCGTCGACAGTGTAGCGATGGTAGGCATCGCGTATGACGAGGGCGTCGATGCCGTGGAACTCGGGTATCAGCAGCTCCAGGATGCCGAGTGCGTGCATGGTCCGGAGAGCATGGGCGGCCTGTGGGCCCAATAAAACTTCGCGCAGACAGTTCCACAGGAAGGGCCCCTCGGGCATATGAACGGCGAGCACCGGGAGAGCATCCGTAATACGGTCTTCCGCGTTCTGGCTGAGGGTGTAACCGTGCGTCGCAATGAGGGCGAACAGCCGCAGGATGGCATCCGCATCATTGACTTCGGCGTTTTCCACCAGGTCGACGCGACCATTTTCTACATAGAAGTCCGTTCCAGCCAGCGGAGTACGGCGGCGGCGGAAATGGCGATAAAAAGAGGCGCGGGCAGGCGGCAGGTCGTCCATCAGCAGCACAGCGCGACGATAGATGGTGCGCGCGTGGCGATAGTAGGTTCGCATCCAGTAGGCAGGGTCGGCGGTGCCCCGGGTCTCCAGGCCAATGCTCAAGGCCGCGGCTTCGTCCTGGGCATGCCAGTCTAGGGTGTTGTCATCGCGGCCACAACGGAAGTGAAGAAAGCAGCGCACCGCGCTGAGAAATTCGAAGGATGATTCCGCGTCGCCGAGTGGGCTGGAAAATGCCGGCGTGTTGCTGCGCGGCCATTCCTTGCTCTCCCGCAGAAGGAACAGCAGCGCGAACCATTGCGCGAAATGGTGATCGCGCAGACCACCCGGACAGTCCTTGATATTTGGTTCCAGGTGGAAGATGGTGTTGCCGTACTTGCTGTGGCGGCTGCGTGCGATCTCCGCCAACTTTTGCGCAATGGTGTTCCATTCGCGGAGAATAAGCTCGGGGATGAGATTGTCCTGAAGCTTCTTGTACAGAGGGAATTCGCCTGTCAGAAACCTGCGGTCGAGAAGGGAGAGAGTGAACTCAATATTGTCGGGGTCAAAGCGATCACATTCGCGCAGGCTTCGGGTAGCCGGGCTGGCCCGCAGCCCTATGTCCCACATCGCCTGGTTACAGGCGCGGATCGCATCCCGTGACGTTCGCTCCGCCTCCTCGTCGCCGCACAGGTAGAGGACGTCAATGTCGGAGCAGGGAAACAGCTCTTTGCGCCCGAATCCTCCCGTTGCCACCACCGCTATGCGTGACGGTTCCCGGGCCAAATCGGTCCACAGCCGGCGGACAATTTCGTTGACCAGTGCGGTTCGCCTGTGGATGGCCGAGATGCCGTCACTGGTGCGTTCGAATGTCTCGCGCAGGGCGAGGGAGTCTTTCTGATATTTTTCTCGAAGCTCGGGAATCAGTATGGACTCGGGTGTCATGCCCAGCGCTTTCCGGGAGTTCGGGGTGCGACCCGGTAGAAAGTCGCATCCGGGTTAGGAAGAGCTAGAGAGCCGTAGGGCCTCTTTCGTCATTGCGGATGCGGATCGCCTCATCGATCTTGGAGATAAAAATCTTGCCGTCGCCGATCTTGCCCGTTCGTGCCGCTCCCAGAATGGCCTGCACCGCTTTCTCGACCATCTCATCGTTCACCGCCAGTTCGAGCTTGACCTTAGGGAGGAGGTCCACCGTGTACTCGCGTCCGCGGTAGAATTCCGTGTGTCCCTTCTGACGGCCATGGCCGCGCGCTTCGAGGATCGTCATCCCCTCGATCCCCACTTCCATCAGAGCGTCTTTCACAGCATCCAGCTTTGATGGCTGGATAATTGCTTCTATCTTTTGCATATCAAAGCCTCAGGCATTTCAGAGTACCAGCTTGGCACATTCGAAGACCGCTTAGCGGTTCAGGATGCCCAGTCGTAACCTTCCTCACCGTGCTGCGTCACGTCCAGGCCTTCCGTTTCATCCTCTGGTGTGACACGCAATCCGATGACTACATCGACCAGCTTGAGCAGCACCAGGGTGCCCACGATTGAAATGATCCAGGCAATACCTACGCCGACGAACTGGTTCAGAATCTGGTGGAAATTGCCCTCGATTGCTCCAGAGGGCAGCACTGCACCGTTGGCATCTTTAAAAATGGGGTTGATCGCGCTCGATGCCAGCAGGCCGGTTAGTACTGCACCCAGGGTCCCGCCCGCTCCGTGGACGCCGAAGGCATCCAGCGAATCGTCATAGCCGAAGATCTTTTTGACTACCGTCACCATCAAAAAGCAGAAAATGCCTGCGCCCAGCCCAATCGCCAGGGAGGACATGGGCTGGACGAAGCCAGCTGCGGGAGTGATGGCCACCAGGCCCGCAACTGCTCCAGAGATAGCTCCCAGCGCGCTGGCTTTGCCATTGCGCACAAACTCGGCCGCTCCCCAACCAAGAGCAGCCGTGGCTGCAGCGAGGTGGGTATTGACAAAGGCGCTGGTCGCCAGACCGCCGGCGCCCAAGGCACTGCCTGCGTTAAATCCAAACCATCCCACCCACAACATGCAGGCCCCGATGAAGCTCAACACGACGGAGTGCGGTGGCATCGGTTCGCGGGGATAACCCAGACGCTTGCCCAGGTATAAGGCACAAACCAGCGCCGAGACTCCGGATGTGACATGAACAACCGTCCCGCCAGCGAAATCCAGAGTGGGAAAGCGCCCCCCGAGCGAGGCATTCAGCAGCCCGCCCTTCCCCCAGACCATATGTGCCATCGGATCATAGACCAGCAGAGACCATAGGATGAGGAAGACAGCCATCGCGCTGAACTTCATGCGTTCAGCGAAGGCTCCGGTGATGAGTGCGGGAGTGATCACGGCAAACATCAACTGATAGATCATGAAAGTCTGCTCCGGAATGGTGGGCGCGTAAGCAAGGTTTGGCGCCAGTCCCACGCCACGAAGAAATACGTGGTGGAGCCCACCGATGAAGCTATTACCCGAGTCGAAGCAAAGACTATAGCTGACCAGCACCCACAAAACAGAGATGATGGCCATCATGGTAAAACTCTGCATCATGGTGGAGAGCACATTTTTCTTACGCACCAGGCCGCCGTAGAAAAGGGCCAGGCCGGGACCTGTCATCATAAGCACGAAGGCGGAACTGACCAGCATCCACGAGTTATCGGCAGATGATTTGGCGTCTGCCACCTGGGCCTCCAATTTCGCGACGCGATCTGACTCCCCGCTAGTTGCGGTTGGAATCGGGGAGTTCCCAAGAACAGCATTCTGCGCCAGCGCGCAGAAAGAGGCCAAGCTACAGACGAGCAATCCAAGAAGCAATTTTGCGGTGAAATGGCGCAACGGACCTCCGGCGAAATATTGATGCTGCAAGTGAATCGACTGCTGTCAACATGGCGGTAACTAAAACAAGACTTAGGTGGTACGCCCAACGATGCAGTTACCGTGTACGATGAGTGACCTTGTCCAGTTGCGCCCGCCATTCATCCTGGCGGTTATGTGAAATTGCGACAAGCAGTGACTGTTGCTTTGTGCTTTGGATTTACTTTACACACTTTTGGGATTTGGACGACGATGAGTCGATGGAAGCAGTGGGTGGTTGCGGTTCGCCCGTCACTCGGAGTGCTGCAATCTGTAGCGTATCTAAAAGTGTCCTGGCAATGAGAAAAACCACCCTATGGCGTTGTCTGCTGCTAGCCACAATTTTGGGCATCCG
>JANXZS010000146.1 GCA_025355385.1 Acidobacteriaceae bacterium | reverse complement strand
AGCGATGGCGATCACGACGTTCGGCATCGCGTCCTGGGTGGTGGGGGAGAGCAACCGCGCGACCGTCGCCAACATTACGTACGGGGCGCCCGTGGTGATCGATGTGGACGGAGCGCTCTCCCGCGTGCCCTTTCAAGCCTTAGCGCGGGCTGGGGGGCCGTTGTTCTCTGACGATCACCCCTTGGAGCACTTGGCCGCGCTGCAACTTCTCAGTGATGACGTAACTCCGCCAACGCGATCCCCAGCGGCTGGAACGTTTGTGGTATCCAGTTCCGCAGCCAACGCAAGTGGCGACATGCGTCCCTTGCCGGACGCGATTTCTGAAGGAGAAATCGTCGCGCGGCAGTTTTCTCGATCTGAATTGATGAGTGGCGAGAGCGTTTCTTTACCGGGAGTGCTCGCGGGATTGCAACAGGCGTCCGTATTTCACTATGCGGGTCATGCCATTCGGTCCGGCAGCACCACCGGGCTTCTGCTAACCAACGATCGAGGAAAACCTGTCTTACTGCAAGCGAGCGATGTGGAGCGCCTGAAACTCAATGGACTGAAGCTCGCCGTACTCTCGGCGTGTTCCACAGAGATCGGTGTCGACGGAAGTTATCTGGATGCCGACGGTCTGGCGTTGGCGTTTTTACGCGCCGGAACTGCGCAAGTGGTGGCCACTCGTTGGAACGTGGAGTCGGCGGCCAGTGCAGCGTTCATGCGTGACTTTTACCAGGCGCTGACCTCAGGCCAAAGCGTTGAGCAGGCGCTGCAGTCAGCACAAAACAACGCGCGGAAGCAGATGGCGCACCCATATTACTGGGCCGGGTTTGATGAATTTGGAACCTAAAATAATCACAAGGAGGAAGGTACGATGCACAGAAGGATGACAATGCTGATCTTGATGTTGCTGGTCGGGCTATCTACTGCGTTGGCAAAAGGGGCGGCGGCGCAAAACGCGCTTGCCCTAACGCTCCCTGGGCCGTTTGTCATTTGCGAAGAAAAATCCGAGCTGAGAATTCTGGTTCCACAATCGGTGACCGGGGCCCATGACGCGCCCAAGATTTTCGCGGATGGGTCTCCACAGAGCCTAGCGATTAACAAAGGCGGAAGCTTTAAGGGGTCCAACGGTAGTCCCAACTACAAGGGAGTCGCATACTTGGACTAGTCCAGGAAGCGCGCATGCCCGCAGGACACCGACAAAACTGTAGGCTATGCGTTTCACGTCCCGCTGCCGGATCACTTGAACGCATCGGAAATGGTGAATGTCGACTTTGATATGGCGGTGAAATGTAACAATAATGCCGAGCCCGTGTCGCCTTCGCCCTGGGCGAAGTCTGTGATCTTGCAATACAACAACGTGAACCTAGCAAAGGTACAGTTCTGCGAGGGAGGAACCTGTTCATCCTTAAAACACACGAGTCTGCTGCTCTCGATGGCTCCGAAAGGTCATGAGGATGCGCATGAAAGCTTTCAAGGGATAAACAAACTGGCAGGGGAAGGCCAGCGCTGCCTGCACATGCTGGGAGATTCCAGCCTGTACAACAAAGGCCTCGGCGGGAGAGCCTGCCGGACCAGTCTGATTGCAGTTTGCACTCCGAGCGGGGGAAACATTTGTCCATAAGTTGATGAGTTTGAATCTCTAAATGACAAGGAGAACGACATGAAAAAGCAAGGAACGGTTGTATTACTGGCGATTCTGTGCGGGGCTGCGGGCGTCTTGTCAAGTTGCAGTCAGCCCAACCAAACGAAGCCCATCCAGTCGGCGGCAACCACCACAACCGCAGAGGCCGCGTCTACCCTGATCGTGCGCGTGTCGGGGCCTTTTGTCCTGTGCGAAAACGCGGATGGCCAGCACCTGGACATCCTGACCCCCAAATTAGTGGATCCGGCGAACAACAAGACAGACCATTTCGGACCCGGAATGATGGCGAGTAACAATGGGTACGACTTTCCGATGGTGAGCGGATTCTTTGAGTTGAAGCTTGGCTCGCAGCGAACGCAGGGCCAGCCTCCCCACATGGAGGTGGTAAAAAACGGAACCCTCCGCGTCAATCACGAGGAGGGCAGGTGCGACAGTGACCAAGCTCAGGTCCGTTTGCGATTGCCTATTCCGGATGCGATTCTTCCCTTGATGCCATCCGAAGACCGAATGAAAGCGATGATTGTGGAGGTGGACGATCCCAGCAATCCGAAGGAATATTCAGTGAAGTACGACGTAGCCGCCTCGGAGGGCCTGGCCACGCTGGTGTCGCTGCACTTTAACAACGCAGACCTGTCGCATGTGGATCTGGTAGCTCCCGACGACAAGGCGACGCCCCTGCAGTTGGTTGCGGAAGCCGGCTCGGCAAGGCTCGACCTGCATGTTTTGCCCTATCCGGAACCTGATTTGGCCGGCTTTCAAACCCAAACCGCGAGTGGGTACCTGGCGATGAGCCGACTCCTGCAGGACAAGGACGGAAAGTCGCTCAAGGCGCGCTGTTTGGTTTTTGATCTTAAAAAAAAGAATGTCAATTGTGGATACGGCTCGGCAAAATTCGATATTGCGGGCTTCCCCACCCAGCTCAATCTTGAAGTCAAAACAACGAAGCCGTTTTCAAGGCCCTCCGAACAGTCGACGATTTCAGCCCTGATTAAGTTCGTAAACGCTTACATGGAGAGTGCCGAACTCTTCAAGACCACCGACTGCCATCCAAAAATGGAATTGATGTGCCAGCCTAACTCAAAGCTCGGGGCTTGCAAATAGGTCGCCCCAAGTCCTCTTAAACGCTCGCCATGTGTCCCTTATCGAAGACGAAGTAACTCCGTCCCCGTGACCGCACCCCCGCGGTGGCTGCTCTGGCCGACACCTTCAGAGCAGCCACCGTTTTCCCCTCCGAGTCCGCCAACACCGCCCTCCCCTCTCCCCCATCCCGCTTCCTGTAAAATGCTCTCCAGCATCGCGCACAGCGCATCACGC
>JANXZS010000106.1 GCA_025355385.1 Acidobacteriaceae bacterium | reverse complement strand
CAAGGGTATCCATGCGTAATTCGTACGCCTGGAAGAAGCCCTTTCGTCCGTTCGGTTTCAGCGCGACTGATGGGCCGGATCGGATGAAGTCAGCAGTTGTGACCATCCGTGTGTTGATTGCTGTCAGCACCACGGAGTCGGCAATCAGTGGCCGAAACGGCTCCATCAAGTCGAGTGCCAACGCCGGTCGTCCGAAACGGGGTTGATGGTAGAAACCCCAGTACGGATCAAACCCTAGCGAATAGCAGGTGATCGTCAGGTCCTTTGCCAAAATGCTGTATGCAAGTGATAGCAGCGCATTCACCGGATCGCGTGGCGGTCGTCTGTTCCGTTGCGTGAAGTCAAAGCGAAACTCAACTGGTGCGCCTCGGTGTGCGCTGTCACTGTTTTCTCCCGACTTCAGCATTCCAGCAAATTCTCCGAAGTAAACACGCGCGGCGGAGCCTTCAATTCCAAGCAGGACATCGAGTGCGGTCGCCATCTCCGCCTTTTCAGCCAGCACTTTTAGCTGGCGCAAGGCAGTTTCGGGAGGTTCGATATGATTCCGTTGAAGGAGGGTCCGTTGATTGCGGATTTTTCCCACGACCAGTTTGCGCGAAAGGCGAAGAGCAATGGATTCATGCCCAGCGGATGCGAATTGTCTTTGGCGTAAGAATACATTCCGAGCATTCAGTCCATTCGTGATGCCATAGAACCAGCCACCCTGCGAGAAGTAACAGACTGGAACTTCGGCTGAGCAGAACGACTGTATTGCTTGTGTCGAGATTTGCACGTTACCGAACAAATTGATCTGAGACACCTCTCCGAGGCGAACCTCCTGCTTGAGATTGTCCCCATCTTTGACCTGAATGACCTCTCCCGATTTCCCAACCCGGAAACCCTGTGAGTTCAGATACAGGGGCCGGAGATCACTGCGCGCGGAAACCAACTGACGAACTTCAGCAGTTGTCTCCTGCTCATCACCATTGCCAAAAAGTGAAAACTGTATCGGGCGACGTTCCTCGAATCGGAGAGCTCGTGCACGCAGAGCATTGGTCTCATCGGGTAAGCAGATGCCGACCAAAGAACAACGTGGGCACTTGGGGCTATCGACTAGCGGTTCGGGAATCTGGTCACTCAATGCAGCCTTCCGTGCCTGCACGATGAGTTCTTCGGTCTCGGCTATGAGGGCATCGTTTATCTCAATCCGCACGCGCTGCTTCGTGCTCGCATAGTAAAGAATGCCTTCATCGCAGGAATACCCGTTGTCTCGCAACACGAGAGCTTGCGCGGCGATTTGGATGCGATCTGAGGGCCAAGGCGTAGGTAGTCCGTCCACCTCACGCGGTTTGCCGCGCTTATAGTCCACAGGCCGTACAGAGTTGCCATTAGCGGCACTCGCGTCGCTTTCGATTAGGTCGAGCTTCGCGGTCAATCCGACACGATCGCTCGTTAGCGTCACCGAACGTGAATGTATCTTCTCGCCATCCATGTCGCTCGCTGCGGGCATGGCGCTCGGCCCGGAATCGACTCGTGTGTGTTTGGCTTGGCCATCGAGCGTGTCGGCGCTGTTCTCGAAAACACCCTCCACCCATTCGTAGAAAAAGAGCCTCGGGCAATAGACGAACTCGTTCAACATTCGTGCGGGCAGAAGATCAGGCAGTTTCAGCTTGAAGTGGTAAACATATCCGCCTTCGTCCGTGAGGAGGGGGCGGATGGTCTGAGATTCGGCGGACATGAAGTTGCTCCCTTCGCCCCTTGACTTAGACAACGATGCAGGGACTATCCAGCTTTGTGTACGGCTTACCCAGAGCAGTAATAACACGGTCGCCGCGTCCCTCTGATGGGCCGAGGTTTACGAAGAGAACCTGGTCGTCATCGTGGTGGATGACTTCACGCAATGCTTCACGGCAGCGTACAAGATCGGAAGCCGTGAACTGGCACTCAAAAACGGAAAACTGAAGGTGCTCTCCAAACCCACGCATGAGCCTGAAAACCCTACGCAATCGCTTCTCATCAGTTATGTCGTAGCAAATCAGATAAGAGGTTCTCATCTTCGTAACTTTCTTCTTAGCCAACAAACGAAAGACAAACTTAACCCTTACTGGGCCAGATTCAGAATGCCGCGAACAGACCCAATCCATAAAATCGACCCCCACCAATGCAGATCGGGCCATATACGTCTACTGGTAGTCTCCGCGCATTGCGCCACTGAATCTTGACATGAAGACGCGGGAACCGCGCGAGGTGATCGGGCACGCCATATTTATCTGCGAAATCTGTGCCGGGCCAGAAACCCACTTTGCGCCATTCCATTGCGGAGTTTTCTGCCAACTCGGCTGAGAAGCCGGCCTGAAGGAGCGCTTTTCGTAGCAAGCCTTCAATCCGTTTGTTTAGTCGGCTCAAAAGTTCGCTCTGTTCCTCCGTACCGGTTCCTCGTTTCAGGCGACGCCTCAAATGGGCCGGATCGTCATAGCCGGGTAGCACCACCGGTGTTACCGTGGCCCAGGTAGCTGAGGGCTGCGTATAGTATCTGACGATATTCTCGTGCTGCCCAATTGAAGAGAGAAGCGCAGTGGGCTTCTTGCTATCTTCGTCTAGCAGTTCCTGACCGGAAACAGCACGTTGTGCCCACGCCATCTCGCTTTCGAAACCTTCTGAAAATGTGGTCAGCATGCCTCGCCTGACACTGCCAACTACACGGACTTTCTCTTCTCCTCTGAATTCAATGCTCGGTAAGGGTATATATGCGAAACGCTGCGATCCTACTGATACGTGTGCCTCACCCTTCGCTTCGGCGTGACCGAGAATGGAGGTGTCGATGCAGTCCCTTGGCCAGCTAGTGCACTCCGCCGCCATTTGGGTGGCGTGGCGCAACATCCCAGCAACAGTAAGTGCCTGGCTCGCGGTATCGAATGAGCGGAATCCCTCTCGGCCATCCGGCCTGAGCAGGGCGAAAGCTGCCACAGGCTTAGGTTGTGCATCCCATCCTCGCCGATACATGATCTTTGCAAACGCGGTCATAATCGGAGGCACTGTAAGCCCATCTGAAGTGATGCGGTTGACGAATGCCTCGTGACCCTCCACCAAGGCAGTGAGCGTCCCTTTTTGGGGAACTCGCAGGGGATTGCCTGATCGGACTGTGCTAGGGAACCATCGCTCGCCCGCTAGACTTTCGACCTCGGAAGCAGACAAGACCGAGCCATGGCCAATTGCCATGTCAACCCCCCAACCCACAGCAACAACGCTACGCGCGGCGTTGCAGAGTTCATCCAAGTGATTGCAGAGCAGTTCCTTCGGTTGGTTTTCGAGCTGCCAAAGGTAATACACCGATTCCCCGTCCATCATCAGCGT
>JANXZS010000099.1 GCA_025355385.1 Acidobacteriaceae bacterium | reverse complement strand
CAGTGAGTCGCCTGACGATCGCCCTTCGCGATGCTCGCCGTCGGGGATTCCTGGGCAATAACATCTGCGGTACCAACTTGAACTTCGATATCGAGATCCGTCTCGGCGCAGGCGCCTTTGTCTGCGGTGAAGAGACGGCATTGATCGCCTCCATCGAGGGCAAACGCGGGGTGCCAAAACCACGTCCACCCTACCCTGCCGTTTCTGGCCTGTTCGGCAAACCGACGCTGATCAATAACGTCGAGACCTTTGCCAACATTGCTCCGATCATCCGCAAGGGCGGTGAGTGGTTTTCGCAGATGGGCACTGAAAAGAGCAAAGGTACCAAGGTTTTCGCGCTCACCGGCAAGATTACCAACACCGGGCTGGTAGAAGTCCCCATGGGAATGACCCTGCGCCAGATCATTTACGGAATCGGCGGCGGTGTTCCAGACGGTCATAAATTTAAGGCGGTGCAGACCGGCGGCCCCTCTGGCGGCTGCATTCCAGAAGAACATCTAGACCTCGCTGTCAGCTATGAATCGCTGATCAGCGTGGGATCCATGATGGGCTCCGGCGGCATGATAGTCATGGACGACACTTCGTGCATGGTGAACGTAGCTCGCTTCTTTATTGAGTTCTGCATGACGGAATCCTGCGGCAAGTGCATTCCCTGCCGCGCCGGTACCGCGCAGATGTTTGGCCTGTTAACCAAGATCTGCAACGGTGAAGGCAGCTATGGGGACCTTGATCTTCTCGTGGATCTCTGCGGAGTCATCAAGGACACCAGTCTTTGCGGCCTGGGTATGACCGCTCCTAACCCGGTGCTCAGCACTCTTCGTTACTTCAAGAATGAGTACATTGATCATATAGAGCACAAGCGCTGTACCGCCGGCGTATGCGCAATGTCCGCCGCGGCTGTGGAGGTGGAAGCATGAGTGCTGCCGTTGACGTAAAAACACTGATTATCGACGGGCAGGATGTTAGCGGCCGCGCTGGCCAGACGATCCTGGAGGTGGCCCGGGAGAACAACATTCCCATCCCCACCCTGTGTCACCTGGATGGCTTGAGCGATGTGGGCGCCTGTCGCCTCTGCCTGGTCGAAATCAAGGGAGTCAACAAGCTTCTTCCTGCTTGCGTGGCAGCTGTAGATGAGGGGATGGAAGTAACCACCAACTCCGAGAAGTTGCAGAAGTACCGTCGCACAATTCTCGAACTGCTCTTTGCTGAGCGCAACCACATCTGCGCAGTATGCGTTGCGAATGGACACTGCGAACTGCAATCCGTCGCGCAGACCCAGGGCTTGACGCATGTGCGTCTGCCTTATCGCACTCCTGTTCTGCCAGTGGATCCGTCACACGAACGTTTTGTTGCCGATCACAATCGCTGCATCCTGTGCTCGCGCTGTGTACGAGTCTGCGCCGAAGTGGAAGGCGCTCATGTGTGGGATGTGATGGGCCGCGGAATCGACTCGATCGTGATCACAGATCTAAACGAGCCTTGGGGCTCCTCCTCCTGCACCCGTTGCGGCAAGTGCGTCCAGGTATGCCCCACCGGAGCGCTCTTTGACAAGAGTAAGGTGGGAACCGAACATCCGAAATATCCTGACTTTCTGATGAACTTGAACGTGATGAGAGAGGCAAAATGAGCAAAATAAAGCTTGCTACCGTATGGCTGGATGGCTGCTCGGGATGCCATATGTCATTTCTGGATATGGACGAGCGCCTGATCGAATTGAGCAGCCAATTTGATCTCGTATTCAGTCCAATCGTGGACTTCAAGGTCTTCCCTGACGAAGTGGATATTGCCCTCGTGGAAGGGGCAATCAGCAGCGACGAAGATGAGCACAAGATTCGCCACATCCGTAAGCACACCAAAATGCTGATTGCGATGGGGGATTGCGCAGTCGCCGGGAACGTTCCATCGATGAGAAACCAGTTCGGCGTAAAGGGCGTCACCGACCGTGTCTTTTTCGATACCGCCAGCCTGCAGCAACAGGTTCCTTGCCAACTCGTTCCCACACTGCATGCCAAGGTGCGCCCGGTGCATGAGTTTGTACCCGTCGACGTATTTCTGCCGGGATGTCCTCCTTCCGCGGACACCTTCTACACGGTGCTGAGTGAATTGCTGGCCGGCAAAACGCCGGACATTGCCAGCCTAACCCGCTTTGGTGCGTAGGAGAGATCACCATGTCGCAAACGATTACGATTGATCCGGTAACACGCCTCGAAGGTCACGGCAAAATAACGCTGAAGACCGACGACAATGGCGCCGTGCAGGAGGCCTTCTTTACCGTCACTCAGGTGCGCGGTTTCGAGAAGTTCTGTGAGGGACGGCCATTTTATGAAATGCCGAGCCTCATGGCCCGCATCTGCGGGATCTGCCCCGTCAGCCACCTTGTCGCTTCGGCCAAGGCCTGCGAAGCCATCATGTCGGTGGAGATTCCGCACACAGCGGCTCAACTGCGTCGCATGCTCAACCTCGCGCAGATGGTCCAGTCGCATTCGCTCAGTTTCTTCTATCTCTCCTCGCCCGATCTTCTGCTGGGCATGGATGCCGATCCCGCGGTACGTCACCTGTTCGGCGTAGTGGAAGCGAAACCGGAACTGGGTCGCGGCGGCGTTCGCCTGCGTCGCTTTGGACAGCACATTATTGAACTGCTAGGTAACAAGCGTATCCATCCCGGCTGGGTGATTCCCGGCGGCGTAACCGAGCCGCTAACCACCGCCAAGCGTGATGAGATCCTGGCGATGATCCCTGAGGCCTACGCCAACGTCAAGTACGCCCTGAACTGGTACAAGCAGATCGTCCCCAACTTTAAGGATGAGATCGAGTCCTTTGCCAACTTCCCTTCCCTCTTCCTCGGCCTGGTGAATGAGGATGACAGCATCGAGTTCACCGATGGCGCACTGCGGCTGATTGACGCCGAGGGAAATATCGTCAAGGACGGCATCCACGCCGCTCAGTTTGAGGATAATTTCGGCGAAGCTGTCGAGCCTTACTCCTTCGTGAAATTTCCCTACTACAAGCCTCTCGGCTATCCCGAGGGTAGCTACCGCGTTGGCCCTCTAGCCCGACTGAACATCGCCAAAACCATGGGCACCCCGCTGGCGGACGAGGAACTGATCGAGTTCAAGAAGTTGTCCAAGGGCCCCGTGCTCGGCTCCTTCCACTACCACTACGCTCGCCTGGTCGACATCCTGTACGGCATCGAAATGATAGAGCGCATCCTGACAGATCCTCTCATCCTGGATAAACATGTGCGGGCAACCGCCGGCGTCAACCGTCAGGAAGGCTTCGGAGTGGCGGAAGCTCCGCGCGGAACCCTGATGCATCATTACAAGGTGGACGACAAGGGCCTGATGCTCTACGCCAATCTCATCATCGCCACTGGCCAAAATAATAATGCGATGAACAGAGGAGTCCTGCAAACCGCGCAGAAGTACATCAACGGGAAAAAGCTGGAACAGGGCATGCTGAACCGGGTCGAAGCAGTGATTCGCACCTTTGATCCCTGCCTGAGCTGCTCGACCCACGCCTTTGGACAGATGCCACTTTCGATTGAACTGCTCGCCCCTGATGGTTCCCGGCTTGACGAGATCCATCGTTAGCGTGGGCCGTCAACTAGTTGTGGCCTGTGGGAATACGCTGCGGGGCGATGATGGAGTGGCTTGGAGGATTGCTGAGGCAATTCAAAAGGACGCTTCCCTGCACGAACTCCGTGTCGTAATCGCGCATCAGTTGACGCCTGAACTTGCAGAACCGATTAGCGGAGCAGAAACGGTAATTTTCGTAGACTGCTCCGCTATTTCATTGCCGGGCGAAGTGTCGGTATTCCCTGTCGAGCGCGCAAACAATACAACCGGAAGCCTGACCCACAACGTTGATCCGTCGACATTGCTAGCCTTGTCGCAGGAACTCTTCGGCTCACTTCCGCGTCGTGCGTTCGCGATCACCGTTGGCGGGCAATCGTTCGAGCTTGGGGAGCGGTTGACTGAACTAGTAACCCTGGCCATCCCCGCAGCCGTCCAGGCAATAAAGGGATTACTTAAGAACGAGTCGGTTGAAGTCTAAAGCTTCTTATCCGCCTGAAAACTAGATCAAGACACTGTCTCGATCGCTCTTCTCTGAAGCCTTCCCGCACTAGTGCAGCGCTACTTTGCGACGGTGAGCTCTTCGGCTGCGATGCTTTCCTTCAATAGCGGCTTGGCTGCTTCCTTTAGAACTTCCGAACCTCTATTCTCGCAGATATGTTCAGGAATCTCTGTGAACGCACGGCCGTAGTAGCTCGCCAACAGGAGCGCCTTGAACTCCCGAATCAGCGGATATCGCGGATTGGCGCCAGTGCACTGATCGTCAAATGCATCGACCGCGAGCGAATCCACCTTGGCAAGGAATTCGGTCTCGGTCACTCCCGCTGCCTGGATCGATGCTGGTATCTCCAGATCACTTTTCAAAGACTCGATCCATTCGATCAAGCGTTCAACTTTTTCAGCGCTGGTCTCGCCGCCCAATCCCAAATAGTCGGCGATTTCAGCGTAGCGGCACTTCGCCTTGGGGCGATCGTACTGCGAGAAGGCTGCCTGCTTCACGGGATTATCATTCGCGTTGTAGCGGATAACGTTGACGATCAACAGCGCATTCGCCAGCCCATGCGGAATGTGAAACGCCGCACCAAGCTTGTGCGCCATGGAGTGACAAGCGCCCAGGAACGCATTAGCGAACGCGATCCCCGCCAGCGTCGCGGCATTGTGCACCTTCTCCCGCGCAACGGGATCTCCCGCTCCGTTCTTGTAGGCTGAGGGCAGATGTTCCTTCAACAGTCGGAGGGCCTGCAGCGCCTGGCCATCGGTGTACTCCGTCGCCATGATGGAGACGTAGGCCTCTAGCGAGTGCGTGACCGCATCGATACCACCGAAGGCAGTCAACGGCTTGGGCAGATTCATCACCAGGTTGGGGTCGATGATCGCCATATTCGGCGTCAACTCGTAATCGGCGATGGGATACTTCTTTCCTGTGGCATCATCGGTCACGACCGCGAAGGGTGTCACCTCTGACCCGGTACCGGAGGTGGTGGGAATGGCGATCAACTTCGCCTTCTCTCCCATCTTGGGGAATTTGTAGATGCGCTTGCGGATGTCCATGAAGCGAAGTGCCAGATCTTCGAAATCAACCTCAGGATGCTCATACATCACCCACGCGATCTTGGCCGCGTCCATCGGCGACCCGCCTCCGAACGCGACGATAACATCGGGCTGGAACAAGTTCATGATATCGACGCATTTGCGCACCGTGGAAAGAGTGGGGTCCGCCTCCACCTGGTAAAAGCTCTCAACCTCCAGACCAAGTTTGTGAAGAACAGCGATCAACTCGTCCGCATATCCATTCCTGAATAGGAAGGTATCGGTGACGATCAACGCTCGCTTCTTCCCCGCAATCTCTTTCAGCGCCTCCGGAATGCAGCCGCGGCGGAAGTAAATGGACCTGGGAAGCTTGTGCCACAACATGTTTTCAGCCCTCTTCGCGACAGTTTTCTTATTGAGCAGATGTTTTGGCCCCACGTTCTCCGATATCGAGTTCCCACCCCAGGACCCGCATCCCAGCGTCATGGATGGAGCCAGGCTGAAGTTGTAAAGATCGCCGATCCCGCCGTGCGAAGACGGAGTGTTGATCAGAATGCGAGCAGTCTTCATGCGCTCGCCAAAGTAGCGCACCCGATCCTCCCGCAGATCCTGATCCGTGTAGAGTACGGAGGTATGGCCGATACCGCCCAGCGCAACCAGTTTGCACGCTGTGTCGACCGCGTCCTTGAAGTCCTTACGGCGGTAGAGTGCCAGCACGGTAGAGAGCTTTTCGTGAGCAAACGGCTCCGACTCAACTGCGTCCGTCACCTCGCCGATAAGGACACGGGTTGCCGCGGGCACCTTAATGCCCGCAAGCGTCGCAATGCGCGGGGCGGATTGACCGACGATGGCGATGTTCACGCTCCCGTTTACCAGGATGAGCCTGCGCACTGCCTCCGTCTCCTGTTTATTCAGCAGGTAGCCGCCATGTTTTTGAAACCGCTCGCGAACGGCCTCGTATACTTCATCTACAACTACCACCGCTTGCTCTGAGGCACACACCACGCCGTTGTCAAAAGTCTTCGACATAACGATCGATGCGACGGCGCGCTTGATGTCGGCGGTCTCGTCGATTACGACTGGCGTGTTTCCAGCGCCTACGCCGATTGCTGGCGTTCCGGAGGAGTAAGCTGCGCGCACCATGCCAGGCCCGCCGGTGGCGAGGATTAACTTGACTGCAGGATGACGCATGAGCGCATTCGACAGTTCTAAAGTGGGCTCGTCGATCCAGCCGATCAGGTTCTCTGGAGCCCCGGCCGCTACTGCCGCCTCAAGCACCAGACGTGCTGCAGCGCAGGTTGACCTGCGGGCTCGCGGATGCGGGCTGAAGATGATAGCGTTACGCGTCTTGAGACTGATAAGCGCCTTAAAGATTGCAGTCGAAGTGGGATTGGTTACCGGAATGATGCCGCAGATGACGCCAATGGGCTCCGCAATCGTGATAGTACCGGCTTCTTCGTCTTCTTCGAGGATGCCACAGGTCTTTTCGTCTTTGTATTTGTTGTAGATGTACTCAGATGCGAAGTGGTTCTTCATGACCTTGTCTTCCACCACGCCCATCCCGGTCTCTTCCGCCGCCATCATGGCCAGCGGTATGCGGGCGTCAGCCGCCGCCAGGGCCGCGTTACGGAAGATATGGTCCACCTGCTTCTGGGAGAAGGTCGCGTACTTCTGCTGGGCGCTGCAAACGCGAGCGGCCAGCGCATCGAGTTCAGCCAGGGTGGATACGCTAACCTCGGTGTCCAAATGGTGGATCAAGTTCGACTCCAGATCTTTCATATATCCCCCTAGATCATCGCCCTCCACCGCTCAAATGGTTTAGCATCCGAGGCTGGCGGAGAAACTTCCCACATAGAACCTATCTATATTTTGCTGGGCACTCGGAACGATTGGCGGTGACCGTAGACACGTGCAAGAGTGATACAAGTTCTGCATCCTGAATCACCAAGACAAAAAAGCCACCACAACCCGCATGGGCGTTGTGGTGGCGCAGGTACTGCGGAATTGCTTCGGCACCTTTACTGCAGCGTCGTGGGCTTTTCCATGGTGTAAGAACTAAGAGTCTTGATGTAGTTACCGCGTTCAAAGGGCGAAGTGTCCGGCACTGAGCGACGGCTAAGACTGCCACGCATCTGCCGGATCGACTCGTACTCATGCTCCGTCATCCAGCGGACAACCTGCTCGCGCAGGCTGGCCAGGTGGTCGATTCCCTGGACATGCAATGCCGAGGCCAGCATGGCAACCTGAGAACCCGCCATCATAGTCTTCAGTACATCTTCTGCCGTATGAATACCGCCCGTAATAGCGAGGTCAGCCTTGACATGGCTGAAGAGGATCGCCACCCAGTGCAACCTCAGCAGTAGTTCTTCCGAGGTGCTGAAGTGGAGACTGGGAACGACATCCAGATTTTCAATATCGAAGTCAGGCTGGTAAAAGCGGTTGAAGAGAACCAGACCGTCCGCCCCTACCGCATCCAGCTGGGATGCCAGATTGGCAACGCTGGTGTAGAAGGGGGAAAGTTTGACGGCTACCGGGATGCCAACGCTCGCCTTCACCTGGCAGACCAGTTTCACCAGACCCTTTTCCACGTCGGCGCCGGAAATCAGCGGATCGGTGGCAAGAGAGTAGGTATTCAATTCGAGGGCGTCCGCACCCGCCTGCTCGAGTTCCTTCGCGAAGCGGACCCACCCGCCCGCCGTGGCGCCGTTCAGGCTGGCAAGAATTGGTATCGACACAGCAGCCTTTGCCTTGCGCAAATGCTCGAGATAAGCCTCATGCCCCTGGCCATAGTCCTCGAACTTAGGCAAGTAGTCGAGCGACTCAGCGAATGACTCCGTACCGCGGGTTAGATCTTTGTCGAGCGCCCCGCTCTCGAGAATCAACTGCTCCTCGAAGAGGGAGGAGAGGACGACTGCAGCAGCGCCACAGTCTTCCATCCTTCGAATGGTTGCAATGGACTGAGAGAGCGGTGTCGAAGAAACCACCAGAGGACTCTTCAGCTTTAGTCCCAGATACTCTGTTGTAAGATCAACCATTACTCTTCACCTTCCTTGCCGAGAACAGCTACTTCGCTGGGTTTTTCAGCCGGAGCTATCTCAGGAGTGGCACTGCGACCCGCCATGGCAGCGCGGCCGGAGTAAACGCGCCACTGACGCTCGACGTCGTCCTGTGCCTCGCGGAGCAGCTTCTTTGCCGCCTCCGGATTACTGCGAGCCAACATTGTGTAGCGGGCTTCCTGGTACGTGTACTCCTTCAACGCAATCGAAGGCGCCTTGGAGTCGAGGAGGAACGGATTCTTCCCCTCCTCTCGCAACATCGGGTTATAACGCATCAGCGGCCAGTAGCCTGAGGCGACAGCAGCCTTCTGCTGATCCAGTCCATGCGACAGGTCATAGCCGTGCGCAATGCAATGGCTGTAGGCGATGATCAATGCTGGACCGTCATACGCTTCCGCTTCCTGAAAGGCCTTGACCGTGTGCATGTCCTGGGCGCCGATCGCCACCCGGGCCACATACACTGACCCGTAGCTGACCGCTTCCATTGCAATGTCTTTCTTGCTGGTCGTCTTGCCCGCAGCGGCAAACTTCGCAACTGCTCCGCGTGGAGTAGACTTCGACATCTGGCCACCGGTATTGGAGTAGGTTTCCGTATCGAGCACCAGAATCTTGATGTTCTTGCCGGAACCAAGTACCTGATCGACTCCGCCGAAACCTATATCGTAGGCCCAACCGTCCCCACCCAGTATCCACACGCTCTTGCGAACCAGCGAGTCGACCACCGAGAGCAGCGTCCGCGCTGCCGGCGAGTCCACGGTCGAAATCTTCTTGCGAATCTCGATTACGCGCAGGCGTTGGGCCTGGATCTGCGCTTCGGTCTTCTGTTCCGATTCGAGCGTGTCGCGCACCAGCGTATTTCCGAG
>JANXZS010000082.1 GCA_025355385.1 Acidobacteriaceae bacterium | reverse complement strand
GCCCGAGTGCGTGCCGGTTTCATTCCTGCCACCCGGCGCGAGGTATTCGCGCAGATAAAGCATTTCAAAACCACCAAGTGCCCGTTCGTCAACTTACCGGAGAAGTCAGAAGGCCGATGGGGCGCCGGACTAACCGCGGAGAAGATGAAAGGCTGCGTGTGGCTTAAACCAGAGGCTGTTGTGCGCATCGAGTTCTTGGAATGGACTGATGCCTCAAAGCTGCGGCATACCAAATACGTTGCAATGCGTGCGGACAAAGATCCTCGCAAGGTAGTCAAGGAACGGGTATTAAAGATCATCAAGTGCGCATCGGCATCGACGCGCCCAAGGATGTAGCCGTACACCGCGAAGAAATATTCGCAAAGATCAAGCGAGAATCGTACCACTGCCCCGAATAGGGAGGACCGTCTTGGGACGGCCGGCGCTAAGTAGCGGCCTCCAGCGCGTCGCTGAGGGTCGCCCTTAGCCTCCGCCACGTCGATGGCGAAAGGAATTATCTCGTCTTAGCGCTTCTTCAACTCGTTGGCGTGTATAGCTTCCGCAGTTGCGACCCCGTCCTCTGCTCGTTTGATAGCGTCATTCATTGGCGTTCATTCCTTTGGCTTGGGGCCGAGACGCCGAATCATACAGTCCCGGGCATTGCCCAGTACTGGATGGACGTAATTTGCTTCCGGGCAGCAGAATCCGGACGTGGCCCGCTACCGCTTCTCCGCCTTCACCACATCGTCGCAGCCGAGCTACGTCGTTCTGTGGGACCTGCAATGGCAGCTGCTCGAGGTAGTGCGCCTCGACCCTGGTGCGGACCTTTCCGCGGCCATGACGGCGGCAATCGAGCGCCTCAAGGACGACGGGTGGCAGGCTGAAGCGACGCCAGAGTACGGGTCCGTATTTGTCCACCGTGACGGCGACCGCCGGCTGCTGATGCTGACGCCGCGCGATCCGCAGGACACTGGTGCGCAGTCGTTCAGTCCTTTCAGAGATCACCCGCCCGCTGGATGACTTTTAGTATTACCAAATGTGCGCGAAAGGCACGCATATGCGGATGCGCTGACCCGCTCGCCGGGTGTACATTCGGACTTGGCGGAAACTGGCCGATCGACTGTTGGACAAGCACACCAATTCAAATCTGCACGATTGTTAATCGGCACCCGGAATACACGATGCAGCAGGTAATTGAGAAACTCGGTCCCGGGCGCTCTAGGAAACCATTGTGGGTTCAGCAAATAATGGAGGAGTGTCGGAGCGGAGCTGCCAGGCAGAGGAATAAGCGCGACAATCGACGGCAATATTCAGTGCAGCTGGCCAGTCGGCTGAAGTCCCCAAAGAGATAATGTGTATTAGTTCAAACGCCATCGGCAGGCGTTGCCTGAAAGTTTCGCGATTGAAAGGCCGCATTTGGGAGGCGGCTACTGCCGCTACCGGCCAGGAGGTGAAGTCGGACGCGATTGCACGGATTCCCCGTGACCGGACGTTTGAAATCCCCATATGAAGCTTTTCGAGGTCTACGCAAAAGCTACCGATCGCAGTCGTCGTTCGGCCGTGGCTCCCTGCATTTCATCAGCGATTCGGTTTCCCTGCGGAGTATCATCGATAATATCGGGTGAAGAACAACCGCAATATGGCCTCGAGATTTACACAGTGACCGGAGCGACAAGTGTGAACGCCGCAGCCGCGAAGGCTGCTTGAGGAGCGTGGCATTTTCGAGTGCTTCGTGCGGGCCGCTGGCCTTGTCGTCCGCCCCGAGAGCATCACTCAACCTGATCCACCCGACATCCTGTGCGAAATTGAAGGGCTCGGCCAAGTCGGGTTCGAACTCGTTCAGCTCGATGATCAACTTGAGCTGCAGCGCATGAAGTATTTAGGCCGCGGACCGGAATTCTGGGAAGACGCGCTCCGGGAAACGCCGCGAGAAGTTGTGGAGCGTCACCGCGCGACGCAGATCAATGTCGCGTTCGATGCAACAGCCAATCTGGACCTCACCCGTTTCGGTGGACAGTTTCTAACCTCTCTTTCCGTCCTTTGATCTCCATCTAACGTCCCACCATAGCGCAGTCTGCCGCCGCAGGGCGGCAGAAGCTCCGTGGCTGAGCTTTTTCTCCTCTTTCGCTTGGCAGCGACCGAGCGTAATGCCCCAGGAGCCACGATCTCGGTTGACCCCTGAGGTTCGTATCCCTCGACTTCGCATGATTGAACGTTGATTCGTCCATCGCTCATGCGGCCCGATGCTCGAGTGCGTGACGCTCGTAGTTCATCGGTGACCGATAACCAAGCGATGAGTGCCTGCGATGCGGGTTATACCAACCTTCGATCCAGGAGAAGATCGCCATCTTCGCTTCGGCCTGCGTTTTGAAGCGCCGGCGACTCAACACCTCTCGCTCCAAGGTGGCCCAAAACGATTCGGCCAGCGCATTGTCGTAACAATCTCCGACCGATCCCATGGAGGGCATGACGCCGGCCTCCTGACAGCGCTTGCCAAATGCGTAACTCGTGTACTGGCAACCGCGATCCGAGTGATGGATCACGCCTTGCGGCCGACGTTGAGAGATGGCATTTTGTAGCGCTTCGAGCACCAGCTCCGTTCGCAAATGATTTTCCATCGCCCACCCGATCACTTTGCGTGAGTACACATCCAAGACGGCCGCCAAGTACAAAAATCCCGCCCATGTGGGTACGTAGGTTATATCGGCAACCCACAATCTATCGGGAT
>JANXZS010000073.1 GCA_025355385.1 Acidobacteriaceae bacterium | reverse complement strand
GCGAGAACACCGCCCATCACAAACTCTTGACACATTCCCAATTCCACATAAAACCGCTGCATGACAGGATGCCCGTGATTATCGAGCCAAAGGATTACGACCGCTGGCTTCAGCCGGCGGAAGCTGAGGTTTTGCCGCTCGATCTGCTGAGGCCGTTCCCTGCCGAGAAGATGCGGGCATGGAAGGCGAACTCTCGCGTCGGTAATGTGCGAAATGACGAGGAATCACTTCTGGTTTGCGACGATGCTCCGACGCTTTGGGGATGGAAAGAAAAAGGCGTTCCGAGCCATCAATCATCATTTATTCGTCGTCATCGGGGTTGGGTGGGTTCGTGAGGTCTTCTGCCATGGCTTGAACGTCCTGCAATAAGGTTGCAGAATAAAGCACGCTCGATCCGTCATCGAAAGAGACGACCACGGCATGGCGCAGTCTGTCCACACCGACGATGCGGGGCTCGACTTTCATAGCGATATTCTCAATCAGAGATTATTTTGCTGTCTGTCCGGTGGATCACCGAATCACTGTTGAATTTCGACAATAACGACCGCATCAAAAATTGGTCTCGCAGCAACAAGAAGAAAACAGGGTTCACCGTGACGTGAACCCTACCCTTCGCTACTACGAGGCTTTTCTTGCCTTCGCTACTGGCTTCGACTCTACCTTCTGCGGCAACTTGCCTTTCGCTTTTGCGGCAAACTCGTGCTTTACCTTGAGGGCAATCGCATCGGTGTCCACCTTGTAAACTTGGGCTGCTGCACGGAGAACCTTACCTCCATCATTCTGTGTTCTTGCGGAAAGCAGGATGACGGTCGCTTGATCTTTCGGCAAGATTGGTTCGACGGAATCTTGCCCACGCTTCATGTGTGCGACCGTCGCCAGTTCTGCGGCAATCGTCTCGCGGGTGGTGAACTGCCGCCCGGTTTCGTGCTTCCTTGTTGAAGCCTCTACCTAGCCCATTCCTCAATATAGAATTTGGAAAGAGGGAAAGGGTCGCAAAGGGTTCATGCGGGGCACGGTGAGAGCGTGAGTTTAGAGCCGAGTATGGCCTGACTTGTCACTGCAAAACAAAACCCTTTCAAACCCCTAAGCACATTTCTTTGCGTCATTTATGGGGGTTTTTAGTCCATTTCGGTTCATTCAAGTGGTTCATGATAAAGGATATACCGAAATACAAAACCAGTATTCATGGGTTCAAATCCCATTCGGTGCTCCAACAAATTAGAAATTTACAGACAGAGGGCCTTAAAAGGCGCGACTATTGATGTTTACGTTGGCTCAAGTTAGACGGCTTGCTTAGAATGCCCAGGGAGATCGACGAGATGAACTTGCCACGGATGATTTGCGTTCCACTTCTCGCTCTCGCGGGTGTCACGTTGAACGGCAAAGCCCAAGTCGCGCCCGCACCCCCCAAAGCCACTACGACGCAGGCAGACAATTTCACAGACCCGCTACTCGATAATGGTCCAGACCCCTGGGTCGTGTGGTGGAAGGGCTTTTACTACTACTCCAACTCGACAGGTACAAATTTAACGCTGCGCAAGACGGCCGACATCACCGACCTCCGGCATGCAGAGAAAAAAGTAGTTTGGACCCCTGAGCCGGAGCATCTCTGGTCAAAAGATATTTGGGCACCTGAGCTGCATCGTTGGGGCGGCAAGTGGTACATCTACTTCGCTGCTGATGCGGGCGAGAATGCGTCGCATCGCATTTACGTCCTCGAAAACGAGAATGATGACCCCACTGAGGGAAGCTGGACTTTTAGAGGTAAAATCAGCGATCCCAGCGACCGGTGGGCTATCGACGCAACCACCTTTGAAGTTCGAGGTCAGCACTATCTCGTGTGGTCTGGTTGGAAGGGTGCCAATGACGGCGAACAGGACCTGTATATTGCGCACATGAGTAATCCGTGGACGATCGATTCTCCACGTACGCTGATCTCGAAGCCCACCTATTCCTGGGAAGAGCACGGCGATCTGCCCGGCAGGCACGTTAATGTAAATGAGGGGCCAGAGTTCATCTCTCACGGCAACAAGATGTTTATCGTGTTCTCGGCCTCCGGTTGCTGGACGGACTTTTATTCTCTGGGTGTGCTCGAGGCAAGCCTTAAGGCCGATCCGCTCGATGCGAAGAACTGGCTCAAGATTGATCATCCTTTCCTCACTACCGATCCGGGTTCTGAGGCGTTCGGGCCAGGACACAACGGATTTTTCAAGTCGCCGAACGGGAAGGAGGACTGGATTATCTATCACGCCAACCCGAAGTCAGGCGAGGGCTGCGGAAACTTTCGCTCGCCTCGCATACAGCGCTTTTCATGGGACGAGCAAGGCAGGCCGAAATTCGGTAGGCCGGTCCCGCTTAGTAAGCCGCTGGAGAGGCCCGCTCAGTAAAAATTTATTGAGTTGAAATTGATGTGAAAAGGTGTCCCACCTCGAACATCCTGCAAGCTCGTCGGATACAGCGCCGGTTAATGAACCAACCGCCGTCGTTGATTTCGATTGCGGTTCCTTGGTACACCTCTCACGGTTCCGAAATTGTATTTGCCTGATCGATGGTGCTTTGAGCCGGACCAAGGTTTTATTCGTATTGCTCCTCCGCTGCTACGGAGACACCGAGGCCAAAGACCTGATGGGTCTGCTCTTACTTCTCTTTCTTGGCAAGATGAATAGGCGGTTGGGCCGACGGTGGCGGTTGCGGGCGGTGCTACGTGAGCGGCGGGAACGTTTGGTTGACGAGATGAGTCCTGTGGGTAAAAACCCCGCGGAACTTCAAGCTTAGGGGGTCGTGTGCTTCAGCGTAATAGGGATACGTGTTCCGGAAGTCATTGATGATATGAGGACACAACTTTAGCCTTACGGGGCCACCCACATGTTGTCAGACAGATCGGGTGGAGTAATGGCAACATCCGCCGTCCCAATCTGGCCCGAACGCAGATCAGACACAGCGAGCCGGACGCGAACTGTCCCGGGTGGCGGTTCGAACGCAACCGTGTAGCTCACACCCGGACTTTTCTCCCGCAAGTTAGGCACCTTCGCGCTCACATCATAGGTTCTTGAGCTCAAGGGGCGGTTCTCCGCGGAATAGGCCGCGAGTACGATCATCTGATCCACGCGTGCACCCTGATCGTCGGACCTCCATTGGATCTGCGTTCCCGCGACATGGACTTGGACTGTTGCTGTAGGCAACAGTCGGAGTTCGCCGCTCACCTCCAGTGCCTGAAAAGCGAATAAGCTTTCGATTGCCGCCTCGATCCTCGTTTTTTGTTCGGTCACCGTTGGCTTCGGAGGGTCTTGCAGCGCGTAGTATCCGTCCCGTGTTCGCGCCGTCAGACCAGGCCGATTCACCGTGACAGAGATTTTGCGGTACTTACCATCGACGTTCTTGTTCGTCGGCGAATAGGCAACGCGCAACGCAGAGTCGCTCTCTTCGACCACGCGTTCGAGCGCTAGATCAATGTCGTTTCCATTCCCAAATGCGCGTCCACCGCTTATCCGGTCGATGGCCCCCAGATAAGAGTTCGCAACCGCCTGGTTGTTCGTCATGTTCGCTGTCTGTCCTGCGAACTCGCTGCCGGTGTTCGCGTTGAAGAGGAAACATGCGCAACCGCCCCAACCAGCGCCAGGGCAGCTAGCCGGCGGCAGATGCGGCTAACTTCCGGTAGCACCGTCATCGCCTGCTTCCTCCATCAGCCAAATAGTATTCCCGATAGGCGATAGCTTCCTCATTCTTGAATCATGCTCAATTACCTGCTGTTGCCGCTCGCACCTTCCACTTGCTTGCGACCTCGGGATACAGGGGCGCCTTAATGAAGATTCCGCCTACTACTGAGCGCGCCTGAAAGCCCATCTGCCTGCCGGTGATAGTGTCGTACCAGTCGGTGGTTGGAACACGTGAAGGGGTTGTGTCGGCCCAAGTGACCATTCGGTGGATGAGATCCTCGAACTGTCTTGGATCGTGGGAAAGGGTCGCTGTCCAAACCTCCCAATCTAGCTTTGTGAAGCTTTTCCGATTGTCCAGTGGCAGGCCAAATGACTGAACCTGTTTTGCATAAAAGGTCCACTCGGTTTGCATGACGTTTGCGGGAAGGAGATGAAGGTCGAGAATACTATCCCACACTAGATTGTATTTTTGACTCCAGGTGCCGGGCCGGTCGAAGGCGAGTTTGTAGTGGTCGCCGTCACGCGCCATCTTCTCCCATTTGGCGGGCATAGTTTGCACAACCTTCTCATAACGTTCGGCGAGTTTTGAATCGCCAACGCCCTTGGCGATGTCGACGAACGCACCCAAGGCTTCAATCGCTTTTATCGATAGATTTGTATTGTGTGCGAGGTGTCCAGCAAAGTCGTCGGTGCTCAACTGGTTTTCCGGGTCCATACCTTTAGCTTCCAGATATGCGGCCCATTGGGTAAGTTGAGGCATGTAGTGTCGAGCGAAGTCCCAGTTTCCTTAACTGCGCTCGAGCGCTGCGATCATCAGGATCAGGTTGCCGCTTTCTTCCACGGGCATCTGGTTCGTTTCGTTTGACTCACCTCCGCCGTACACTTGCCCATCAGCCAAGGGATAGGTCCCGAGATCATGCGGAGCAAACGGAAAGTGCCAGCGTGGCAGCGCGGCGTAGCGCATCAACGGTTCAAGTTGTGCCTTGAGGAGTTCCGGATTGAAAAATAGAAAGAAAGGTGACGAAGGATAGGTGACGTCGACAGTATCAATACAGCCATTGCTGTCATTCTCTTTAGAGAAGAGCATCGGTGTGCCATCCACGTCAGCAACGAGCTTGTGTGCGGCAATAGTTTGGCGGAACACCAGCGAGGTCAGATAAGCGTAGTCGCTACCCCCGGTCTCTAGCATGTCGGCGGTGAGGTCTGCATCGAACGTTTTTCCACGCGCTTCAAGCGACGCGTAGTCTCGCTCCGCCGCCGACTTCGGACCAATGTCTGGTTGATACGTCCGTGAGTCTATCTGCCATGGACCAGACACTGAAATAGGGATCGTTTGCGATTAGAGGTACCGCGGGGGGTCTGTGGGAAGAGACATCTTGCGATAAGAGAGGTGGAGCTAAACACATCGCGAATATTAATGTTGCAGTGTTACGCATAGGAGTTTCGATAACCGATCGTTGGTGTGGAATTAGTTTGCTTCGTGATTGCACATCACCGTATAGAGTCTGATTCACAATTTCTCCTCGAACTAACTACCCTACACATCGTGTAACGTCGCAGTCGAGCTTCGACTGGCAAATTGTAGGCGTGTAGTTCGGATGACAGATTCTATCGACTGGAAGGCAAAGCTCCACGCGACTTAGTACTCGATACGGTCCAAGCGATCAGATTTACCACGTATCATCAGTCTGTTGATCGATATTGGAGCTTTATTGTGAAGGATATGTTTTTCGCTGTCCCCGCCATTACACTCGTACTCTCCTCTCTCTTCATGACAGGTTGCTCTTCGGCTGCGACAATAGCTCCCTCAACAACGGTCGCCTCTACGCCGGCAAATACAGGCACTCTGCTCCGACAGAGTACGCTCTATCCACGTGCGATTCGTCTCGCACACGGCCCCGCCGCGACCAACGGGCAAGTCATTGCGAGCACCAATGGTGTGATCTTCCGCAGCCTGGATAATGGCGCCAATTTCAGCGTTGTGGGCCAGGTTCCTACTGCCTCGGGCAGCACGGAACGCTGTTGCGCCACTCTGTACGAACTTCCCAAGAGCGTCGGCACCCTCGCGGCTGGAACCCTTCTGTCATCCGCCTCTTACTTTCTAGGTGCCGTACCTGCAATCGAAGTGTATGTCAGCACGGACGCAGGTACGACCTGGAGCTACTCGAGCACCCCTGTTACACGGGGAGGCACAAACCACGGTCTGTGGGAACCTGAGTTCGCGATCGCCGCGGATGGCGCGCTGGTTATCTTCTGGTCAGACGAGACTGACCCCTGCTGCAGTCAGAAGCTTATGCAGGCCCGCAGTTACAACGGGACCACCTGGCAGGATCAGGCCAATACAGTTGCCAGCACAGTCCAGCCGGACCGCCCGGGAATGGTAACGGTCAGCAAGCTTCCCAACGGCCACTTCTTCATGTCGTATGAGCTCTGCGGCCCCTCAGCCTGCAAAGTCTTTTATCGCACTTCCACCGACGGCTGGAACTTTGGAACTTCGTCAGATTTGGGCACCAATGTTGTCTCCACGACTGGCCAGTACTTCGAACATGCTCCTCTGAACGTCTGGACCACGTCGTCTACATCGACGAACGGCATGCTTTTGTTGGTCGGACAAGTTCTCTATGAGTCAAACGGCGCAATCTCGTCGCACAATGGGCAGTTGGTCTTTGTGAACTCTGCCGTGGACGGCTTCGGACCCTGGTCGACGGTCACAGCGCCCGTTCTCGTGCCGACTGCATACGATAACTACTGCCCCAACTACTCCTCCGCGCTCCTCCCGTCGGCCGATGGGAGCGCCCTGCTCGAGCTCGCCTCGTACTACAACTCTGGCGGCGTCTGCCTAACCTACTACGGCACTGGACTGCTCCAATGAGCAGAGAGCAAATGCCAATCATGGCGTTGGGGGTGCGGGGTTTGTAGGATGAGCGTCGGCGGTTGGCTCGGCATTGAGCTTTCTCCAGTCTTCGACTTGCCTGGCATTTTTTGCTTGCTCGGCTTCGCGCAGGTGGTTGTAGGTGACGAGGGCTTTCTCTGCCTCGGGCAGCCGTTTCAGCTTGCGATAGACGCGGGCAAGTTCATAGAAGGAACGTTTGCCGACTTCTCCGTTTGGGTCGTCGTGGGCACTCTTTTCCAGCCATGGTGCTGCCTCGGCGTCCTTATCCTGTGCTGCAAGTCCGCGGCCGAGATAGTACTCGGCGACCGGAGAGGGTCCGTAGGACTTCAACATTTGCTCTAGCAAAATAACGCCTTGGGCATTGTCACCGCGCTCTACTTTGGTGGAACCGAGGTTATACATAGCGATAGCGCTTGCCGGGGTGAGTTCGAGCTCGCGCGCGTACGCCTTTTCGGCAAGTTCGAGCTGGCTGGTCTGGCGATACTGGTCGCCCAGTCCTTCGTAGAGGTCCGGATTGCGGGTTTCGAGCGCAACGGCTGCCTGGTACTCGGCAATGGCTTCCGTGTGCTGTCCACCTTCGGCATCGAGTTCGGCCTGGACGCGGTGGACATGCCAGCTATTGGGATCTAGGTGGGCCATACGGGCGTAACTATCGCGGGCTACCATGCTATGGGCGCGACCACGATACTCAAGAACGTTGAGATCGTCGGGCTGGATTTCAGCGGCGCGATCGAAGGCAGCAGCAGCCTTTTCAGGGAGGCCTCTCGCGAGTTCGACGGTGCCCAGCCATGTAAGGGATTCGGCGTTTCGCGGGCTAAGCTTGACCTCGTACTGCAGTGCGGCTGATGCGTCTGCGTCGCGGCCAGTCTGATGGAGGAAGATGCCCAGAAACATGTTCGCGGACTCGAGCGCGTGGTTAAGGCGGAGGGCCTCTTTTATGGAAACGATGGCGTCTTCCAGTCTGCCTTCGCGACCGAGGACTAGACCAAGATCGAGATGCGCCTCGGGCAGGTCCGGAGCGAGGCGGACGGCCTCACGGAAGGCGACTTCGGCTTCGGTGTCTTGGCCGTTGTGCATGGCGGTCGCCCCTCGCTTAAAGGCGTCTTCAACCGCGCTATTTTGAGCTATTGCCACGCCGCCTGACAGAACAAGGGATGCCGTGAAGGCCAGCCTGCGCGACCACCGTAAGAGTGTCATCAACATTACCTTCACGAGAATAGATCGTAGCTGTGCCGTAGGGTCGTTGTCGACGGCTGCGACAGCAGTGATACGAGACGGCTCCTTGTTATGCCGCAAGTTATAGTGATTGGTCGGACCTCTAGGCTGGCTACGGTACCCACATTTTGGTGGATTTGCTTCTCCATCGATAGGCCGAAAAAATGATTGACAATGGCTTTGCGCAATCGCTAATATCCACATCATACCCATTTATGTAACCGCTTACAGAACTCAAAGTAAGTGGAATTCAAGCGTTGCAATGGCGACGAAAGAAAGCGGGAGTTTTCCGCTGTTTTGTAACGTAACTGGTTTTGGAGGAAGAAATGGAAGTAATCACTCGCCTTTCCCGTTCGGTCGCACTTGGCCTCGCGTTTCTGTTCCTTGGCACCTTCGCAAACGCGCAGACGAACCAGGGTGTAATTGCCGGCAACGTGCTGGACAGCTCCGGGGCAGCGGTACCCAACGCGACGGTGGGCGCCAAGAGCGAGGATACCGGTTCCGTTTACACGGCGATCTCTTCGGGCGAGGGATCCTATCGCTTTCCATCGATCGCTCTGGGGCGATACACGATTACCACGAGCGCTCCGGGTTTCAAATCGAATGTCAACACGGGAATTGAGGTTCGCGTCGGTACGGTGACTGCCCTTCAGATTACGCTGACGGTGGGAGGCACGACGGAGAGCGTTACGGTGAGTTCGGATTCCCCGACGGTGCAGACAGAGTCGTCTGAGGTGGGCGGTACGGTTACCGAACGGCAGATAGTTGAGTTGCCTCTGGCCCTGGGCGGAGTAGGAGCCATGCGCTCTCCCGAGGCCTTTGTGTTCCTGGTGCCCGGTACGACCGGCCCCGGCAGCGCAAACAGCAAGGATGGAATTTTCATCAACAAGCTCGGCGGCGGCCAGAACTTCGGCAGCGAGATCCTACTCGACGGCGGCAGCCAGACCCGGTCTGAGAACGGATCGTCGTACGACGAAGAGGCTCCTTCGGTAGAAGCGGTCTCTGAGTTCAAGGTGACCACCAGCACGCCGAGCGCAGAGTTTGGGCGGACGACGGGTGGCATCGTGAACTTTGTCACCAAGTCGGGCACGAACAATCTTCATGGCACCGTCTTCGAATTGTTTCGCAACGAGGCGCTGAATGCGAACGACTGGTTCCGTAATGGACGGAAGGCCTACTACAATTCGATCAAAGATAGTGTGGATGCCGTTAACAATACCCGCAACAAAGACCGTAAGAACGACTTTGGCGGAACCTTTGGCGGCCCTGTCAACATTCCGCACCTCTATAACGGGAAGGACAAGACCTTCTTTTTCTTTGCGTGGGAGCAGTATTTGCAGAAGCTGGGCGGGATCACGTCCAGCACGGTTCCAACCGCAGCGGAGCTAACCGGGGACTTCTCCGACAGGCTCATCGGCGGTGGCAATGGGCAAACCAATCCTTGTGACGGCACGCCCATTCTCAACGGGCAGATATTTGATCCGGCCACAGTGAAAACTGTCAATGGAGTAGATTGCCGCACAGCATTCCCGGGTAACAAGATTTCGCCGCTGAGGTTCAACAAGGTCGCGGCCAAAATTGCTGCTCTTTACCCCGCGCCAACCAACACCGCTTTGATCAACAACTACACCCTTGCTTCCTCGTCGAAGGTGGCCAATACCACCTATACGATTCGCATCGATCATTCGATAGGCTCGAAGGACAAGTTCTACGGGTCATACAGTTCGCGTGAGAACACCCGAAATAACCCCACGAACCTAACCTTTCAGGGTCCACAGGATCCAGACACCCAAGTGCAGGACTTCATTACGCACTTCGGGCGCGGCGGATTTGACCACATCTTCACTCCGAATTTGCTCAATCACTTGAATGGTGGTTACAACCGGTCGAACTCTATCAATGGATCCATTCAGGCATTGACAGGCATCAATTACGCGCAGCAACTCGGCATTCCAAATATCAAGACCGGTCTGCCACGCTTCAACATCGATGGCTATCGACCATTGAGTCGTAACCAAAACGACGACAACATCGACAACGGTGCTCGCGTCAATGATTCCGTAAGCTGGCAGCACGGCCGCAACAGCTTCAAGTTCGGCATCGACTACCGCTATCAGCAGTATTCATCCATCTCCAACGGCGGCACCAACGGATTCTTCAACTTCACTGCAAACCAGACGAAGGCTGCGCGCACCGGACCCTACTCGGGCGGAACCGGCAATGGGTTTGCCAGCCTGTTGTTAGGTGGGTACGACTTCGGGGGAACTAACATTCCCTTTCATCAGGCCCGCTGGATCTCGCAATATTTTGCCGGATTTGTTCAGGACGATTTCAAGGTAAGCAACAACCTCATACTCAATGTCGGCTTCCGCTATGATGTTGACCAGCCGCGTAAAGAGGCGGGCAATTTCACCTCGAATTTCAGCCAAACGGCCATCGACCCGAAGACCGGCACTCCAGGCGCCCTGGTCTTTGGCTCAAATTGCACTGACTGTAATAAGCGCTGGGCAGATACTTATTACAAAGACTTCGGACCTCGGGTCGGCTTCGCTTATACTCCTTTTAACGACCAGAAGACCGTCCTTCGCGGGGGATTCGCCACGCTATACGCACCACTGCAGTACAGCGATTTCGGCGGTGATACACGCGCAGGCTATACCACCAGCATTGCGAATGGTTCCAATGGGTTCGACCCTGCATTCGCAACTGGCGGTACACAGCCCCTCACAATCGACCAGGGTCTGCCCCCCTACACCGTTGGTGTCAACACCGATCCGGGGCAGTTCGACAATGGTGACTCGAGTCGGCCGAGGGTCTTCGGCAACTTCATCAAATCCAGCTACGGACGTCCCGGCCAGGTCAATCAGTGGAACTTGCAGGTACAACAGGAGCTTAGCAAGGACCTTATACTCACCATCGGCTACATTGGGTCGGCTGGCTCGCACCTAAAGTCTCAAGCTGAGAACATTAACAATATTTCAAAGTCTAATTTCGGCCTCGGAGATATTCTCTCCAATAACTACAGCGATAGCGCACCCGTCGTAGCCGGTTCCAAACTGCCGTATACCGGTTTCAACACTCGGGCGCAGTTCCAGCAATCGCTGCGGCCCTTCCCGCAGTATGGCTTCATAGCAACGGATTGCTGTCTGCAAAACGTCGGACACTCCTCCTACCATGCCATGATTGTGTCTATCGAACGCCGCTTCTCGCATGGCCTCAACCTGCAAGGCTCGTATACGTGGGCGAAGTCGATCACTAACGCGGACTCTCTAATCGGTGTCACCAACGGCGTGGCCCAGGAACAGGACCCATCGAATAGCAAGAGTCAAAAGTCCATCTCTAATCAGGACATTCCTCACACTTTTGTGACCAGCTTCATCTACGAACTGCCATTTGGCCACAACAAGATGTTCCTCAATCATGGGGGACTTGTGAATGCGCTGGTTGGAGGCTTTAAGGTGGGTGGCGTGCTCCGGTATCAGTCCGGTCAACCTGTCTCCTTCGGCTGCGCAGATGGAATTCCCGGCTTTGATAACTGCATCAACTTCACTCGCGTACCGGGCTCCGATCTTAGGAGCAAAGCAAGAAAGAGCGGCCGCATCGACCCGTTCAGAAACCTGAAGGCAGGGGGAAATGTGCAAGGCCCCGATCCGAATGTCGACAGCATCTTCAACGGTCTGTTGATGCCGGCAGGCGTGAACACCGGATACGCTGCGCTTCAATCGAATCCGGCCTTCACCAGCCAGAATCAGCCGGTCAACCGTCGTGCACGCGCCGTCAAGGCCTCCATTCCAGGCGGACCCTTCTGTCCGTCCTGCGACAATGGCGGCTTCCTTCTGGGCAACGTGCCGCGAGTTACGGGCGAGGCTCGAAACTTCCTGTACATAAACGAGGACGTCAGCCTGATCAAAGAGACAGCAATCAGCGAGAGGGTTAGGTTCATCCTCAAGGCTGAAGCTCTTAACGTGTTCAACCGCCATGTCTTTGCAACGCCCGACGCCCAGCCGTACAGTGCCTTCTTTGGAGTTCCAACGGGCACGATTGACGGTCCGCGGAATATGCAACTCACGGCACGCTTCTCGTTCTAGTGCCCGGTCACTAATCCGTGCGATACATTGAGGGTGCAGGGAGGCTTCAATCTCCCTGCACCCCTTTTTCCTCTTCTGCCAGGCAAGCGGAAAAACTTAGGCCGTAGTTCCGCGCAAGGGCGATGCCTTTCGTGTCCAAACTGCCTTCATGCATAAAGACTCTTACTGGATGCGACGATTCAAGCAGCATTTGGCCCTTGCTGCAGCCTCAATTGTCATAGTTTCGCTCGCATACACTGCGACGCCTCCGCCAGATGTACGTCATAGACTGAGCATGGCTACTGCCTATGCTGGTCTGATCTTTCTTGCAGCATCTCTTTGTCTCGGACCGTGGAATGTTCTGCGGCGCAAGCCCAATCCCATCAGTTTCGATCTGCGTCGAGATGTGGGCATCTGGACTGGGATTCTAGCAATTGTGCACATGGCGATCGGATTGACCGTCCATCTTCGCGGGCGGATGTGGATGTATTTTTTCAAATCTCTCCATCCAATCCACCTGCAAAATAAGCAATTCGGTTTTGCGAACTTTACCGGACTCGCGGCTGCGCTTCTTTTTGTGATGCTTTTAGCTATCTCGAATGATTATTCGCTGCGGGCATTGAAGACGCAGCGTTGGAAGTTTTTGCAGAGATGGGCCTATGCAGCGTTCGCGCTGACGGTCGCTCATGGCATTGCTTATCAATTGATTGAGAAACGCCACCGCCCCTGGGTTCTCATTTCTGCATGGATCATGGTCGCAGCTGGTGCTGCTCAATTCATTGGTTGGGTACATGCTCGACGGCGGATAAACCACGGCCGGGGATGACTAAATATCGGGCGGACTGCTGACTACGCGAGAACGACCGTTCAATGTTTCAAAGGGATTTCGATGACTGTAATGCTGGCATTCGGAAAGGTGTAATCGACATCCCCGGCCAGTTGGCGGGTATGGGTCACGGGTGCAACGCGCTGTGGGTCTTCCTCGTCGTTCTCAGTCAAGATACTTTCGCTAGCGATGGTGGTGATCTTTACGGCCCCACTTGCAATGCCAAGAGAACTGACGTCAATTGTTGCTTTCAAGGCGCGCGTGAGGTGGCGGTTCACGCAGAACAGGAGAACTTTGCTTCGATCCTTCGACTCCGCCGCGACAATGTCAAGGTAAGGGACATCGGCAATCTCTGGCAGGCGCATGATTCCTTTTTCAATGCTGTAGGTGGGTGCGTTGGAATCGACGGAGAGAAGCACAGCCGGCTCGGTGTTGGCGTATGTGCGCAAGACCCAATATGCGGGAGCACCGTAAACCTGCTGTCTCTTTTTC